>JAHEBX010000071.1 GCA_024642045.1 Pseudorhodobacter sp. | reverse complement strand
TGGCACCGCGATCAAGATCGCCTATGCCTTTGGGCGCGACGACATTCGGCCGCAGGGGCGTGTGCCAACGCCTGCACAAGACTACCGGGCCTTTGTTGCGGCCCTGCGCAGGGCGATTGACGCGGCCCCCGAGCACCCCGAGCGGGTTGCGATTTCTATCGCAGGGGCGGTCGATCCGGAAACCGGAACTGCCACTGTGGCCAATATTCCCTGCCTGACGGGACGGCCCTTGCAGGCCGATCTGTGGTCCGACCTTGGCCTTCCGGTCGATCTTGCCAATGACGCCGATTGCTTTGCGCTGGCCGAAGCCACCTTGGGCGCGGGGCAGGGGCATGACGTGGTGTTTGGCATCATTCTGGGCACCGGAGTTGGTGGCGGCGTGGTGGTGCGGGGCGAGTTGATCAACGCCTCGGGCGGCTTTGCCGGCGAATGGGGGCATGGTCCGGTGGCGCAACGCGTGTTGGGGGTGCCCGAGGTGACGTTGCCTGCCTTTGCCTGTGGCTGTGGTCAGATCGGCTGCCTTGATGCCGTATGTTCGGCGCGCGGGATGGAGCGGCTGCACCTGCATCTGCACGGCCAGAGCGCCGAGAGCACCCAGATCGTCGCCCAGTGGCAGGCGGGCGAGACGCCCGCCAGCCGCACCATTGCGATCTGGCTGGAGCTGCTTGCCGGGCCGCTTGCGATGGTGGAAAATATGCTTGGCGCGGGTATCATGGCGGTCGGCGGTGGCCTTGCCAATTCCCACGCGCTGATTGCGGCTGTTGACGCGGCCGTGCGGACCCGAACCTTGCGCAAATTCGACCGTCCCCTGATCGTGCCGGCTCAATGCGCGATCGAACCGGGGCTTGTCGGTGCCGCTATTCTCGGTCTGAGCCGCAGCCTTGCTCGGGGGGCGTAACCGCCGTTCGATTGATATTCGTGAAAACGAATTACATAAACTTGCGAAATTCGCGAAAAATCATTGACGGTTGCTGTCAGTCTGCGCATGATCCAGAAAATGAATTTCTCAGCTTGAGGTCTGAATGCGAGTCGCGATCATCGGTCTTGGGTTCCGTTTGGGCTACCTTGGGTATGTCTTTCGCCAAATGGACCCCAGCTTTGAGATTGTAGGCTATTACGATCCCGAACCCGCTGGGATGGCGGTTCTGGATCAGCATGGCATCTCGGCGGGTGTCTCGCATGACACACCGGACTCGCTGGTGCGGGCCGGGGGCTTTGATCTTTTGATGGTGGGTTCGCCCAATCATCTGCATCTTGACCATATCCGGCTTGGGCTTGAGGCGGGCGTCAAGATGTTTTCGGAAAAGCCGATCGTTTCGAGCATCGAGCAAACCTATGAAATGGCGGCGCTGCTGGGCAAGTACGGGCATGAAAGCCTGCTTGTCGGTCTGGTTCTGCGCTATGCGCCGCTGTACCGTGACCTGATCGCGGCGCGCGATGCGGGTCAGCTTGGCAAGATCGTCTCGGTCGAGGCCGCCGAGCATATCTACCCCTATCACGGTGCGTTTTTCATGCGCGACTGGCGGCGGTATGAGAAATGGTCGGGCAGCTTTATGCTGGAAAAATGTTGCCACGATCTTGACCTTTACAACGGGTTGATCGGCGCGCGCCCCGAACGGGTGGCAAGCTTTGGCGGCCGCAAGACCTTCATCCCCCAGAATGATCCGCAGCTGGAAGGCATCAACGATATGAGCCTTTATCACCGCAAGCCCTCGGGCTGGAACGGTTCAGACAAGGTGTTCGACAGCGACGGCGATATCATCGATTATCAGGTGGCGATTATCGAATATGCGAATGGCGTGGGCATGAATTTCCACACCAACCTGAACGCTCCTGACCAGTTCCGCCGCTTTGCGGTGTTTGGCACCAAGGGGCAGGCCGAGGGTGATTTCATTCGCGGTTTCCTCAAGGTCACCGACGTGCTGACCGAAAAGCGCGTGACCCAAAATGAATACAAGGCCACCGCGATTTCGCAGCACTACGGTGCGGATGAGCAGATGGCGACGGAAGTTATCGCTCACGTCATGCACGGCGGACCACTGCCGGTTTCACCGCTCGACGCGCTTGAGGCGGGCATCCTGGCGCTTGCCACCGACGAGGCGCGCAAGTCAAAATCGGTCATTGACCTGCGTCCGGTCTGGGATCGTTACGACACCGCTTTTGCCGCGAAAAAGGTTGCCTGAATGATCAAATCACGATCCAGTCTGATCTTTGCCTGGGTGCTGCTCGCCCCCGCAATCATCTATGTGCTGGTCATCGTGGCCTGGCCGCTGGTCGAGACGTTCCGGCTGTCGTTCACCGATGCGAGCCTGAGCCGGACCACCAATTATGTTGGTGACAAGAATTATACCAAGATCTTCAACAACACCTTTCTGACCGTGATTTTGCGCACCTTTGCCTGGACGTTCTTTTCGGTGCTGCTGAAGATGATCATTGGCACGTTTGGTGCGGTGCTGTTGAATTCCGCCGTTCCCGGTCGCCACCTGTTTCGTATTCTGACCATGCCGCCGTGGATCGTGCCGATGGCGATTGGCATCTTTATGTGGGGCTGGATGTACAACGGCCAGTTCGGGATGATCTCGGGTCTGCTGCAGCGGATGGGCATCGTTGACGGGCCGGTGGCGTTTCTGGCCTATGGCAGCTCGGCGTTCTGGGCCACCATCGTGACCGACGTCTGGATCGGCGTTCCGATGGTGACGATTTATTTCCTCGCCGCGATCCAGTCGATCCCGAAAGACCTCTACGAGGCCGCCTGGACCGATGGCGCAAGCCGCTGGATGCGCTTTCGCCGGATCACCCTGCCGCTGATGGCGCCTGCGATCATTACCATGTCAATGTTGTCGCTGATCGCCACCTTTAACTCGTTCGATATCATCTGGATTTTGACCCAAGGCGGGCCTTCTGGATCGACCACCACGATGATCATCGACACCTATCAAACCGCGATCGGGTCGAAGAAATACGGCGAAGGTGCTGCGCGGGCGGTGGTGATCTGCATCTTTTTGTCGTTGTTCTGCATCGCCTATTTTCGTGTCACCCGCCGCCTTGCGGCCTTGGAAAAGGCATAGCCCATGGCCGTGAGATCCAAAGACACACGCCCGATGATCGACCGCTACCGCTGGTGGGAAGTGGTGCTGATCTATGCCGGTATTTTCGTGTTCCTGTTCTTCATGCTCGCACCTTTCATCGAAGGCTTTCTTGTCAGCCTCAAGCCTCTGTCGCAGCTGTTTTCCTCGCCCTATAAATTCTGGCCCGAAAACGGCTCGTTCAAAGCCTATTACACCATGTGGGTCTCGGTGCCGCGGTTTGGGCGCTATATCTTCAACTCGTTCCTGATTTCGACCGTGGCCACGATTATCGTGCTGGCGCTGGTGGTGCCGGCCGCCTATGCCTTTGCGCGGTTCAACTACAAGGGCATGGCCTTGGTGCTGGGCGGCTTTCTGGCGGTCAGCATGTTCTCGGGCGCGGTGCTGTTGATCCCGCTGTTCCGTCTGATGCGCACGCTGGGGCTGTTGAACACCTATTTCGCGATGATCGTGCCGGGGGTGGCGTTCCTGATCCCTTCGGCGATCTGGCTCTTGCGCACCTATATGATGCGCATCCCGACCGAGCTGAACGAGGCCGCCTATATGGACGGCGCGTCGCAGTTCTACACCTTCCGCCGGGTGATCCTGCCAATTGCTGCGCCCGGCATTGTCGTGGTCGCGATCACCACCTTTATCGGCGCCTATGCGCAGCAGTTCATCTTTGCGCTGACCTTCAATTCCAAATCCGACTACATGCCGCTTCCCGTTGGCCTCTTCGCCTATTTCGGCAAGCAGGACGTGATCTGGAACGAGCTGATGGCTGCCAGCTTTGTGGGCATTGCCCCGGCGCTGGTCATCATCTTTTTCCTGCAACGCTATCTCGTCGGCGGTCTGACCGCCGGTGCGGTGAAACAATAACCAACCAAGAGGGAGTTAAGACGTGAAACCTGTGTTCCGGAAGACCCTGATCGGAGCGGCGCTTGCCTGCTCGACAGCCCTGCCAGCACTGGCAGAAGACATCAGCTGGATCTATTGCGGTGACAAGATTGATCCCGTGCACGAGAAATACATCAAGGAATGGGAAGCCAAGAACGACGGCTGGACCGTGACCCCCGAGGTCGTCGGCTGGGGCCAGTGTCAAGACAAGGCCACCACCTTGGCGGCTGCAGGCTCGCCCGCAGCCATGGCCTATGTCGGCTCGCGCACGCTCAAGGAATTCTCGAAAAACGATTTGATCGTGCCGGTGCCGATGACCGACGAAGAGAAGGCCGCCTACTATCCGCATATCGTTGACACCGTGACCTTTGGCGGCACGCAATGGGGTGTTCCGATCGCCTTTTCGACCAAGGCATTCTATTGGAACAAGGACCTGTTCAAGGCCGCAGGCCTTGATCCGGAAAAGCCGCCAACCACCTGGGCAGAGGAAATTGCCGACGCCAAGGCGATCAAGGAAAAGACTGGAATTGCAGGTTATGGCCTGCCCGCCAAGACCTTTGACAATACCATGCACCAGTTCCTGCATTGGGTTTACACCAACAACGGCACTGTGATCGATGACGCGGGCAATATCACTCTCGACAGCCCGCAGAACCTCGCAGCGCTTCAGGCCTATAAGGATATCACGCCCTATTCTGTCGAGGGCGCGACCGCTTATGAGCAAAACGAAATCCGCGCGATCTTTCTGGATGGCAAGGCGGGCATGATTCAGGCCTCGGTCGGTGCGGCCAATCTGCTCAAGGATACCAAGATCAACTGGGGCGTCGCAAACCTGCCAACAGGCCCCGATGCCAAAGGTCCGGGAACGCTGCTGATCACGGATTCGCTCGCGATCTTCAAAGGGTCGGGCGTTGAGGATAAGGCGATCGAATTCGCCAAGTTCATCACCTCGCCCGAGGTGCAAGAGGCCTATGAAGGCGGTGGTCTGGCGGGTCTGACGCCTCTGCGGCCCGGCCCGGCGGTGGATGCAATGCTTGCCGCCAATCCTTATTGGAAGCCGTTTATCGACGGCATCGAATACGGCGGCCCAGAGCCTCTGCTGACCGACTACAAGGGTTTGCAAAACGCGATGATCGAGATGGTGCAATCGGTTGTTACCGGTGCCGCAGAGCCGCAAGCGGCGCTGACCAAAGCCGCCAAGGCCTTGGAAGAATACAAGTAAGGACAATCGGGGGCGGGTCAACCGCCCCCGAACCTGTGCATAGGAGAATGCCGTTGGGCCAGCTTTCCCTCAAGAACGTGATCAAGACCTTTGGTGATTTCGAGGTCGTGAAGAACGTCTCGCTCGATGTGCAGGAAGGCGAGTTCATCGTCTTTGTCGGTCCTTCGGGTTGCGGGAAATCGACGCTTTTGCGCATGATCGCGGGGCTGGAGCATACCACGGGCGGCGATATCGTGATCGATGGCAAGCGTGTCAACGATCTGCCCCCCGTCAAGCGCGGCATCGCGATGGTGTTCCAGTCTTATGCACTTTATCCCCATATGTCGGTCTATGAAAACATCGCCTTTCCTCTGCGGGTCGAAGGTGCGCCCGAGGCGGTGATCCGCAAAAAGGTGAACGACGCCGCCGCGATCCTGCACCTTGACGAACGCCTGCACCAGCGTCCCGGTCAGCTTTCGGGCGGCCAGCGACAGCGCGTCGCGATTGGCCGCGCCATTGTGCGCGAGCCCGAGATATTCCTGTTTGACGAGCCACTTTCCAACCTTGACGCCGCCCTGCGTGCCGATATGCGCATCGAGCTTACGCGCCTGCACAAACAGCTGGGCGCGACGATGATCTATGTTACCCATGACCAGATCGAGGCGATGACGATGGCCGACCGTATCGTGGTTTTGCACGGCGGTGACATCTCGCAAGTCGGTGCCCCGCTTGAACTTTATCACAAACCGCAGAACACCTTCGTTGCGGGGTTTATCGGCAATCCGCGGATGAACATGCTGCCCGCGCGTTGCATGGGCGTCACCGCAAACGGTGTGCAGATCAGCTGTCAGGGCCAGTCGGTCACCCTGCCTGTCGCCCCGCGCGCAGGGCTCGAGGGGGCAGAGATGCTGCTGGGCATCCGCCCCGAACACGTCACGCTGGGGCAGGGCGATCTGACGCTGCGGGCGACCCCCAACGTCATCGAGCAGCTTGGCCAGCAAACCATTGGCTATGCAAGCCTTGACGGGCGCGAAGAGAACTTTCTGTTTGTGCTCTCGGGCACCCGTGGCATCGAGGATGACAAGCCGATCTCGCTCGGTTTTGCCGCTGCTGATTGCCATTTGTTCGACAGCACAGGCGCCGCTCTCGAGCGGCAGGTTGATATCGCCGCGATGACCGCGCCCACGCTCTGACGCTTGGGCGGATTTGTCGCGCGGGCGATCACGAAAATATATCTTGACCATATTTGTCGGAATAGTATTGATGCAGCAGGACCAAGGGTAGGGCGCCTGAGCTCTGCCCCCTGAATTGCGTGAATTGGAAACGGCATGATCCCTCTCAGCCCGAATATACCGGCGCAAGCTCTCCCTTTAGGGCTGGCCGCCAAGGGCTACCGTGGCCGGATCCAGAGCATTGTCGTGCAAGACCACAGCACGCAACTTCCCGCTGCCGAGATGGAACGCCGTCTGATCGAGCTTGGCTTTATCGAAGGTGCCGAGGTGCATATTCTGCACGAAGGCTTCTTTGGGCGCGACCCGATTGCGGTTCGGATCAACGGCGCAACTGTGGCCCTGCGTCGCCGCGAGGCAATGGCCATTCTGACGGTCTGATCCAAGGCCTGCTTCGACAAAGGACCACAAATTGTGGCTGATACACGTGCGATCCGATCTTTGCGCCTTGCCCTTGTGGGGGCGCCAAACTGCGGCAAGACGGCGCTGTTCAATGCGCTGACGGGCAGTCGGCAAAAGGTCGCGAATTACTCTGGCGTCACGGTCGAGCGGAAAACCGGGGTGGCGGTGCTGCCTTCGGGCGTCGCACTTGATGTCATCGATCTGCCAGGCACCTATTCGTTGCGCGCGCGCAGCCCCGATGAAGAGGTCACGCGCGACATGGTGCTGGGCCAGCGCGCGGGCGAGGCGGCGCCAGACCTTCTGGTGGTGGTGGCAGATGCAACCTCGATGCGCTCGGGCCTGCGGCTGCTGCTCGAGCTGCGCCGCACGGGCCGCCCGATGATCTTTGTGCTGAACATGATCGACATCGCCCGCTTTCGCGGCATCGAGATTGACACGCGCGCGCTGTCTGCCGCCTTGCAAATTCCCGTGGTGAGTGCGACGGCGGTGCGCAAGGGCGGGCTGGTCGAACTTTGGGCGCGGCTGGATGAGATCGTGGCCCAAGGCATCCCCGCCCCAGCCCCGAGCAGCTGGGCGCCGCCCACCGCCGCCGACCTGCGCCAGACCCACCGCGAGGCCGACGCGCTGATCGCGGCCACCCTGCGCGAGCCCGTCAAACCCGCCACGCTGACCACCCGGATCGATGCGGTGCTGCTGCATCCGGTCGCGGGTCTGCTGATCCTGCTGGCAATCCTGTTTGTGATGTTTCAGGCGGTGTTTTCCTGGGCACAGCCGGTCATGGGCCTGATCCTTGCAGGCTTCGAAATGCTCTCGGCCAGCCTGCGCGGCCTGCTGCCGCCCGGAATTTTTGCCGATTTCCTGCAAGATGGGGTGATTTCTGGGGTCGGCAGTGTGCTGGTGTTCATGCCGCAAATCCTGATCCTGTTTCTGTTTATCCTGTTGCTGGAAGACCTTGGCTATATGGCGCGAGCAGCGTTTCTGATGGACAGGATAATGGGCGGGGCGGGTCTGCATGGCCGAGCGTTTATTCCGCTGCTTTCAAGCTTTGCTTGCGCCATTCCGGGCATCATGGCCGCGCGGGTGATCGACAATCGCCGCGACCGGCTGACGACGATCCTTGTTGCGCCGCTGATGACCTGTTCGGCCCGGATTCCGGTGTACACGCTGATTATTTCGGCCTTTATTCCGCAGCGGCAGGTTCTGGGGATGTTCAGCCTGCAAGGTCTTGTGATGTTTGGGCTTTATGGTGCGGGCATTGCGGCGGCGCTTGGGGTTTCCTTTGTGGCGAGGTTTCTATTCTGGCGCGGTCAGCCCTCGCCGCCCTTCATGCTCGAGCTGCCAGATTACAAGATGCCGCGCGCGCGCTCGGTGCTGCTGGGGCTGATGACCCGCGCGCAGATATTTCTCAAACGCGCTGGCACCACGATTTTTTCGATGATGGTGGTGATCTGGGTACTGGCCAGCTTTCCACGCGCGCCGGCGGGGGCGGCTGAGCCTGCGATCTTTTACAGCTTTGCCGCAATGATCGGGCGGTTCATCGAGCCCGTGCTGGCCCCTCTGGGGTTCAACTGGCAGATCAGCATAGCACTTGTCCCCGGTATGGCCGCGCGCGAGGTGGCAGTGGCCGCGCTTGGCACGGTTTATGCCATTCAGGACGGCAGCGGCGGCACCCAGCAATTGCTTGGCCCGGTGCTTGCGCAGAACTGGAGCCTTGGGACCGCGCTGTCGCTCTTGGTCTGGTATATCTTTGCGCCGCAATGCGCCTCGACGCTGGCGGTGATCCGGCGCGAGACGGGCGGCTACAAATGGATGTGGGTCACCTTTGCCTATATGCTGGCGCTGGCCTATCTGGGGTCGCTTGTGACCTATCAGATCGCGGTGGCGTTGGGCGCGGGCTAGGCGGGCAGATCGGCGCCAATCGCGCCGAGCGCCGCCAATGCCACTTCGACATCCTGCTCGCCGGTGCCGGACCCGATGCCGATGCCGCCCACCAGTTCACCCCGAACGCGGATCGGCAAGCCGCCCTTCAGCCCCGTCACCGCCCCGCCCGAGGCCATGCCAAGGCCCGCGCGCATCGGCTCGGCGACATTGGCGCTGGGTGCGCCGATCGAGGCTGCGGTCAGCGCTTTGGCCAGAGCGCTTTTGCGGCTGAGAAAACGTGCGCCGCTCATACGAATCTCACCCAAAAGCTCGCCACTGGCATCGACGATGACGATACATTGCGGCTGGCCCATGCTTTCGGCCTTGGCAATCGCGGCGGCCAGCATGAGCATGGTTGCAGCATGGGTGAGGCGTAGGGTTTCGCTGAAAAGGGTCATGATCTCTCCTGAGGTTGCGCGCGACCCTAGGGCAGTTGCCGCTCGGCGGCAACGTGCCTTGTAAGGGCTGTGGTCACGCCAGATCAGGCGGTAACAGTTCGGGCGGGAAGTTTTGATAGGCCAGCGGGCGCAGCCAGCGCCGGATGGCCATGGTGCCGACGCTGGTCGCGCCAAAGTTGGTGCTGGCGGGGTAAGGGCCGCCGTGCACCTGCGCCTCGCCCACCTCGACCCCGGTTGGAAAGCCGTTGACCAAAAGCCGCCCCGCCTTGCGCTGCAAGAGGGGCAGCAGGCTGCGGGCAAGGGCATGGTCGTTCGGTTCCAGATGCAGGGTGCAGGTCAGTTGCCCCTCCAGATGCGTTGCAATGGCTTGCATTTCTGCGGCATCGTGGGCGCGGATGATAATGCCAAGCGGGCCGAACACCTCTTCGCCCAAGGTGTGATTGGCCAGCCAGTCCGCGCCCGAAACCTCAAAGGCATAGGGCGTGGCCGTGCGCAGATCGCAGGTGCTGGTCAAGACCTCGCGCACGCCCGCAGTGGCCGCAATGCGGTCGCGGCCCGCGCGAAAGGCTGCGGCAATGCCGTCTGTCAACATGGTTTGCGCGCCGACCTTGGCCAGTGCCTCGCGCGCGCTGGCGACAAAACCCTCGGCCTCGGGCCCGTCGATCAGTACGACAAGGCCGGGGTTGGTGCAAAACTGCCCCGCCCCCATGGTCAGACTGCCCGCCCAGCCCGCAGCGATTGTGGCGCCCCGTGTGGCAAGCGCGGTTGGCAGCAGGAACATCGGGTTGACGGACCCAAGCTCGCCAAAGAACGGGATGGGTTCCGGGCGGCGGGCACAAAGGTCAAACAGCGCGCGCCCGCCTGCGAGCGAGCCCGTAAAGCCCACCGCGCGGATCAAGGGGTGGGTGACCAAAGCCTCGCCCGCCTCGCGGTCATTGCTTTGAACAAGGTTGAAAGTGCCAGCGGGCACGTTGCACGCTTTGATTGCCGCATCAATGGCTTGCGCCACGATCTCGCCCGTGCCGGGGTGGGCGGGATGGCCCTTGACCACCACAGGGCACCCCGCGGCCAGCGCGCTGGCGGTATCGCCGCCCGCAGTGGAAAAGGCGAGCGGGAAGTTCGAGGCTCCAAACACCGCAACCGGGCCCAAGGCCATCTGCATCATGCGGATCTCGGGGCGCGGTGCGGGCTGGCGGTCGGGTTGGGCGGCGTCGGTGCGCCGATCCAGATAGGCGCCCGCGCGAATGTGGTTGGCAAAAAGGCGCAGCTGACCCGTGGTGCGGCCCCGCTCGCCCTCGAGCCGTGCCGTGGGCAGGCCGGATTCCGCATGGCCAATCGCGGTGATCTCGGCGCCGCGCGCCTCGATCTCATCGGCGATGCGGTCGAGGAAATCGGCGCGCAGGTTGCGTGGCAGGGCAGAATAGGTGGGAAAGGCCGCTTCGGCGGCGGTAACGGCTGCGTCAACATCGGCGGCGGAGCCATTTGCGAACTGGCCCGCGGTGCCCGATGCGGGCGCGGAGGTGAAGAGTGTTGTGCCCGCAACCCAGTCGCCTGCAATCAGATGTTTGCCTGTCAGCATGTCGGTCTCCTTGAAAAGCGGGCGCAAACGGGGGTTTCACACCCCCGCGGGGCAATTTGAACATTGCCCCTTCCCCTGTGGGATATTTGGGCCAGTATGAAAGGCTTAGAAGTGGAAGGGGTCGGTCTGGCGGCGCAGGCCAAGGGTCATGGCGTCGGCAACATGCACCATGGGTGCCAGATCGACATCGGAGTGGCGCGCTTTGACCAGTTCGGCCATGCGGGCATAGAGGGCGGGGTATTCGCCCATGATGGTGTTCTGACCCGCTCGCGCCGTGCCATCGATTTCGAGCACATTGCCGCCCATGCGCAGGTCGAGTTTGCCCTGCGGCGTGTCGACCGTGATATCCCAGGTTTGCGGGCCGGTTTGCCGCCAGTCGAAATCGGCGCTGACCTGGCCGCTGAAGGTCAGTTGCGCGGCAATAGGTGTTTCGCAGTTTGCAGGGAATTCCAGATGCGCCTTGGTCAGATGCAGCGGGGCGGGCAGGATCTCGGTCAGGATTGACAGCGCATTGATGCCGGGATCAAACACACCCATGCCGCCCGCCTTGAACACCCAATCCTGCCCCGGGTGCCATTTGCGCACGTCCTCGCGCCAGGTAATATGGGCGCTGGTGACGGTTTTATCCGCAAGCCAGGCCTTGGCGGGGGCCACCGCATGGGCCATTCGGCTGTGCCATGTGGCATAGAGGGTGAGGCCGCGTTCGGCGGCAAGTGTTTGCAGGGCGTGCACCTCGGCCAGCGTCGCCCCGGGCGGTTTTTCCAGCATCACATGCCGTCCCGCCTTAAGGGCCGCCTCGGCATAGTCGAAGCGCGGCAGAGGCGGCAGGCAGAGGGATACCACCCCGATCTCGGGACGCGCGGCAAGAAAGGTCGCGAAATCCTGAAAGCTTTCGACGCCTGCGACCGCGCCATTGCGCGAGACCGTCGCGGCCAGATCCCAGTCCGGCGAGGCGGCGATGGCGGGCACATGCTGGTCCAGCGCGATCTTGCCGATTCCGACGAGGGCAACTTTCATCAATGCGAGTCCTTGCCGACAGGATTGCCACGGCAGCCTTTGAGAAAATCGAGATCGGCGCCGGTGTCTGCGCCCTCGACGTGCTGCTGGTGCAGCCAGGCATAGCCAGACTCGGCGCGGATATGGCTGGGCGCCCATTTCGCCAGACGCGCGGCGAGTTCGGCGTCCGACACCTCCAGATGCAGACGTCGGCCCGCCACATCCAGCTCGATCATATCGCCCGATTGCACCACGGCAAGCGGCCCACCGGCTGCGGCTTCGGGCGAGGTGTGCAACACCACGGTGCCAAAGGCCGTGCCCGACATCCGCGCATCGGAAATCCGCACCATATCGGTGATCCCTTTGCGCAGGATCTTGGGCGGCAGACCCATATTGCCGACCTCGGCCATGCCCGGATAGCCTTTGGGGCCACAGTTTTTCAGCACCATCACGCAGGTCTCGTCGATATCGAGATCCTCATCATTGATGCGGGCTTTGTAGTCGTCGATATCTTCGAACACCACAGCGCGGCCGCGGTGCTGCATCAGCGCCGGGGTGGCGGCAGAGGGTTTCAGGACTGCCCCTTTGGGCGCGAGATTGCCCTTGAGCACCACGACGCCGCCCGATTGGGTCAGCGCTTTTTCCGCGGGCAGGATCACATCCTCGTTGTAGTTCTGCACTGCCTTGACCTGATCCCAAGCGGTTTCGCCCGAGACCGTCAGCGCGTCCTTGTGCAGCAGACCTGCCTCACCCAGCCGCTTGATCACCACGGGCAGGCCGCCGGCGTAGAAGAACTCTTCCATCAGATATTTGCCCGAAGGCATCAGGTTCACGATCGTCGGCACATCGCGTCCGCAGCGATCCCAATCCTCGAGCGTGAGATCAATGCCGACGCGCCCCGCAATCGCCAAAAGATGGATCACCGCATTGGTCGAGCCGCCGATCGCGGCATTGGTGCGAATGGCGTTCTCGAACGCTTCTTTCTTCAGGATATCAGAGGGTTTCAGGTCATCCTTAACCATCTGCACGATGCGCCGGCCCGTCAGTTGCGCCATGACGCGGCGCCGCGAGTCCACCGCTGGGATGGCGGCGTTACCCGACAGCGCCATGCCCAAGGCCTCGGCCATCGAGGCCATTGTCGAGGCCGTGCCCATGGTGTTGCACGAGCCGGGGCTGCGCGACATCGAGGCTTCAGCCTCGACGAATTCTTCCTTGGTCATCGTGCCGGCCTTGACGGCTTCGGAAAATTTCCACAGATGCGTGCCCGAGCCGACCCTTTCGTTCTTGTAATAGCCATTTAGCATCGGCCCGCCCGTGACGACGATCGAAGGCATATCGGTCGAGGCTGCCGCCATCAGCAGGCTTGGCGTGGTCTTGTCGCAGCCCACCATCAGCACGCAGCCATCCATCGGCTGACCGCGCATCGCCTCTTCCACCGCCATCGCGGCCAGATTGCGGAACATCATTGCGGTGGGGCGGAAGGCTGATTCCGAGGCCGAGAACACCGGCACTTCGACAGGAAAGCCGCCCGCCTCATAGATGCCGTGCTTCACCCGCTCGGCCAGATCGCGCAGATGCGCGTTGCAGGGCGTGAGTTCCGACCAGGTGTTCAGAATCCCGATCACCGGGCGACCATCGAACAGATCCGGCGGAAAGCCCTGATTTTTCATCCAGCCGCGGTGATAGATATTATCCTTCGATGTGCCGCCAAACCAAGTTTGCGAGCGGAGTTTGCGGGGCCATGCGGCGGGCTTGAAGGTCATGTTCTTCTCACAGCTGTTGGACAACGACCGCTCCGGTCAAGGCAGGGGCCGTGGTCAGGGAATTGCGCAGGGGCAGACCGAAATCTGCTGCCTCGATTTCGAATATATCGCCATCCTGTGGCTTTAGACCATCGGCAAAACTTAGCGTTGCGGTGCCAAACATATGCACATGCAGATCGCCGGGCTGGCGGAACAGGTCATATTTGAAGTGGTGGTGTTCCAGATTGGCCATGGTGTGGGACATATTCGCCTCGCCGGACAGGAAGGGCTTGTCAAAGATCACCGCGCCATTGCGGATGATCCGACTGCTGCCGCGCAGATCGGCGGGCAAATCCCCAATCAAGATCTCTGGCCCGAAGGATGCCTCACGCAGCTTGGAATGGGCAAGAAACAGATAGTTGATCCGCTCGGTCACATGGTCGGAAAACTCATTCGCCAGCGCCCATCCCAGCCGAAAGGGGGTGCCGTCTGGTCCGATCAGATAAATCCCCGCAAGCTCGGGCTCTTCGCCGCCATCCAATGCAAAGCCGGGGCTGGTCAGCGCCGCCCCCGGGGCCACCGCCGAATGGCCGTTGCCCTTGTAGAACCACTCGGGCTGCACGCCCACCTCTCCTGCGGCGGGTCGCCCGCCCTCGAGCCCCATGCGGAACATCTTCATGCTGTCGGTCAGGGTTTCGGCTTCGCCAAGTTTCGCATGCATCGCATCGCGCGTTGCAGCCGATCCCAGATGGGTCAGCCCTGTGCCCGTCAGGTGCATATGCGCAGGGTCGGGATGCGTGATCGGCAGCGCAAGCCGCCCCTGCGCCGCCAGATTTTGCAGATCCACGGCCGCGCCCAGACCATGCGCCGCGATCACCGCGCGCAATGACCGCCCGGAAGAAATCGCCTCTTGCGCCAGAGCGTAGGTGCTGGCGGCGTCCTTGACCATTGCCGCCTCAGACCCCTCGCGCACCACCACTGAAAGTGTGCCATCGGCATTGGCTATCTGGGAAATCAGCATGAGCGCGTCCTATTTCGATTTGTTGTAAACATCAAAGATAACGGCGGCGAGCAGCACCAGCCCCTTGATCACCTGCTGGTAATCAATGCCGATGCCCAAAATCGACATGCCGTTGTTCATCACGCCCATGATCAGCGCGCCGACGACCGCGCCAAGGATCTTGCCAACCCCGCCCGACATTGACGCGCCACCTATGAACACGGCGGCGATTACGTCCAACTCGAACCCGACACCTGCCTTTGGCGTCGAGGAGTTCAGACGCGCGGCCACGATCATGCCCGCAAGCGCCGCCAAAACCCCCATGTTGCAAAAGGTCAAGAAAACCAGCCGATCGGTCTTGATCCCCGACAGTTTTGCAGCTTTTTCGTTACCGCCCAGTGCATAGATCCGGCGACCTGTCACCATATTCTCGGTAAAAAAGGCATAAAGAACGGTCAGCACGGACAAGATAATCACCACATTTGGCAGGCCACGGAAACTTGCGAGTTTATAGCCCACAAAGATCAAGGCCGCAGAAACCACGATGTTACGGATGGCAAAGATCACCATCGGTTCTGGCGTGATGCCAAACTGAGCATCGCGCGCCCGCGCGCGCCACCCCGAATACACGATGGCCAATGCTGCAAGGCAGACCAGCACAATTGCTGTCATGTTGGGGCGGTTGACCCCAAAAATATCCGCGACAAAACCGGTTGACAGCAGCTGAAACGACTTGGGAAACGGCCCGATGTTCTGACCGTTCAACAGCCAGAGTGTCAGCCCGCGAAACACCAGCATCCCCGCCAGCGTCACGATGAAGGAAGGCACCCGCCAGAAGGCGACCCAATAGCCCTGAGCGGCTCCGATCAGAAACCCGACAGCCAGACAGGCCGGCACCACGGCATAAACCGGCCAATGCAGCTTGACCGTCAGCACGGCGGCAACTGCGCCGACAAAGCCGACCACCGAGCCGACAGACAGGTCGATATGGCCCGCCACGATCACCAAAAGCATTCCCAGCGCCATGATGATGACGTAAGAGTTTTGCAAGAACAGGTTGGTGATATTCTGTGCCGACAGGAAATCGACATCAATCTGCCAGCGCACCATAGCCACGAAAAACAGCACGATGGCCACCAGTGCCATCAACATGCCGTTCTCGCGCAAATGCCCGCCCAAAAGGGCGCTAAGCCCCTGTTTCTTATCGCTCACGCTGCTTTTCCTTCGCTTTGCAGGATCAGCGCCATGATGCGCTCCTGACTGGCCTCGGCGCGGGTGAGTTCGCCCACGATCCGGCCTTCGTTCATCACATAAATCCGGTCGCACATGCCCAACAACTCGGGCATTTCGCTGGAAATCATCACGACGCCGCGCCCCTGAGCGGCCAGATCGTTCATGATTCCGTAAATCTCGAACTTCGCGCCCACATCAATGCCGCGTGTGGGTTCGTCCAGAATCAACACCTGCGGATCGGCGAACAGCCACTTTGACAGCACCACCTTTTGCTGGTTGCCGCCCGACAGGTTGACCACCCGCTGCATCACGTCCGGGGTGCGGATATTCATCGCGCGGCGGTATTGCTCGGCCACCTGCTGTTCGCGCTGTTTGCTTAACACGCCACGCTTGGACACCCCCAACAGGTTGGCCAGCGTGATGTTGCGCACAATCGGCTCGTCCAGCACCAGCCCCAGTTCCTTGCGATCCTCCGTCACATAGGCCAGCCCTGCGCCAATCGCACGGTCGACGCTTGAGCAATCGGCCGCTTTGCCAGCGATCTTGACCGACCCCGAGATATCGCGGCCATAAGACCGCCCGAACAGGCTCATCGCCAGTTCCGTCCGCCCAGCCCCCATCAGCCCTGCAATGCCAACAATCTCGCCCTCGCGCACATGAAATGCCGCATCGCGGATCATCTGGCGGTCTTTTTGTTCGGGGTGCCAGACGTTCCAGCCATCAACCTCGAGCAATACATCGCCGATCTGCGGCGCGCGCGCAGGGTATCGGTTGGCCATGTCGCGGCCCACCATATCGCGGATAATGCGCTCTTCCGAAATCTCGGATTTGTTCAGCGTCGAAACCGTGGCGCCGTCGCGAATGATCGTGATGCGGTCGGCTACGCGCCCGATCTCATTCAGCTTGTGGCTGATGATGATCTGCGTCACCCCCTGCGCCTTTAGCTCCAGCATCAGGTCCAGCAGTTTTTGGCTGTCGTTTTCCTGCAAAGCCGCGGTCGGCTCGTCCAAAATCAACAGCCTCACGTCCTTGGCCAG
>JAHEBX010000070.1 GCA_024642045.1 Pseudorhodobacter sp. | reverse complement strand
ATGGCGTTCGAGGCGATGAACAACGCAGGCCACCTTAAAAAACGCATGTTCGTGATCCTCAATGACAACGAGATGTCTATCGCCCCGCCTGTCGGCGCGCTCTCGGCCTATCTCAGCCGCATGTATGCGGGCGAGCCGTTTCAGGAACTCAAATCCGCCGCCAAGGGGATGGTGTCCCTGCTGCCAGAGCCCTTCCAAGAAGGCGCGCGGCGGGCAAAAGACATGCTCAAAGGCCTCGCCGTCGGTGGCACGCTGTTCGAAGAGCTGGGCTTTTCCTACATTGGCCCGATTGACGGCCACGACCTCGACCAACTGCTGCCCGTTCTGCGCACCGTTCACGCCCGCGCCACGGGGCCAACGCTGATCCATGTGCTGACCAAAAAGGGCAAAGGCTATGCCCCCGCCGAAGCCGCCCGCGACAAGGGCCATGCCACGGCGAAATTCGATATGCTGACGGGCGAACAGGTCAAGGCGAAGTCAAACGCCCCCAGCTATACCAAAACCTTCGCGCAGGCCCTGATAGCCGAGGCCGAGGCGGACGCGAAAATTGTCGCCATCACGGCTGCAATGCCCGATGGCACCGGGCTTGACCTGTTCGGGGCGCGCTTTCCCAAGCGCACCTTTGACGTTGGCATAGCCGAACAGCATGCGGTGACGTTTTCGGCAGGGCTTGCTGCGGGCGGAATGAAGCCCTTTTGCGCGATCTATTCCACCTTCTTGCAGCGCGGCTACGATCAGGTCGTGCATGACGTGGCAATCCAGCGCCTGCCGGTGCGGTTTGCCATCGACCGCGCGGGGCTGGTCGGTGCCGATGGCGCCACCCATGCGGGCAGCTTTGACGTGGCCTTTCTTGCCAACTTGCCGGGCATGGTGGTGATGGCCGCAGCAGACGAGGCCGAGCTTGTGCATATGGTCGCCACGGCCGCCGCGCATAACGACGGCCCCATCGCCTTTCGCTACCCGCGTGGCGAGGGCACAGGGGTCGAAATGCCCGCGCGGGGCATTCCGTTGGAAATCGGCAAGGGCCGCCTGATCCAGCAGGGCAAACGCGTCGCACTTTTGTCCTTTGGCACCCGTCTGGCCGAGGTGCAAAAAGCCGCCGAGATGCTCGCCGCCAAGGGCCTTACGCCGACCATCGCCGATGCCCGCTTTGCCAAACCGCTGGACCGCGATCTGATCCTGAGCCTCGCACAGGATCACGAGGCGCTGATCACGATAGAAGAAGGCGCAATCGGCGGCTTTGGCAGCCATGTCGCTGATCTTTTGGCCAATGCAGGCGTGTTTGATCGCGGCCTGAAATTCCGCTCGATGGTTCTGCCCGATATCTTTATCGACCAGGCCTCCCCCGAGGCGATGTATCAGGTGGCAGGCATGGACGCGGCCCAGATCGAGGCAAAAGTTCTGGAAACCCTGGGCGTCGCGGTGGTCGGCAAACGCGCCTGAGACCAGCAGAGTGATTTTCCGCACCGCCGCAAGAAAACTCGAAAATTTTGCACAACCAAGCCATTGATTGGTCACAGTTGCTTCGTATCTGCGCAGGATCGCCTCATCGCGGCGGGCCTGACATCGGCTGCGGCCTTTGATTGCCAGCCACCGGGGGCTAATATAGCCTGCAACACCTGTGCGAGTGTCGCGTTGGAGAGAGTGTATGAAGACCAAAATCACGCCGGTAATTCTTTGCGGCGGTTCAGGTACGCGGTTGTGGCCGCTCTCGCGCAAAGGCTACCCCAAGCAGTTTGTTGAACTGATCGGGCCGGGCAGCTTGTTTCAACAATCCGCAACACGCCTGTCGGGTGCCATGTTTGCCGCCCCTGTTGTCATCACAAATGCTGATTTTCGGTTTATCGTCACGCAGCAGCTTGCCGAAATCCGCGTGGACCCCGGCGCGATCCTGATCGAACCCGAGGCGCGCAATACCGCGCCCGCCCTGCTTGCCGCAGCCTTGGTGGCCGCGCAAAGTGATCCACAAACGCTGCTGTTGGCGGCGCCTTCGGATCATCTGATTACGGATATTGCCGCATTCCACGCCACCCTCGCACGCGGCATTCCCGCCGCACTTGACGGTCAGGTGATTACCTTTGGCATCGTCCCCACTCGCCCCGAGACCGGTTATGGCTACCTTGAACCTGCTTTGGAAAACGGCCGCGACCCGATCCCGCTGCGCCGCTTTGTCGAAAAGCCGACCGCCGCGCGGGCGGCCGAGATGCTGGCGCTGGGTGGCTTTTTGTGGAACGCGGGTATCTTTCTGTTCACCGCGCAAACGATGATCTCTGCCTTTCAGACCCACATGCCGCAGATGCTTGTTGCCGTGCAAAACGCGGTGACCGAGGCGACCCCTGATCTGGGATTTCTGCGGCTGGCACCCAAGGCATGGTCCGCTTGCGAAGACGTTTCGATCGACTATGCCATTATGGAAAAGATCAACAACATCTCGGTGGTCGCCCATACCGGCGATTGGACGGATCTGGGCGGATGGGAGGCGGTACGACAGAAAAGCAGCCTTGACGCACAGGGGCTTGCCACCTCGGGCGATGTGACGGCGGTGGATTGCAAAGACAGCCTGCTGCGCTCGGAAACGCCCGGCGTGCGCCTTGTCGGTCTGGGACTTGAGAATATCGTCGCCGTTGCCATGGCTGACGCTGTGCTGGTTGCAAGCCGTGATCGGGTGCACGAGGTGGGAAATCTGGTCAAGGTGCTGCGGAAATCGGGGGTGGCACAGGCCGACACCTTTCCCAAAGATCACCGCCCCTGGGGCTTTTTTGAAACCCTGATCCTGAGCGAGCGGTTTCAGGTCAAACGCATTGTCGTCAATCCGGGTGCCTCGCTCAGCCTGCAAAGCCATATGCACCGGGCCGAACATTGGGTCGTCGTCTCGGGGACCGCGCAGATCACTCTGGATGACAAAGTGCTTCTGGTGACTGAAAATCAATCGGTCTTCATCCCGCTGGGCTGCAAGCATCGCATGGCCAACCCGGGCAAGGTTCCGATGGAATTGATCGAGGTGCAGACGGGCAGCTATCTCGGCGAAGACGACATCATTCGCTACGAAGACGTCTATTCGCGCGGTCAGGGCGCCAAAGGCTGACGCCGCCGGATCGGACCGGCCCCCAATTCAGGGGGCCAGCCGGTTGGTTTTATTGCATTTCCGTTGCGCGTTCCGCATCGACAATCGACTGCGCCTTGGCGACCGAGGTTTCAAACGCGCTCAACACTTCGGGCCCGCCTTTGACATTGGTCTTGAACCAATCCAGCACCGGAGCAACGGCCTCCTTGAAGGCCGCCTTTTCCTCTGACGTCGGTACATACACCTCGCCACCAGCTGCCTTGAAATCAGCATAGGCCTGAATTTCCTTGCGCTTGGGGCTGGCAAAGGTCGCCTGCTGCAAGGCCGAAAAGCCGTCCAGCACGACCTGCTTTTGCGCATCGGTCAGCGAGGCAAACCGATCCTGACCCATCCACCAGAAGGCGCCCATATAGGAATGACCGTCCAGCGTCAGATATTTCACGCCCGCGTCGGTGAACTTCATCGACATGATGTCGGTGATGCCGTTTGCGGTGCCGTCAACCACGCCAGTTTGCAGCGAAGTGAACAGTTCGGGCCACGGAATAGGCGTCGGCGCCGCGCCAAGGGTAGTGGCGAGGAACTGCGGCAGATCGGCGGGAACCGTGCGCATCTTCATCCCCTTCAGATCGGCGGGGGTCGAAACGCGATGCTTGGTATTGGCAAAGTTGCGCCAGCCGCCCGTGTTGCCGATGGTCATCAGACGGATCTTGTCCCCGCTGTCCTTCATCGCCATGTCACGCAGGGTCTTGGTGAAATCGGTCTGGGTCAGCACAGCCTCGGCCACGCGATCATCCGACATCAGGTAAGGCAGGTCGAGCACCTGAATATAAGGGAACAGGCCCGCTGCGCCGCCACTGGTCGAGATATAGATGTCGATCGAGCCATCTGCGACACCCGCCAAACACTCATCCCCCTTGGCGCAAAGCTGGGTGCCGATGAACAACTCGACCTTGATCGCGCCGTTCGAGGCATTCTCGACATAGTTCTTGAACACGACCAAACCGTCGTAATCCTCGTCGTTCTCATTCGAGTTGGCCGTGGCGCGCAGGGTGATCTCTTGCGCCAGGGCCATGCTGGCAGACCCGGCCAGCAATGCGGCCATGACCGCGGATTTCAATGTTTTCATTAGCATCTTCTTCTCCCTTTTGGTTTCGTCTTTGGTTAGTGAATAAAGCCGAACAGGCGCGGCACTGTCAGGCTGATCGCGGGGATGTAGGTGATCAAAAAGATCACGAGCACCTCGACAGCCAGAAAAGGCAACGTAGCGCGGGCGATGGTTTCAACCCGCAGCCCCGACACCGAAGAGGTGACAAACAGCACCAGCCCCATCGGCGGAGTCAGCAAACCCACCGTCAGGTTCACCGCCATGATAATGGCGAAATGCACTGAATCTACCCCGAGTGAGGTAAAAATCGGTCCCAGAATTGGCCCGAGGATGATGATCGCAGGCCCCGCATCCAGAAACATGCCCACAATGAACAACAAAAGGTTGATCAGGAACAGCAGCACCAGCGGGTTGTCCGACAGCCCCAGAATGATCTGGGCCAGCAGTTCTGGTGTGTGGCTCAGGCTCGCCACAGTCTTGAAGGCCATCGCCGCCCCCACCAACAGCAGCACCACCGCCGAAGTCATCCCCGCGCGGGTCAGCACGTCGGGAATGTCCGACAGCTTGAGCGTGCGCAGCACGAAAAAGCCGATAAAGGTGGAATAGGCCACAGCAACCGCAGCCGCCTCGGTCGGGGTGAACACACCGCCAAGGATGCCGCCCAGAATGATTACCGGTGTCATAAGCGGCCAGATCGCCTTGAGGCTGGCCTGCCCGCGCTCACCCCAAGTCGCGCGGCGCGTGCGCTGTGGCAGATCATAGCGGTCCGCCAGAAAGTGGATCATCAGCATCAGCCCGCCGCCGATCATGATCCCCGGCACGATGCCCGCAAGAAACAACGCCGCGACGCTTTCACCCATCACATAGGCATAGATGATCATGATCCCCGAAGGCGGAATGATCGGCCCGATGATCGAGCTTGATGCCGTGATCGCGGCGGCAAAACTTCGGGTATAGCCCTGCTTTTCCATCGCAGGGATCAGCATCGAACCCAGCGCCGAGACATCCGCCACCGCCGAGCCCGACAGGCCCGCAAACAGCATCGAGGACAGCACATTCACATGCGCAAGTCCGCCTCGCAGGTGGCCCATCAAGGCCTGTGAAAATTCAACAAGGCGCAGCGTGATGTTCGAGCGGTTCATCACCTCGCCCGCCAGCATGAAGAACGGGATCGCCATCAGCGGAAAGCTGTCCATCCCGTTGTAGATATTGCGAAACAGCAGCACGATGTCGCGCTCTTGTCCGTTCATCCACAGCAAAATCGCAGGGGCGGCGATCAGCCCGAAAAACACCGGCAACCCCAACAGCAGCAGGACCAGAAACAGTGGCAGAAAGAACGACAGCATCATTCGCCCCCCCCGATTGTGGACTCGGGAATGACCATCAGCCGCGCATCGCCGCCGCCAAGGCTTACCACCGCGCGCAAGATCAGCTCGACGCAAACCATGATCAGCAGCACAAGCCCGACGAGCAACGACGCCATCATCCACGCCTTGGGCACCTTGATCCAGCCGCTGAAATCCGGCAGCGGCACGGAAAGGCTGTCGGTGGTAAACCGTCCGCCAAGACCGGTGACCTCTGACCAGCTGATCTGCACTCCCACCACCAGCACGGCAAGCGACAGCAGCAGCAAGATGATCGTCAGCACGGCAGCTGGGCCTCGGGGCAGAAACCGCACCAGCATCTCGATCGAGACGAACCCGCCCCGCCGCAGCGCCGTCGGCGCCATCAGGCCCGTCATCCACAGCATCAGGAATCGCGCGGCCTCTTCCGGCCAGGCGAGGGCATCGTTGAGCACATAGCGAAAGAACACCTGCACCAGGATGATGATCACCATCAGCGCAACGAAGGTTGCGCCCAACCATCGGCCAAGCGCAAGCAGGGCCGCATTAACCGCCCCCAAGCCGTTGGTGATGCTTATGAAAAAGCCCACTCATGTTCCTCCCTCTACGTCCTGCCGCCATGGCAAGACGCCCCTCATCCGCGATCAGGATGTCGCGGAAAATCCTCCGAACTGGCCCTTTGAAAAGACCAGCGGCGCGCCGTCCTGAATGACGACACGGCTCACCCGACCCACAACGATCAGATGATCGCCTCCCTCATGGGTCGCATGTTGCTCACATTCAAACCGCGCCAGCGCCTTATCCAGCAGCGGCACCTTCTGCTGGTTCAGGTCGTGTTCCAGCCCGTCGAACCCCGCCCCGGTGCGATGGAACCGCTGGATCAGGTCAACTTGTTCTGCGGCAAGCACGTGAATTGCGAAATGCTGCGCCGCTGCGTAATGGGCAAAGCGTCCGGCGGCCTTGGCCAGCGACCACAGCACCAGCGGCGGGTCCATCGACAGGCTGGAAAAGCTGTTGGCGGTAAAGCCCATCGGGCCGTTGGGGCCATCGATTGTCACCACTGTCACGCCCGTGGTGAAGCGGCCCAGCGCGTCGCGAAAGGCACGCGCAGTGTCTTCACCTGGAATGAAACCTCTGTCCATCATCGCGCCACCGTCTGCCATCATGCCACCTCATGCCCAAGCGCCAGCGTGTAGAGTTCAAACCAGGTCTGGCGATCCATCTCGATCCGCAAGGCGTCACTGATCTGCGCGATACGCGACAAGGTGTTGGTGCCCAGAACCGGCAGGATCTGCGCCGGATGCCGCAGCAGCCACGCCACCGCAACGGCGGTCCAATCGGTGCCATGTGCAGCCGCGATCTCTGCCAGCCGGTTGCGCAACAGGATGTCCGACTCTGCCAACAACCGACCGCCGGCCAAGGGCGACCAGGCCATCAGAGGCTGTCCATGCTGCTGATGAAAGGCCACATCGCCATTGGTAAACCCGTGATGCGCCATCAGGCTCAGTTCGATCTGATTGGTCGCAAGCGGCGTTTTCATTGCGGATTGCAGCAGGCTGACATCCCAGGGACGAAAATTGGAAACCCCCACAGCGCGCACCTTGCCACTGGCCACCAGTGCGTCCAAAGCACCGCCGGTCTCGTGATGATCCATCAGCGGATCGGGTCGATGGATCAGCAACAGGTCGATTGTCTCAATCGCCATATCGCGCAAAGACGCCTCGACCGAGGCGTTGATATGCGCGGCCGAGGTGTCGTAATGCTTGACCCGCGATGCCGCATGCCGCCCGGCAGGTGCCACGATATCGCATTTGGTCACGATCTGCATCTGGTCGCGCAAGCCCGGCGCCGCCCGCAGCGCTCCGCCCAGGATCGCCTCGGCGGTATAGCCGCCATAGATATCGGCCTGATCGAACGAGGTGATCCCCTGCGCAAGACACGCCTCGATCTTGGCCTGCACATGCTTGGGGCTGGTGTCAGGATCATCCCCGATGCGCCACATGCCGTAAACAAGCCGCGAGAGGCTGATCTCGCCCAAGGAAACCTTTTGCATCAACGTCGTGCTCCTGTGCCCAAGGGCGTTGCGGGCGTCTGACTTGGCACGCGGCCATAGGCCTCGGGCAGCGAGCAGGTCTTCAGATGCGGCAGCACCTTGGTGCCAAAATGGTCGGCCTCATCCAGGTGCGGGTAGCCCGAGAAAATAAACGCGCGAATACCCATCTTTTGATAGGCTTCGATCTTGCTCATCACCTGATCCACCGACCCGACAAGCGCAGCCCCGCAGCCCGAGCGTGCGCGCCCGATCCCTGTCCACATATTCGGTTCGATATAGCCGAACTGGTCAGCCAATTCGCGGGCGCGCGCCTGATGCGCAACACCCAGACTGATGCTGTCATGCGCGCGATCACGGATCAGCTTGCCGTATTCATCATCCAGCTTCGATACCAGATGCTCGGCGTAGTCCTTGGCCTCGGCCTCGGTGTCGCGCACGACCATATGCACACGCAGACCGTAATCCAGCGTGCGCCCATGCGCCTCGGCGCGGGCATGCACATCGCGCATCCGTTGCGCCAGCTGCTCCTGCGGCTCGGGCCACATCAGGTAGACATCGCATTGCGCGCCGCAAAGCTCCAAAGCATCGGGGGAATAGCCGCCGAAATACAAAAGCGGCCCGCCGTTTTGCTGATAGGGCCGCGCGGGGTCGGTCGGCACGCCTTTGAACTGATAGACCTCGCCGTCGTGATCAATCTTTTCGCGCGTCCAGGCCTGGCGCAAGATCTGCACCACCTCATGGCTGCGCTTATAACGAAAGGCACTGTCGGCCACCTCGCCGGGGAAATCCGAACTGATCACATTCAGCGTCAGCCGTCCTTTGAGCATGTGGTCAAGTGTCGCCACCGTGCGCGCCAACATGATCGGCTGCATCTCACCACAGCGGATCGCGGCCAGAAAGTTGATCTGGCTGGTGATCGGCGCGCAGCCTGCGACAAACGAAAGGGTATCTTGGCCGACCTGATACGACGACGGGCACAGGATATTGCGAAATCCGTGCCCCTCGGCGCGTTTGACGATGTCAGAGCAATGCGCCCAGCTTGACCGCAACGCGCCATCCGGCACGCCAAGATAGGCATAATCATCCGAACACAACGCTGCAAACCAACTGACTTCGGCGGCATCCAGATCTGGCGAGGTGATCGGTACGATGGTCATCGATTCTCTCTCCCCGAGATTCATCTTTTCACTTGCGTAGCATCCGCAATGATATAGATCAATACTATATCAATTTAAGGATCACCTCCTTATGGCTGCCCCGGGGTCCCTGCCGCTCTATCAGCAGATCAGCGAATTGCTGATCCGAGATATTGCTGCCGGTCGGCTGATTGACGGCGAACGGCTGCCGCCAGAGCGCGACATGGCGGCGCAATTGGGCATTGCTGTCGGCACGCTGCGACAGGCGCTGAAAGAGCTGACGGCAAAGGGTTTGCTTGACCGGGTTCAAGGCTCTGGCAACTATATCCGGGCCAAGGCCGATCCGGCCTCGGTCTACGCCATGCTGCGGATCGAGCTTGCAACGGGCGGCGGACTGCCGACAGCGCGGGTACTATCGGTAAACCGCCTGCCCAAGGATCCGCGCCTGCCCGCCTTTGGCAGCGCTCCCGAGGGCTATCGCATCCGCCGTCTGCGCTTTCTATCCGGCACGGTAGCCGCGGTCGAGGAGATCTGGCTCGATGCAAGCTATGCGCCCACGATTGCCCTCGGCGATCTGTCGGAATCGCTCTATCTCTACTATCGCACCAAGCTTGGCCTGTGGATCGCGCGCGCCGAAGACAGCGTCGGCCAAGGACCCCTGCCCGATTGGGCGCCCGCAGACTTCCCCCATCGCCCTGACGCGCCGCTGCCAATGATCACCCGCATCAGCTGGGATCAAGAGGGCCGCAAGGCCGAGGCGTCGTGGACATGGTATGACCCCGAAACGGTGCGTTACGTCGCACGCTTGAAATAGGACCATCATGAAATCAGTGCGTTATGGGATTATTGGCTGCGGGATGATGGGGCAAGAGCATCTGCGAAACATCGCCCTGCTCGCCGATGCCGAGGTTGTGGCGATCTTCGAGCCGGATGCCGAAATGCGCAGCGCCGCGCAGGCGCTGGTGCCCAACGCGCGTATGGTCGGCTCTTTGGCCGAGGTGCTGGCGAGTGAGGCGGTGAACTGTCTGCTGATCGCCTCGCCAAACCACATGCACCTTGGCCAATTGGAACAGATCGCGGCCCAGCGTCCCTTGCCCGTGCTGGTGGAAAAGCCGCTGTTCACCGATGCGGCCGATGTGGCAAGGCTTGTGACACTGCGCGCGCAGTATTCCGCGCCGATCTGGGTGGCGATGGAATACCGCTATATGCCGCCCGTCGCGCACCTGTTGCGCGAGGCGCAGGCCGCCACTGGCGGCATCAAGATGCTGACCATCCGCGAGCATCGCTTTCCGTTCCTGCAAAAGGTCGGCGACTGGAACCGCTTCAACCGCAATACCGGCGGCACTCTGGTCGAGAAGTGCTGCCACTTCTTTGACCTGATGCGCCTGATTGCGGGCTGCAATCCGGTGCGTGTCATGGCCTCGGGCGGGCAGACGGTGAACCATCTGGGCGAGATCTATGACGGTCAGGCCTCGGACATCTGGGACAATGCCTATGTGATCGTCGATTTTGAAAACGGCCTGCGCGCGATGCTGGAACTGTGCATGTTCGCCGAAGGCTCGCGCTATCAGGAAGAGATTTCGGCGGTCGGCCCCAAGGGCAAGATCGAATGTCTCGTCCCCGGTCCGGGCCGGTTCTGGCCCACGCATCTGGGGCCGGCGCCCACGCCACAGGTGATCGTCAGCCCGCGCAATCCTGCGGGCCCGCGCGTGCTGGATGTGCCGGTTGATCCGCTACTGCTGGCGGCGGGCGATCATAACGGCTCGACCTTTTACCAGCACAGCAATTTCGCCAAAGTTGTGGCCGCAGGGAACAGACCCGAGGTCGGGCTGGAAGATGGCTGGTGGGCTGTTGCAATCGGCAAGGCCGCGCAACTTTCCGCTGCCGAAGGCCGGGTGATCGGGGCCCAAGAGCTGTGCGCCTTGGTTCCCGACCGCGTCTAGGCGTCTTTAGGGCGTTTGAAAACGCCGATGACCTCCTGTCTGCAAAATCGAACCGATTTGTAAGCTGAGTCTGATCCAGATCATATCGCACCCAAGGGATCACCCTTAGGGTCAAGCGTTGCTGGCGCCAGCCTTCCACGTTTGGCGTCGGTTCCTTGACGCCGCCCCGCCCTTCGATTTTGCCCAAAAGGCCCGCAAAGATGTCGACCGAAATCAGCCCCCACCCGCAAACGCAGGGCATCATTGATGCCGTAAGGGGTGCCGTGGTTGATGTGGCCTTCCCGCAAGGCCCCTTGCCCGCGATCAATACAGCCCTGATTGTCGACTGGGATCGTCCAGAGCCGCTTATTCTGGAAGTGCACAGCCATCTTGACCAAACGACGCTGCGCGCCGTCGCCTTTCAGTCAACGGCAGGCCTCGCGCGCGGGGTTGCGGTGCACGCGACCGGAGAGGCCGTCTCGGTGCCGGTGGGCGAGGCGGTACTGGGCCGATTGCTCGATATGGTCGGCAATCCGCAAGACAACGGCCCTGCCCTGCCGCCTGACACGCCACGCCGGTCTATTCATGCACCACCCCCCTCGCTCGCGGCGCAAACCCGCAGCGACGTGGTGTTTGAAACAGGGATCAAGGTGATCGACCTGCTGACCCCAATGGCACACGGCGGCAAGGCCGCGATGTTTGGCGGCGCAGGGGTCGGCAAGACGGTGCTGGTGATGGAATTGATCCGCACCATGGTCGAGAAATATCAGGGCATTTCGGTCTTTGCCGGCGTCGGCGAACGCTCGCGCGAGGGGCACGAGCTGTTGACCGAGATGCAGGGCTCGGGCGTTCTGGCGCGCACGGTGCTGGTCTATGGCCAGATGAACGAACCCCCCGGTGCGCGCTGGCGGGCCCCGATGACGGCGCTGACGATCTCGGAATATTTCCGCGATCAAAAGCATAAGAACGTGCTTTTGCTGATGGATAACGTGTTCCGCTTTGTGCAGGCGGGGGCCGAGGTTTCCAGCCTGTTGGGGCGCTTGCCGTCACGGGTGGGGTATCAGCCGACGCTGGCGACCGAAGTCGCGGGGCTGCAAGAGCGTATCGCTTCGGTCGCGGGGGCTGCGGTGACGGCCATTCAGGCGGTCTATGTGCCCGCCGATGACTTCACCGATCCGGCGGTAACGACGATTTCCAGCCACATGGATTGCGTGATCGTGCTGTCGCGCGCGCAGGCGGCCGAAGGCTTTTATCCGGCGATTGACCCGCTTGCCTCGTCGTCAACCCTGCTGGATCCGCTGTTTGTCGGCGACACCCATTACCGGATTGCCGAAGAGGTGCGTCAGGCCCTGGCGCGGTTTCGCGAACTCACCGATATCATCTCGCTCTTGGGCGTCGAAGAGCTGGGCGCTGCCGACCGTCTGCTGGTCAAGCGCGCGCGGCGGTTGCAGCGGTTCCTGACGCAGCCCTTCATGGTGACCGAGGCCTTTACCGGCATGAAAGGCGCCAGCGTTTCGCTGACCGATACGCTGGCAGGGTGCCGCGCCATTCTGGATGGCGAAACCGACGATTGGTCGGAAAGCGCGCTTTATATGATCGGCACGATTGACGAAGCACGCCGGAAAGACGCGGCTGCCAAACCGGGGGCGGCGGCATGAAACTGCGCATCGTCACGCCGCTTGAAATTGTCGTCGATGAAGACTTCACCAGCCTGCGCGCCGAGGATGCCAGCGGCGGCTTTGGTATCATGGCCGGACACGAGCCGTTTCTGACGGCGCTGACCATCTCGATCATCAGCTGGCGGCAGGGGCAGGGTGAGCGGTTTTGCGCCCTGCGCGGCGGCACTCTGGTGGTGAGCGGTGGGACCACCGTCACCATCACAACCCGCGAGGCCGTTCTGGGTGACTCCCTTGCAACGCTGGATGCCGATGTGCTGGCGCAGTTCCGCGCTGATATCGAGGTCGAGCGGGCTGAACACGTCGAAGCCGTGCAACTGCAACTGAACGCCATCCGGCGCATGGTCAGCCGCCTGCAGCGCAACAGTGCCTCAATCGGAGAGATCCG
Source organism: Pseudorhodobacter sp. (assembly GCA_024642045.1). Classification (GTDB taxonomy): domain Bacteria; phylum Pseudomonadota; class Alphaproteobacteria; order Rhodobacterales; family Rhodobacteraceae; genus Cypionkella. The sequence goes on along the minus strand of JAHEBX010000070.1, from coordinate 4,125 downwards.
CTGATGCCAGAACCAGAGGAAGACCCGCTTGTGAAAGAGGCGCGACTGCACCGCGACCGACGTGCACGCTGGCTGCGCGAGGGCGATATGTCGGTGGGCCGAAGGCTGGCGCAGATCGGGGTGCTCGGCTGGATTTTCGTGGTGCCAACGCTGGTCGGTCTTTTTGCCGGCCGCTGGCTGGACGGGCATTTCAACACTGGCGTTTTCTGGTCGGCGCCGCTGCTGATCTTGGGGATTTGTCTGGGGTTCTGGACCGCCTGGCGATGGATGAACATGCGATGAGCGCTTATCTCACAGGGCAATGGGCCGTCACCGTGCTGGCGTTTTGCGCGGGTGGATTTCTGCTGGGCTTTGGCTATTTCCACGCCCTGCGCAAAACCACCGATATGCTGCTGGGCCAAGGCTCGATGCTGCTGGTGCTGGCGCTTACACTCGGGCGGATTGCGGCAATTGCAGCGGGGTTTTACCTTGCGGCTTTGGTCGGCGCGCCCGCTTTGCTGGCGGCATTTGCAGGGGCGATGCTGGGCCGCGCGATGATCCTGCGCCACCGCAGGGAGGATGCGCAATGAACTCTCCCCTAAACTCTGTTGTCTATTTTCAAATAGGGCCGGTGCCGATCACGCAGGCAATCCTGACCACCTGGGGCATTATGCTGGTGCTTGTGGGTGCGGCACTGGTGCTGACATGGCGGCTGACCCTTCGCCCCGGCAAGCGACAGGCGGCGATCGAGCTGATCGTTGATATGCTCGACACCCAGATCCGCGAGACGACGGGGGCCGAGCCCGCGCCCTACCGTGCCTTTATCGGCTCGCTTTTCCTGTTCATCCTGACGGCAAACTGGGCCTCGCTGCTGCCGGGGATAGAGCCCCCCACGGCCAAACTGGAAACCGACGCAGCGCTCGCGCTGATCGTTTTCGCAAGCGTGATCTGGTTCGGCATTCGCGGCGCGGGGGTGCGCGGCTATCTGCGCTCCTTCGCGGCCCCGAATATCCTGATGATCCCGCTGAACATTCTGGAAAGCGTCACCCGCGTGTTTTCGATGTTCGTGCGTCTGTTCGGCAATGTGATGAGCGGGGTCTTCGTCATCGGCATTGTCGCCTCGCTGGCGGGGCTGTTGGTGCCGATCCCGCTGATGGCGCTCGATCTGCTCACCGGCTTGGTGCAGGCCTATATTTTTGCCGTGCTGGCGCTGGTTTTCATCGCGGCAACGGTCGAAGACGGCCAACCAGACGCCGAAATCCCACTCAAGAAAAAGGAAACCTGATGGACTATCTTCGACTTGCCAGTATTGTCTGTGCGGCCTTTGCCGTGGCCTTTGGCGCGCTTGGCCCCGCCCTTGCCGAGGGGCGGGCGGTGGCGGCCGCGATGGATGCCATTGCGCGGCAACCAGAGGCGGCCAACACCATTTCACGCACGCTGTTTGTCGGTCTTGCGATGATCGAGACGACCGCGATCTACTGTTTGGTGGTCGCGCTCTTGCTGCTCTTTGCCAACCCTTTGCTGACCTAAGCCAATGACACTCGATTTCTGGGGGCTTGGGCTGCAAGCGGCCAATGTTCTGATCCTGATCTGGCTTTTGTCGCGGGTGTTTTGGCGCCCTGTGGCGGCGGCAATCGTTGCGCGGCAAGCGGCAAGTGATGCGATGCTGGATAAGGCAAAGGCAGCCCAAACGGCGGCCGATGCAGAAATGGCCAAGGCAACAGCGGCGCACGATGGGTTTGCCGCCGAGCGGGCGGCCTTGTTGGATACAGCCAGGGCCGAGGCCGAAGCCGCGACCAAAACCGCTTTGGCATCAGCGGCTTCGCGTGCCGAAGACATGCAGATTGCGGCCAAAGCCACCATCGAACATGTTCGCGCCGAGGCGGCCAAGGCCGATGCCGCGCAATCCGTCAAACTGTCGTTGCAGATCGCAGCCAAACTGCTGGCGCGGCTGAACGGCCCGATTGTTCAAGCCGCCTTTCTGGATCTGCTGGTTCAGGCCATTGCCGATTTGCCGCCGGCAGAGCGCGCCGCACTTGCCGCGAACGCCGAGGGCATTGAGGTCGTCATGGCCTCTGCCGATAGCACCGACCCCAAAGCCGTCAAAGCGGCCATCCACAAGGCCTTGGGCGCCAAACCCGAACTGCGCTTTGTCACCGACCCGGCACTTCTGGCGGGAATCGAGCTGCGCACCGCGCATTTCACCCTGCGCAACAGTTGGCGCGCCGATCTGACCCAGATCGAAAAGGCGGTTCACAATGCCGCCTGAGACGCCAAACTGGTTTACTACCGCCAAAAGTGCGCTGAACACCACAGCTCTCGGCCCGCGCGCCGAGCATCAGGGCCGCGTCGAAGAAATCGCCGACGGGGTGGCGCTGGTCTCTGGTCTGCGCGATGTGCGGCTGGATGAAGTGCTGCGCTTTGCGGGCGGTCAGGTCGGCTTTGCCCGCGTGCTCGACCCCGATCTGATCGGCTGCGTGATGCTCGACGCGGCAAGCGACGTTCAGGCAGGCGAGGCGGTTTTCGGCACCGGCGAAGTCGTCAACGTTCCCGTGGGCGAGGCGCTTTTGGGCCGCATCGTTGACCCCTTGGGCCGCCCACTTGACGGCTTGGGCCCGATCGAGGCGCAGGCGCGTTTACCGATCGAACGCCCCGCGCCGCCGATCATCGACCGTGATCTGGTGACCGAACCGGTGCAGACGGGTGTGCTTGTCGTCGATACCCTGTTTGCCTTGGGTCGCGGTCAGCGCGAGCTGATCGTGGGCGACCATTCAACCGGCAAGACCACACTGGCGATTGATGCGCTGATAGCACAGGCCAGCAGCGATGTGATCTGCATTTATGTCGCCGTAGGGCAAAAGACCTCGAGCGTGCGCCGTGCCATTGACGCGCTGCAACAACGCGGCGATTTTGCGCGCTGCATAGTGATGGTTGCAGGGGCGGCCTCGGCGCCGGGGTTGCAGTGGATCGCGCCCTATGCGGGCATGACGATGGCGGAATATTTCCGCGACAAGGGGCAACATGCTCTCATCGTGATTGACGATCTGTCCAAACACGCCGCCACCCACCGCGAAATCGCCCTGCTGACCCGCCAATCGCCGGGGCGCGAGGCGTATCCGGGCGATGTGTTCTATATCCATGCGCGGTTATTGGAACGGGCCTCGAAACTTTCAGCGGCGCGTGGGGGCGGCTCGCTGACCGCGCTGCCGATTGCCGAAACGGATTCGGGCAACCTTTCGGCCTATATCCCAACCAACCTGATTTCGATCACGGATGGCCAGATCGTACTGGATTCGGCGCTGTTCCATCAGGGGCAAAAGCCTGCGGTGGATGTGGGGCTGAGTGTCAGCCGTGTCGGCGGCAAAACCCAGGCTGGGGTGCTGCGAAAGGCGGCAGGGACGCTGCGGCTGGACTATGCGCAGTTTCTCGAGCTTGAGGTCTTTACCCGTTTTGGCGGTATGCCTGATGGGCGGGTCAAGGCGCAACTGACCCGAGGCGCGCGAATCCGCGAAGTGCTGCGGCAGCCGCAGCACGCACCGCTGCGGCTGGTCGATGAGGCTGCGATGATGTTGGCGATCAATGCGGGTCTGCTTGACCCGCTGCCCGTCGAAAGGATCGCCCGTTTTCGCGCAGCCCTCGCCCCCGCGCTGGACCGCGATGCGCCAGAGGCCGTGGCTGCGGTTGTGCAAAACGGCACGTTGGACGACGCCGCGCGCGCGCATATCCTCGCCGCGATGACGCGACTGATTGCGACGTTTGCACCAGAGCCCGCCGCCGCGCCATGACAGAACGGCTTGCCGACATCGCGACGCGGATCGAAGGGATCAAGCAGCTTGGCTCGGTGGTCAACGCCATGAAAGGCATTGCAGCCGCCCGCGCGCGGCAGGCGCGGGCCGAGGTGGCGGCCGTCGACAGCTATGCCAGCAGCATCGCCGCCGCGATGGCGCAGGTGCTGCGCGATGACGGGGCAGCTGCGAGCCCCGCTGCGGGTCAAACCGGTGTGCTGATGTTCGCGGCCGAGCAAGGCTTTGCCGGCGCGTTTAGTGAAAGGGTGTTGGACAGCCTTGAAACCGTGCCGGCGGCGTTGTTCCTGATCGGCACGCGCGGCCTTTCGGTGGCCGCCGCGCGCGAGATTACGCCCGTCTG
>JAHEBX010000215.1 GCA_024642045.1 Pseudorhodobacter sp. | reverse complement strand
ATGGCTGGGGTCAGATCGGCGGTGGAGTCGAGCCGTTTGATCGCGGCGCGCAGACGCTTGAGAGCCTCGGCGTCGGGGGTGTCTTCTTCGGCGCGATGGGCGATGGCCTTTAGGATCTGCGTGGCGGTCGTGGCGTTCTGGCGCGACCAGAGCAGATCGCGGCGCATCTCGACAATGGCATCGGCCAGCGGGTCAAAAAAGCGCTTGCCGGGCAGGACGACCTTGATCGGCGCGGCGGTTCCGGTCTGGCCAGCGGCATCGGTTGCGGCATAGGCGATGGTGACCGGCAGGTTGGCCAGCACGGATTTGGACAGATCATCGACCAGCATGGATTTGATGTCGGCGCGGCTGCCTTTGACCGGCAGGGGCAGATCGAGGATCACAGGCGCGATGGCTTCGGGGTCGGTCGCCAGGCCAAAGCGGCGGTCAACAGCGTCGAGGTTCAGCGTGATGGTGGCCTGACCCTTGGTGACGCCGTAATCATCTTTGGCGGAGAAGGCTTGCTTGAAGCGGCCGTCAGCCTCGCGGCCGATTTTGGCCTCGGGGGTGATGGTGGGGCTGGTGTCCGGCATGGCGATGACTTGCCATGCGCGCCCGCCCGCGCCGCTGATGTCCAGATCACCCGACTGCGCGATGGTGAAATCCTGCACGGGGTCCGAGGCGGCTGGTGTATCCGTGCGACCTGAGACGGTCTCTGACAGGATCAGCGCGCCCGGGTTGCCGTAAAGCCGCACTTGCACTTGGGTGCCAACGGGGAGCGAGAGCACTTCGGCAGTCTGGTCATTCAGGTAAAGCGCGGGTTTGCCGGTATAGGCGGGCGGCTTGGCCCAGCCTTCCCATGCAGGCCCAGCGGCAGCATTGGCGGGGCCAGGTGCTATGCCTGTCAGCGTTGTCACCCGCCACAGCGAGCCGAACATCACAGCCATCACCAGCGCGGTCAGCGCGACATAACGCAGCGCAAAGGGGTCTCGCCTGGCAAGCTGCAGATCGGGCTGCACGGCGCGGGCGGTGCCCAGACGCGAGGCCATACGGCTGCGATGGGCCTGCCAAACCGCGCGAGAGGCCTCGTCCGTGGCGCCAATAGCTTGGGCGTCGTGCAGGGCTGCAATCGGCTGGCCGGGCATGTGGCGGTCAAGTCGAACGAGCGCCTCGGTTCGGGTCGGGCGGCGAAAGTGGCGGATGCCGTGGATCAGCGCCCAAACCAGCCCGATCGCGGCTGTCACCAAGGCAAACCACGCGATTTCCAAGGGCAAATAGTCTTGTAGCCCAAAGGCCAGAGCCGCAATTGCGCCGATGGCAATCGTCCAGAGCGGCCAGAAGGCACGGGTCAAACGCTCGGCCCAAAGCCCCGCCCACGTCAAGCGCAGCGGGGTTTCGATTTGCTTTAGCAGCGTGGCCGTGGTGTTTTCGTCCATTCCTTGCTTTCGGTTACAACCATTCCGGGATGGTATCGCGGTTCAAGATCTCTTCATAGCTAGGACGCGCGCGGATTACGGCAAATTGATCGCCGCGCACCAGCACCTCGGGGATCAGTGGGCGCGAGTTGTATTCCGACGCCATCACCGCACCATAAGCCCCTGCCGAACGGAACGCGACCAGATCGCCTGCGACAAGAGGTGGCAGATCGCGCGCCTTGGCAAAGGTATCGCCCGTTTCACAGACGGGGCCGACCACGTCATAGGGCTGCGCTTCGGTCGCGGGAGCGGGTTCGACGACCGGCAGAATGTCGTGATGCGCGCCATACATCGAAGGGCGCACAAGGTCATTCATCGCCGCGTCAAGGATCAGAAAATCGCGATCTTCGCCGTTTTTGACGTAGATGACCTTGGACACAAGCACACCGGAGTTGCCTGAAATCAGCCGACCGGGTTCGATTTCAATCTCGCAGCCCAGATGGCCAAGCGTCCGCTGGATCAGCGCGCCGTATTCCAACGGCAAAGGCGGCGCGGTGTTGGAGCGTTCGTAAGGAATGCCAAGGCCGCCGCCCAGATCGAGGCGGGTGATGGTGTGACCCGCCGCACGCAGGGTTTCGGTCAGCTCGGCCACTTTTTTGTAAGCCTGCTCAAAGGGTTCCAGCTCGGTCAATTGGCTGCCGATATGCACATCGATGCCGACGATTTGCAGCCCCGGTAGCGAAGCCGCCTCGGCATAGACCTCGACCGCGCGGGAGATCGGGATGCCGAATTTGTTTTCCTTTTTGCCCGTCGCGATTTTCTCGTGGGTCTTGGCGTCAACGTCTGGATTGACGCGAATGGTGATGGGCGCGATTTTGCCCATTTCCACCGCGACAGCAGAAAGCGCCCGCATCTCGGGTTCGGATTCAACGTTGAACTGGCGGATGCCGTGGGTCAAGGCAAGCCGCATTTCCTCGGCGGTCTTGCCGACGCCGGAAAACACGATCTTGTCGGGCGACACGCCAGCCGCCAGCGCGCGGCGGTACTCGCCGCCCGAGACCACATCCATACCGGCGCCCAGATCGCCCAGCAGTTTCAGCACAGCGACATTGGACAGCGATTTGATCGCAAAGCACACAAGGTGTGGCATCGGGCTGAGCGCTTCGGTGAACAGGCTGTAGTGACGGGTCAGAGTCGCTGTGGAATAGCAATAAAACGGGGTGCCGACGGAGGCTGCGATTTCTGACAGGGCCACATCTTCGGCATGAAGGGCGCCGTTACGATACTGAAAATGGTCCATGCGGCGGCCTCTTGGGAAATCTGACGCTTGCGGTATAGCACAAGCGTGGTGCTGCGCAATTCGCCGCTAGTTGGTATTGGTGATACCGACGCGCGCCTCGCCCGTCACGCTCACCCCCGGCTTGGTCGGCGCCCCATCGGCCCCGCAGGCCGACACCAACGCGGCAACGCCCAAGGCCAGCCAGAGATGGCCTCGGGGCTGGCGCGGGACCGGGCGGGGCGTTGTGGCGTGAATGGGCATGAAGAGGTTCCTTCTGTGTCGCGAGCGCAAAACCCGCTGGAGTTGAACACCAGATTTGGCGCGCGTTTGCGGTTTGGAGAATCGCCTTTTTTGCGGTAGCATCAGACGCATTGAATACTCCAGATTTCCAGTGACTTTCACACGATTATAAGGAGAATTGCGATGCGATATTTTACGATTCTTTTGATGACAGCGTTGATTTGCGGATTGTCTTCCACCGCCACGGCGGCAACGCTTGGGATGCCAATCTTTACCACCGCACCCTCGACGGTTTATGTCACCAACGAGTTTGGCCCAAATCTGATGCCAACGCCGTCGTATACCGTTCACACAAGCACGACGATTGCTTCGGCACAGGGCGCACCAGACCTTGTCGGGCAGACGCTTGACTTCACTTACTTTCAGGATCTGGGCTTTTCGCCGCCTTTTGCGAGCTATCAGCTGCGGATTGCGGGGATCGACATCATGGTCGGGCCAACCGTCCCTGAAGGTTATATGGATGTGATCCTGCCCTATGTAGAAACCTATGATCCGATCAGCGGCGACACAACCTTTACATATCAGGGCGTGTTTTCAGGATGGGGCAGCAAGCTTGGCGACCCCTTTCAAGTGCTGGCATTCACGCTTTCAGCGGCTTTGCCGACTTTGGATGGCTATCAGTATTGCAATGCCGATTTCAGCTTTTGCGAGTTTTCAAATACGCCGGGGCTGACGGACATCAGCGGCGTGCCGGTCACCTTGAACGACAGCTACCTTGGTTACCCCGAAGGCCAGTTGCGCAATGCAACGCTGACGTTCTCGACCTTGGGCGGGCGGCAAGTGGCGCCTGTGCCCTTGCCGGCGGGGGGGCTTTTGCTTGCCGCTGCCTTGGCGGGGCTGGGATGGCGGGCGCGCCGCAGGACGCTGGCGTCTTAGGCGAGGCGTTCTTGCCAGCGCGCGACTTGCTCTGCCACGCGGGTGGGCGAGGTGCCACCGTAGGACATACGGCTGCGCACCGAGTTTTGCACGCCCAGCACCGAATAGACCTCTTGGGTGATGCCGTCATGGACAGATTTCATCTCGGTGATCGACAGGTCGGGCAGGTCGCAGCCTTTGGATTCGGCCAGTGCCACGAGCGTTCCCGTGACGTGATGCGCGTCGCGGAAAGGCAGGTTCAGCGCGCGGACCAGCCAGTCGGCAAGGTCGGTGGCGGTGGAAAATCCGCTTGCGGCCGAGGTTTCCAGCACGGCGCGGTTTGCTGACATATCCGAGACCATGCCCGTCATCGCGGCGAGCGCCAGCATTAGGGTGTCGGCGGCGTCAAAGACCTGTTCTTTGTCTTCTTGCATGTCCTTGGAATAGGTCAGCGCCAGCCCCTTCATGATGGTAAACAGGGCTACCGTCGCGCCCAAGATGCGGCCCAGTTTGGCGCGCAGCAGTTCGGCGGCGTCGGGGTTTTTCTTTTGCGGCATGATCGAAGAGCCGGTGGTCCATTTGTCGGAGAGTTTGACAAAGCGG
>JAHEBX010000214.1 GCA_024642045.1 Pseudorhodobacter sp. | reverse complement strand
CGAGGCAGAATTTTTCAAGCCAGAGACCAAGCTCGTAGCCCGGCCGCTTCCAAGGCAGCCAGCCGATGTCTTTGCCGAAAATCTCTTCGGTCAGCGCCCGCGAATTGGCACTGGCGGCGATAGCGATGATGGCGTCTGGGTGCATGTGATCGACATGCTTGCGCGGCACATAGGCGTGCAGCGGCGTGTCGATGGATGCTGCGCGTGCATTCAGATTAAAGGTGCAATGGGGCAAGAGGCCGACCATCTCGTCTTCCATCTGGACACCTTTGTAGACCCCTTTGAGGGCCCGCAATTTATCCATGTAAAGCGTTGCAAAACCATCCATTTTGATCGAGCCGACATCGCCACCCGATCCCTTGACCCAAAGCACCTCGACGGACTGTCCGGTAAGCGGATCAACTTCCATCACCTTGGCCGAAGTATTTCCGCCGCCATAATTGGTGATGCGCTTGTCCGACCCCAAGAGATTCGACCGATACAGCAGTTTTTGCGATTCGGTCATGCCGGCCGCTTTGGCTGCATCCCATTGATTTTGAAGGCGCTTAGGCGCGGTGTTCGACATGGTTTCCTCCCCGGAATGGCTGCGACCAAGGCTGCCTGATTGCGCTGATGGTGCGAGGACTGCGACAGAATGTCAATCATAAACAATCATCTTTGATCGTTTGCAGGTGCAGCATGATTGATTTTGACAATTTATGATTGACAGAAGCCGAATCCCCGCACATCGTGGTGACCAAGGGGAGAGATCAATGCACGAAAGCGAACGCCACAGAATCATTCTATCCGCCATTCAGGATCGCCCTGTGGTGACGGTTATTGACCTGTGCAACATGACGGCGGCCTCTGAGGCTACGATTCGTCGCGATATCGCGACGTTGCATATGCAAAAGCGCCTGCGCCGGGTGCGTGGTGGCGCGGAATCGATCAATCCGCCGCAGTTTGTGGGTCTGGCCGGGCGCCCGTTTTCGGTGAACGAAACGCTACATTCCAAACAGAAACAGGCGATTGCCCGCGCGGCTGTCGAGCTGTGCGCGGATGGCGACAGCATCATCATCAACGGCGGCACCACGACGTTCCAGATGGTGCATCCGCTGGCGGGGCGCCGCTTGCAGGTGTTCACCAACTCGTTCCCGATTGCCGAGCATCTGCTCAAGCATTCCAAGAACACCATCACCCTGTCAGGCGGCACGATCTACCGCGAGCAGAACATCATCCTGTCGCCTTTCGACAACGATGTGACCCGCAACGTCTATGCCAAGCGGATGTTCATGGGCGCGCATGGCTTGGCCCCGATCGGGCTGATGGAGGGCGACCCGTTGCTGGTGCAGGCCGAGCAAAAGCTGATCGGTCAGGCAGATGAGCTGATCGTGTTGGTCGACAGTTCGAAATTCGCAAATCGTTCGTCGCTGGTGCTGTGTCCGCTGAGCCGGATCGACACGGTAATCACGGACGACGGCATAACTGACAAGGCCGCCGCCATGCTTGAGGCTGCGGATGTTACCTTGATCGTCGCCCCAATGGGGGCGGCGCAAGCAGAAGAAGCGGCGTCTTGAACGCCGTTGGACCGTCACTCTAGGGAGGAAAACATGAGTGTTATGAAGAAAATCCTGACCACCGTCGCGGTGGCTGCGACGTTGATGGGCACTGCTGCCGAAGCCAAGACCATGCGCATCGCGCTTGTGGTCAAGGCGCTTGGCATCGGGTTCTTTGAGGCCGCGAACAAAGGCGCTCAAGAGGCAGCCAAAGAGCTGGGCGATGTGGAAATCATCTACACCGGCCCAACCAGCACCACCGCAGAAGGCCAGATCGAAGTGATCAACAGCCTGATCGCGCAGGGTGTGGACGCGATTGCGATTTCCGCAAACGACCCTGACGCTGTGGTTCCCGCGCTGAAAAAGGCGATGGAGCGCGGCATCACGGTTATTTCGTGGGATTCGGGCGTGGCCAAAGACGGTCGCATGATGCACCTGAACCCCTCGTCGCCCGCTCTGATCGGCAACACGATCATCAAGCTGGCCGCCGATCATCTGCCTGATGGCGGCGACGTCGCGGTGCTGTCGGCAACCGCCACCTCGACCAACCAGAACATCTGGATTGATGAGATGAAAAAGGTGATGGGCAACTATCCAAAGGTCAATCTGGTCGCCACCGTTTATGGCGACGATCTGGCGGATAAATCCTATCGCGAAGCGCAGGGCCTGATGGCGACCTATCCGAACCTGAAGGCAATCATCGCGCCGACGACGGTGGGCATTCTGGCGGCAAGCCAGGCTGTGACCGACGCGGGCAAGATCGGCCAGATCAACGTGACCGGACTTGGTCTGCCTTCGGAAATGGCGGGCGCTGTGGAATCGGGCGCTACGGTTTCCTTTGCGATCTGGAACCCGGTTGACCTTGGCTATGCGGCAACCGAGCTGGCCTATAACATCGCGATGGGCGCCAAAGCCGAGCCAGGGGCCGAAATCCCGATGGGCCGGATGGGCACCGCCAAGCTGGACGACAATAACGAAGCGGCCATGTCTGACCCCTTCACCTATGACAAGTCGAACATCGAAGAGTTCAAGTCGGTCTTTTGATCTGACCTGACATCGGTCCGGCGCATACCCTGTGCCGGACCCCCTACCCTTTCAGAAAATTGGACCTCTGCCCATGCAGCCGCAGCCCAAAACCGCTGACGTCTCGGCACTTCTATCGCTGGACGCGATCACCAAGGACTTTCCGGGCGTGCGGGCTTTGTCTGGCGTGTCGCTGTCGCTCTATCCGGGTCAGGTTACCGCCTTGGTTGGCGAGAATGGCGCGGGGAAATCAACCGTCGTCAAGATTTTGACCGGAATCTACCAACCCGATGGCGGGAGGATTCTGGTGGATGGCAAGCCAGTGCAGTTTGCCACAGCGCAGGCCGCAGCCGCGCATGGGATCACCGCGATCCATCAGGAAACTGTGCTGTTTGACGAGCTGTCGGTCGCGGAAAACATCTTTCCGGGCCATGCGCCGCGTGGACGGTTCGGGCTTATTGATACGGGCGCTATGGTCGCCCGTGCCCGCGAGATTCTGGTCAGCATCGAGTCTGACATTGACCCCTCGATCCGTCTGCGCGATCTGAGTATTGCCAGCAAGCATCTGGTGGCGATTGCGCGCGCGCTGTCAATCGACGCGCGTGTGGTGATCATGGATGAGCCGACTGCGGCGCTGTCGCACAAGGAAATCAACGAGCTATATGATCTGGTCGAAAAGCTGAAGGCACAGGGCAAGGCGATCTTGTTCATCAGCCACAAGTTTGATGAGATTTTCCGTATCGCCGACCGCTTTACCGTTTTTCGCGACGGGCAATTCGTCGGTGAGGGAAAGATTGCCGAGGCCACACAGGGCGATCTGGTGCAGATGATGGTGGGCCGCGCGGTCGATCACATCTTTCCCAATCGGGTGAGTGATCCGGGCGAAGAAGTGCTCAAGGTGGTGGGCTATGACCATCCGACCGAGTTTGCCGACATCAATTTTACCCTGCGGCGCGGCGAGATCCTTGGGTTTTACGGGCTGATCGGCGCGGGGCGATCCGAGGTGATGCAGGCGATTTATGGCATCACCAAGCCCAGCAAGGGGGCCGTGCGGATTGATGGCGAGGTGCGTGTGATCCGCTCGCCCGCCGACGCGGTGGCCAACGGGATCGTCTATGTGCCCGAAGATCGTGGCAAGCAAGGCGCGATCACAGCGCTGCCGATCTTTCAGAACGTGACCTTGCCGTCGCTGGGGCGCACGTCGCGGCATGGCTTTTTGCGGCTGGCAGAAGAGTTCAAGCTGGCGCGCGAGTATACCAGTCGGCTGGACCTGCGTGCGGCCTCGCTGGAGACGGCTGTGGGCAACCTTTCGGGTGGCAACCAGCAAAAGGTGGTCATCGCCAAATGGCTCGCGACGCAGCCAAAGGTGATTATTCTGGACGAGCCGACCAAGGGCATCGACATCGGATCCAAAGCGGCCGTGCATGAATTCATGGCGGAACTGGCGGCGCAGGGGTTGGCTGTGATCATGGTCAGCTCGGAAATTCCCGAAGTTCTGGGCATGTCGGACCGCGTGATCGTGATGCGCGAGGGCCGGATCGTGGCGGAATTGGCGGGGGCAGAGCTAACCCCCGAGACGCTGGTGCGCCGCGCGGCAGGCATAGGAGAAAGCGCATGATGAAACGGTTGATCTATTCGCGCGAGGCGATTTTGCTGCTGGCTATCGCGGTGCTGACCCTTTTGATCGCGCTGCGATTTCCGGCCTTTATCACGCCGCGCAATCTGGCGAATGTGTTCAACGACACCTCGCCTTTGATGATCCTTGCGATTGGCCAGATGATCGTGATCTTGACCAAATGCATTGATCTGTCTGTGGCCGCCACGCTGGCGCTGGTCGGCATGGTGGTGTCTTTGCTGAACATCGCGGTGCCCGAGTTGCCGTTG
>JAHEBX010000213.1 GCA_024642045.1 Pseudorhodobacter sp. | reverse complement strand
CAGCAGGCAATGTTTGCGTCCAGACCAGCTTCAAGATCAACGCGGCACCGCACAAACCGCGTGAAACTGGTCGCATGATCTCCAAAATCGTGGCCAAATTGCACTCGCTGCGGTTTGGGAACTGCCCAGTTGGTTTGAGCCGTCTTTTCTGGGGCGCATGCCAAATCCAAAAGCCCCCCAAGGCGCCAGTTTGACCGCAGCAGGCAAACGGCTTGAATGAGCGATACGCCATTTTCGCCGCCCCAATAGTCGCAAACAAAACAGACCCTTTCGCCATAAGACCACAGCCTGCCTCAAACAGCCCGAGGTCTTGATGACGGAAGCCGCCCCTCTGCCTGCCTTGTCTCAAAACCTGCGCGCCGTGGGGCTGCTTGTGGCGGGCATAGCGCTTTTTTCGGTCCAAGACCTGATCCTGAAACTGCTTTCGGGCGATTATCCGCTTCCTGAGGCGATGCTCTTTCGCAGCCTGACGGCCCTGCCCCTGATTGGCCTGTTGGTTCATTTTGATGGCGGAATAAAGACCCTGTTTACCCCCGGAATGCGCCGCATGATCGGGCGCGGTTTCGTCGTCTTTGCCCCCTACACGCTTTACTACCTTGCCCTTGCGGCGCTCCCCATCGCCACTGTGGTCGCGCTTTTCTTCGCGGCGCCTCTTTGCATCACCGCGCTTTCCGTGCCGATGCTGGGCGAGCGAGTCGGGCGACCGCGCTGGATCGCTGTGATTGTCGGGTTTGGTGGAGTCGTCGTAATGGCGCGCCCGGGCACCGACCTGTTTGACTGGGCCGCCTTGCTCGCTGTCGGGGCTGCTGTCACTTATGCGCTTGCCATGATCTCTGCCAGACAGCTTGGCCGCAGCGAAACAGCAGCCGCAATGGCATTCTGGGGCAATGCGGTCTTTCTGCTCTGCGCGGCATTGCTGTCCTTGATCTTTGGCAGCGGCGCTTTCGAGGGCGCTACCCACAAAAGCCTCGCCTTTCTTACCCGTGCATGGGTCACACCCGTACCGCAGGATATGATGCTGATGTGTGCCTGCGGCGTGATCGCAGCTGTCGCCCTGACCCTGCTCACCCAAGCCTACCGTTTGGGAGAAGCCAGCATCGTCGCCTCATTCGAATACACCGCAATGATATGGGGCGTGCTCTACGGCTGGATTTTTTTTCACGACTGGCCGACCAAGGTGGGCTGGCTGGGCATCAGCATCATCACTGGAGCGGGGCTTTTCGTTCTGTGGCGTGAGCAACGCGCCAAAAGCTCTAAAGCACGCCGAACCGCGCGTGGATCGCCGCGACATGCGCCTTGAGTGCAGGCACCGCGGCCCATTGCTGCATCAGATCGCGCCAGCGCAGCGGCATAAAGACAACGGCATCCCCCGCCACCATCCGGGCGAATTTCGCCATTTCCTTTCGGTGCTGCTCGATCCGCGCGGGATCCACCGGCTTACCTGAGGCCCAAGTTTTGGGCTCGGCATAAAGATAGACAAGCACGCCGCCGACCGCGCGCTTTTCCGCCCGCGTCTGGATGCCATAGGCTTGCTTGATCAATTCCACCGCGTTCACCGCGTCGAAATCGACCTTACCCGCCACCAGATCATCGCGCATCCGCGTATAGGCGGGCATCGTCTGGCGCCATTCAGGGCGGTCGATGATCTCGGAAAACCCTTGTGCCTTACCGGGGCGAAACGGCTCAAAGCGCCGCGCTTGCACGCCGATCAGGGTGGTCGAGGTTTCGATACCCACATCCAGCCAGGGTTGACGCCCACCCTTCCAAGGATAGCGCATTTCGGCCTCGAGCGTCACCGTCTCGATCTGTCCCGCCGGCACGCCGGGCAAGGGCGGCAGGACCAAGGGCCGGTTCAAAAACCAACCAAAGGCATTGGCCACCAAGGCCGCCGAAGACTCGGGACTATCGAATTTGCCCGTGCGGATCTCGTGCCCTGGCGAGCGTTTAAGACACTCCAGTATCCCCTCTACGGGCAGATCAGGCAGAAACTCGGGCATGGCGGGACTCCTTAAATGAAAAGGCCGCACCCAAAGGCGCGGCCCCTATTGATCTGTCGACGCGATTACATTTCGTCCAGAGCTTCAACCAGCTTTTGCAGCTCTTCTTTGCTGACGTCCTTGTCGGTCACTTTGGCACCGGCAACGATATGATCGACAACCTTGTCTTCAAAGATCGGTGCGCGCAGCTGTTGTTGCATTTGCGGGTTCTTTTGCACGAACTCGAAATACTGACGCTCTTGGCCCGGATACTGGCGCGCTTGGGTCAGAACAGCCTGGGTCATTTCGGCATCGGTCACGGTGATCTCGGCCTTACGACCGACTTCAGCCAGAACCAGTCCCAGACGCACACGGCGCTCGGCCAAGGATTTATGCTCTTCGGTGGTTTCGACGTTGCCGTGGTTGTGGTCGTGCACGTCGGGGTTTTCCTCGTGCCACAGCTGATGCGCAATCTGCGCAGCCTCTGCGTCAACCAAGGCTGGCGGAAGGTCGAACTTTACCTGCTTGTCCAGCTGGTCCAGCAACGCGCGCTTCATCACAGCGCGGGCAGCGCCCTTGTACTCTTCTTCCAGACGCGACGCGATCTGGCCCTTCAGAGCAGCCAGATCTTCTGCGCCGAACTTTTTAGCCAGCTCGTCGTCGATCTCGGCTGCCGAAGGCTTGCGCACCTCTTTGACCTTGCAAGCGAACACCGCTTCTTTGCCAGCCAGATGTTCTGCGCCGTATTCCGCGGGGAAAGTCACGGTAACCGACACGTCGGTGTCTGCATGCTGGCCGATCAGTTGATCTTCAAAGCCCGGAATGAACGAATTCGATCCCAGAACCAGCGGGTAATCCTCGCCAGCGCCCCCTTCGAACGGCACACCGTCAACCGAACCCACAAAGTCGATCACAACCTGATCGCCTTTTTTGGCAGCACGGCCTTTGCCGCGCGGCGAAAAGCTCTGTGCCGATTCCGCCAAATTCTTCAGCGCTTCCTCGACCGAGGCCTCATCGGCCTTGACCGACAACCGGTCCAGCTTGATCTTGGTTGCGTCCAGTTCCGGGATCGGCGGAAGAGCTTCATAGCTCATCTCGACCACAACGTCCTGGCCCTCTTTCCAGGTTTCGCCGTCAACCATCTTGACGTCGGGCTGCAACGCGGGGCGATCGCCGGTCTTTTCAAAGTGATCCTTCATCGCGCCATCAATGGCGTCCTGCATCGCATCGCCGATCATCCGCTGACCGAACTGCTTTTTCAGGATCGCCAGCGGCACTTTGCCCTTACGAAAGCCTTTGATTTCGACCTCGGGCTGTGCCTCGAGCAATTTTTCCTGAACTTTCGCGTCCAGCTCAGCCGCGGTCACCGTGATGGTGTAGGCGCGCTTCAAGCCGTCTTTCAGGGTTTCGGTGACCTGCATATCTTCGTCCTTCTCATCAACCTATGGTGCGGGTAGAGGGACTTGAACCCCCACGCCTTGCGGCGCCAGAACCTAAATCTGGTGCGTCTGCCAATTTCGCCATACCCGCATAACTCAACAAGACACAAGGCCCCCACCCGAAAGCAGGGGCCGTGCATCCTGAAATCCGCGTCCTTCTAACAAAGCCACGCGGGGGAAGCGAGAGGAAAATTGAATCGAATCTGCCGCAACCTTTCCTTTGTATCACCACGTCAAGGCCACGCGATTAACGCAATCTTGCCACAAATGGCCGCAAAAAAGGGTCAATGCCGTTAAGTGACTTTTCCCAGAGGATTGATCCGATGTTTGCACCAACCGTTGCGAAGGCATCCGCTCTGACTGCTCCTATGGCGCAGGGCCTTTTACTGGGAACCAAGGTTCTGACTATGGAAGGCGAGATGCCGGTTGAATACCTTTCGGCCGGCGACCGGATCATCACGCGCAATGGCTGCCGCAAACTGGTCGATATCAGCACGGCACTTGTCACGAATTTGACCATAGTGCGCATCAGCGAAGGCGTGCTGGCCAAGGACACGCCCGCGACCGATCTGCTCGTCACCCCCGATCAAGCGGTCTTGGTGCGTGACTGGCGCGCAAAAGCAATGGCAGGCGTTGCTAGGGCGATGATCGCGGCCGAACGTCTGGTCGACGGTGAATACATCCGCCGCGAAGTGCTGCCAGAGGCCCGCTTGTTTTCCCTCCATTTCGAGGAAGAGGCGGTGATCTATGCAGGCAGCGTCGAACTCGCTTGCCCGATGATCGCGGTCGCAGCCTAACGCCCCAACCGCCGCAACACCTTTGGCAGCGTCTCTGGCAGATCTTCGGCAATCAGCCCCGGCCCGAACTCAAGCGCGCATTCCACATGCAGCCATGCTCCCGAGCAGGCAGAGTTGAAGGGTGAGAACCCGCGCGCCAAAAGTCCCATGATGAATCCCGCAAGAACATCACCCGATCCTGCCGTCGCCAGCCAAGGTGCGCTGCGTTCATACTGCGCCGAGTTGATTGCACAGTGCCCGTCCGGCGCCGCGATCACCGTATCCGCGCCTTTATACAGCACAACGCACCCCG
>JAHEBX010000002.1 GCA_024642045.1 Pseudorhodobacter sp. | reverse complement strand
CAACCGCAGTTGCAAGGCGCGTTTCTGGTGTTCGACATGAATGGGTTCAAGGCAATCAACGACACGCTTGGACATGCCGCGGGGGATGAGGCGTTGGTCAAGGTGGCGCAAACGGCGCGCGGGCATCTTGGCCCCAAAGACTACCTGTGCCGGCTGGGCGGGGATGAGTTTCTGGCGTTCTTTGCGGGGCTTGATCACCTGCACGTCCATGATCGCGCCCGCGCCATCGCGATGGATATTATGATGAAATCGGTTGGCACGCCGGCGCAAACGTTCCAGTTATCGGCCAGTTTCGGGTTGTCGGTGCTTCATGCCGGCGATGATATCGATGCCGCCATCGCTTTGGCAGACGCCGACCTTTATCGGTCAAAGTCGATCCACTACCGCAGACAGGGCGCGCGCGCGATGCGCAGCCGTCCGCGCCTGCGCAAGGCCAAATAGATCTGAGCGACAGCCGTTAATATTTGGTAAGTCTGAAACGCTAACATATTGATTTTGCGTGTATCGCGCAGCGTCACACTGTGCGACAGCAAATGAAAACGCCGGACAAGCATCTGTCCGGCGGCTTGGATAGACGACGTTCAATCCCGGATCAGACCTTGTCCAGATCAAAGGCATCATGCAGCGCCTGCACGGCCAGTTCCATATATTTGCGGTCGATCAGAACAGAGATCTTGATCTCCGAAGTGCCGATTACCTTGATGTTCACGTTCTCTTTCGACAACGCGTCGAACATCTTGGCAGCCACGCCTGCATGCGACCGCATCCCGATACCCACCACCGAAACCTTGGCCACGTCGGTATCGACGACCAGATCATCATAGCTGATCTTGCCGGACGCGCGGGCATCCTCCATCGCCTTCTGAGCGCGGGCAACCTGATTGACAGGGCAGGAAAAGGTCATATCGGTGACCGCAACCGTGCGGTTGCCGATGTCTTTTTCCGAGATGTTCTGCACGATCATATCGACGTTCACACCCGCTTCGGCCAAAGGCCCAAAGATCGCCGAGGCAACACCAGGGCGGTCCTCGATGGTGACCAACGTCATTTTCGCTTCGTCGCGGCTGTAAGCCACGCCAGAGACAACTTTCGATTCCATGAGTTCATCCTCGTCGCAGACCAAGGTTCCAGAAGTTTCGTCGGTATCCTCGAAAGAGGAAAGCACCCGCAGCCGCACCTTATAGCGCATCGCCAGTTCGACCGAACGGGTTTGCAGCACTTTCGCGCCCAATGAAGCAAGCTCCAGCATTTCTTCAAATGCGATCCGATCCAGCTTGCGGGCCTTGGAAGTGATGCGCGGGTCGGTCGTATAGATGCCGTCGACATCGGTATAGATATCGCAGCGTTCCGCATCAAAGGCCGCAGCAAAGGCCACCGCGGTCGTGTCTGACCCGCCGCGCCCCAGCGTGGTGATCCGCCCCTCAGCCGAAACGCCTTGAAAACCCGCCACCACAGCGACTTTGAAGCCTTCAGCGAATTTCGCGTCAATATGTTCGCGTGGAATGCTGATGAACCGCGCCGAGCTATGCGCCGAGGTCGTGTTGATCGGCACTTGCCAACCTTGCCAGCTGCGCGCCGGGATATCCATTTCCTGCAAGCGAAGGGCCATCAGCCCAGCCGTCACATTCTCGCCGCTGGCCACGACCGCGTCATATTCGCGCGCATCATAAAGATTCGAAGTGCCCTCGACAAAGCCGACAAGTTTGTTGGTCTCGCCCGACATGGCCGAAACAATGACGATCACGTCATAGCCACGTTCAACCTCGGCCTTCACCTTTTTCGCGGCATTTTCGATCCGCGCAAGGTCGGCCACCGAGGTGCCGCCGAATTTCATCACGAGAACAGGCATCCGTTCCCTCCGCCATGTAAAGATAAGGGCTGTCGTCGCGCGCTTCTTTATGCGGCAAGCCTTGGGCGCGCAAGGGGCCAGAGTTGCTTTCATACTGGCTTAAATATCCCCGCCGGAGGCTCCCTACAGCCAGCTCAGCAGCCTCCGGCGGGGATATTTAAGCCAGTATGAAAGCCCGCGAGGCTAGGACAGCGCGCGCCAGCCGATGTCAGAGCGACAAAAGCCTTCGGGCCAGTTCAGATGATCGATCATCGCATAGGCTCGGTTGCGCGCCTCTTCCAAGGTGGCGCCGCGTGCGGTGATGTTCAGCACCCGTCCGCCGTTGGACACAATCCGCCCGTCCTCGGACGCCGTGCCAGCGTGAAACGTCATGTGGCGGCTGTCTTCAGGCATACGGTCCAAGCCATTGATTACGGAACCTTTTTCATAGGCACCCGGATAGCCCTTGGCTGCCATCACGACTGTCATCGCATGATCATCGGCCCAATTCACCTGTGCGCTGTTCAGTCGCCCCTCTGCGCAGGCCAAAAGCAAATCCAACGCCTGCGCCCCCAGTCGCAGCATCAGGACCTGCGTTTCGGGGTCGCCAAAACGGGCGTTGTATTCGACAAGACGGCCTTGAGCGTCTTTGATCATCAGCCCGGCATAAAGCACGCCCTGAAACGGCGTGCCGCGCCGCGCCATTTCGGCAATTGTCGGCAGGACAATCTCGCGCATTGCACGCTCGGTGATTTCATCGGTCAAGACCGGTGCGGGTGAATAGGCCCCCATGCCGCCAGTGTTCGGGCCAGTGTCACCATCGCCCACGCGCTTGTGATCTTGCGCTGTACCGATCGGCAACGCATTGACGCCATCGGTCAGCACGAACAACGAGGCTTCTTCGCCGGTCATGAATTCCTCGATCACCACCTCCGCGCCCGCCGCCCCGAATTCGCCGCCGAACATATCGTCTATCGCGGACAGTGCCTCTGCCTCGTTCATCGCTACGATCACGCCTTTTCCCGCCGCCAGACCATCCGCCTTCACCACAATCGGAGCCCCCGTCGCGCGCACGTAATCCTTGGCCGCTGCGGCCTGATCAAAGCGCGCATAGGCCGCTGTCGGTGCGCCACAGGCATCGCAGATCGCCTTGGTGAAACCTTTGGAAGCCTCGAGCTGTGCTGCCGCCGCACTCGGCCCAAAGGTCAGAAACCCTGCCGCCCGCGTCGCATCCGCCACACCTGCCGCAAGCGGTGCCTCGGGCCCGACGATGACGAAATCAATCGCGTTGGCCTCGCAAAACCCTACAACTGCCGCGCCATCCATGATGTCGAGATCCGCGCATTCAGCCAACTGGGCAATGCCCGCATTACCCGGTGCCACGATCAGCCTGTCGGTCTTGGGGTTTTGTTTTACCGCCCAAGCCAGCGCGTGTTCGCGTCCGCCGCTTCCCAAAATCAGAATGTTCATGTCGCGCCCCCGCTTGGCCTTCGGTATGCGAGGTCATAAGGTCTCAACCCGCAGGAGGCAAGCAGTCGCGCCTCTTTACGCGACGATGTAAGCTCGCTCTATAACGCCCGTCCGAACAGCCGCATCGCGCCGGCGACTTTATCACGTTTTCGCAAAGGGGCTTGCCGCCGATTTCCGCAGGCATAAGGTGCGGGCAAATCCAACTCGGAGGCCCTAATGCTGCGCGGTACCTTGATCTGTCTTTTGCTTTCGCTCCCCCTTTCCGCCAAGGCGGCCACTGATGTCATTGCCAGCGCTTTCAACGCCCTGTCGCAAGATGATCGCGTTGCGGTCGAAGAAGAAATGCAGACAGGCGGGCTTTATAATGGCCCGCTTGACGGCATCTATTCGGAAGCGGTCAGGACTGGTGTCGAGGATACCGCGCAGCAAGTGTTTTCAAACGGCTACGAAGGGCCCGCGCTGGATCTGACCACGCCAAAGGGAGCCGTGGATTTCCTAAAGGCCACCGCAAAGGGCGATATGGGTAAGTGGATTTATGGCGAAGGCGAAGAGGTGGACGGCTAGGCGCCCGCTTGGGTCTGTTCCTCTGCCGGCGGATTGGCTAGTCTGCCGGCAAAGCAGGGGGGCAAAACATGAGTGATCTGTTCGAAGACGGCCCCGCGCCCAGTAACTCGCCCGAATTCACCGTCTCCGAGCTTTCGGGCGCGGTGAAAAAGGTGATCGAGGGCGAATTCGGCCTCGTGCGTGTGCGTGGGGAGGTGGGGCGGGTGTCGCGCCCGGCCTCGGGTCATCTTTACTTTGCGCTCAAGGACGACCGCGCCAGCCTGGATGCCGTGTCCTGGAAGGGTCAGGTCGCCAAGATGCAGGTCCGTCCCGAAGAGGGGATGGAAGTGATCGCCACAGGCCGGATGACCACCTTTCCCGGCCAGTCGAAATACCAGCTGATCGTCGAGGATGTCGCCCCCGCGGGCGCGGGCGCGCTGATGGCGATGCTGGAAAAGCGCAAGGCCGCGCTTGGGGCCGAGGGCCTCTTTGACCCGACCCGCAAGAAACCGATCCCCTATCTGCCACGCGTTATCGGGGTTGTGACCTCGCCTTCGGGGGCCGTGATCCGCGATATCCTGCACCGCTTGCGGGATCGGTTTCCGCGCCATGTGCTGATCTGGCCCGTCGCTGTGCAAGGCCAGGCCTGCGCCGCCGAAGTCGCCGCCGCCATTCGCGGCTTTAACGCAATCGAGCCGGGCGGGCCGATCCCGCGCCCCGATCTGATCATCGTTGCGCGCGGGGGCGGCAGTCTGGAAGACCTTTGGGGCTTTAACGAGGAAATCGTCGTGCGCGCTGCGGCTGTCTCGCGCATTCCGCTGATCTCGGCTGTGGGTCATGAGACGGATACCACGCTGATCGACTATGCCTCGGATCTGCGCGCGCCAACGCCGACGGCTGCGGCGGAACTTGCGGTGCCGGTGCGCCTTGATCTGCTGGCGGCGCTGGATGCGCTCTCGGCGCGGCAATCGCGCGGACTGGCGCAGGGCATCACCACACGCGGCCAGCGGCTGCGCGATCTGGCGCGCGCACTGCCTCGGTTGGAAACCCTTCTTTCGCAGCCAAATCAACGCTTCGATTCCGCCGTTCAACGGCTTGGTGGTGCGCTGGGTATGGCGGCCAGCCGCAAGCGTGCGGGCTTTGCCACTATCGCGGGCCGTCTTCGCCCCGAAACCCTGCTTGGCCTGACCGGGCGTAAACGCGACCAAAGTGCGGCGCAAGCCAGCCGTCTGGATGCGGCGCTGACCCGCCGTCTGGAACGCCACGCAGACCGCGCCGCGAATCTGTCAAACCGCCTTGCCCCTGCGCTGACTCGTCTCATCGCCGATGCCAGCCGCAAGACCGGCGAGGGTCGCGCCAAGCTTGATCAGCTTGACGCCCGCCTGCAAGCCGCCCCCGCCCAACGCGTGCGGCAATTGGCGCAGCGGCTTGAGGCGCTGGACCGCACCCGCACCACGCTTGGATATGCCGAAACCCTGAAGCGCGGCTATGCAGTGGTGCGTGGAGACGGCCATGTCGTCACCAGCAAGACCTCGGCCGAAGCCGCCGCCAGCCTCGAGATCGAATTCGCAGATGGTCGTCTGATCTTGGGCAAATCCGCGCCAAAACGCGCGAAATCGGGCGGGCCAGAGCAGGGCAGCCTGTTCTAGGCCCCCACCTTTGGGCCCGGACAGCCCGTCAGATCGGGCGTCGGTGTGGGTTCGCCGATCACCACAGCGCCGCTCGTTTCTTCGGCGCGCAGGCCTGCACCTTCGGCATAAATCGGTGCGCAAACGCGGGGAATGCCCGTGGCGTCGATGTCATAGACAAAGCAAATCGCGCCGGCCTTTTCATACCAATTGCCCGCAAGGCAGCTGCCATCCGCACCAAGCCACAGAACCTGCTGGCCCGCGCGATAGGCCTCGACGCCAAACGCCCGCCCGTCGCGCGCATAGGCAAACGCCTTGCCAGTGACAAAGCTGTCAAACCCGGCGCTGGTCATTGCCACGTCCTGCGCCAAGGCAGGTGCGGCCACCAGCGCAAAGGCCAAAGCTCTAGACCCCAACGTCGGGCCCGGCGCAGCTCATCGGGCCCGCGCTTTGCTGCACTTCGGACAAGGGTGTGCCGCCGCCAAGCCCCATGAATTGCGCCTGCAATCCAGTCTTGCCCTTAAAGAACAACCAGCATTGCGGATCATTGGGGTTCTCATAGACAAAGCAGATCTGCTCGCCCAGCTGATACCAATAGCCCTCGCGGCATTCGGCCTGCGTAAAGGCCCAGATCACCTTGTGATCCTTGCGATATTCCTCGGTGCCATAGATCGTGCCGTTGTCGGCATAGGTCAGCGTGCGACCCGTGACATAGGCATCAAATTCCTCGGCATTCATTGGCACGCCAAGATCGGTTTCCTGCGCGGCCAAAGGCGGTGCAAGCAGGGCGATCAGGGCGATCAGGGCTGGGCGGCGCATGGTGTTCTCCATTTGCGCCATAATGCCTTGTCGCGCTGCGGCTTTCCAGCCCCTTGCGCCGCTTAGGCAGGGCATTGCCAGCGCTTCAGATGCGGACGGATAGCGCGTTTCCACACGGGTGGGACCAGTGCAATCATGCAGGCGGCCGGCAGTGGCCAAGGCAAGGTGGGCGCCTCATCCGCGCTGGGCAGGCGCAGCGCCGGATAAGGGCGGGCAGGGTGAGCGTGGTGGTCTGAATGACGCGGGGCGTTCAGCATGTAGGCGCTGGAAAACCAATGCGGCGCGTTCCAGCTGTGACGCGCCGATACGGGCTCCAGCCGCCCGTCTGCCCGCAGGCCCCGCATCAGCCCATAGTGCTGCACATAGTCCGACAGCATCAGCTGGCTTTGTGCGTGAAACCCCAGCGCTGCCCAAGCCAACACGCCCCAGACCCCTGCGATTGCAGAGCCGCAACCCAGACTTACCGCCGCCATGCCGATATAGATCGTATAAGGGTGCAGCCCCTTGCCCTGCCGCAACGCGGTTTCTGCCGCCCATCCGCGCCAAAAACTGCCCGCCCAAGCGCGCAGGAAAAACCGATAGTAACTCTCGCCCCGACGCGCGGTGTTCGGGTCCTCGGCACTGGCAGCATGGCGGTGATGCACCAGCCGATGCGCGCTTGTGTGATGACCAAACAGCAGCACAGAATAAACCAGAGCGCCCAGCCAGAACAGCCCACGGCTTTGGCGGTGGATCAGCTCATGCGCCGTCGAATTGGCGACCTGCCCCAGCCACAACCCCGCGCCAAGAAAGATCGCAAACCGCGCCCCAGCCGACAGATCCGACCCCGCAATCGCCCAAACCGCGATTGGCATCAGCGCGAGGGTCGCCAAAGCCAAAACCACCAGCAGTCCGTCTGCGGCAGGAAACTCTGTGGCCTCAGGTGCATCGCCCCTGAAAATCTCGGCAACCCGGTCCAAAACAGCCGCGAAAACGGTCATGTAGACCAGCCCCGCCCAGGCCCAAACCCCGCCCAGGACCACGCCCAATCCAAACAGCCCCAAAGGCGCCAGGGCCGCCAAAGCGAAGACAAACATCGGAAGCGGGCGTTGCGTTCTCTCTTGCATGTGCGGAACTTAGCATGTGATCTGCACAGGACCAGAGCCATTCTTGCAAGGAGGAAACGTGTCAGAGACGCTTATCGCCAACATTGCAAATCTGCTGTTTTGCGGCGCGATGGCGTGTTTTGTGATCTATTGGGCCCTTTGGGCACACAAGGATGACATCTCGCTGACCGGGGCGTTGATCAAATCTGCCGCCGTTGCTTTTGTTGTGCCTGTCTTGCTGCTGGATCGTCTTGCCCATGTCGTGCCACAGGGACAAACGGCCTTTTTGCCGCTGATGGCACTTGGCCTTGTGTGCGGAGCGCTCGGGGACTTTGCCTTGGCCCGGCGCGGAGAGCGGGCATTTCTGGCGGGTATGGCGGCTTTTGCGACCGGGCATCTGGTCTATGCGGCAGCGCTCTGGCGGCGTGGCCATGACATTTTGCAGACCGAAAGCGGCCCTGGCACGGGCATTGCCGCAATCAGCGGGGCCGTGACCCCTGTGCAGATTGCCGCCCTCGGGACCCTTGCTCTGTTGGTGCTGTCGACCGAGCTTTGGCTCAGACCTCGCACCGGGTCTTTGCGCTGGCCTGTGCGCGGCTATGTCATGGTGATTGGCGCGATGGCAGCTGTGACCATTCTGCTGCCGGGCCGCTCTGATGCCAGCCTGTTGCGTCTGGGCGTGGCGTTGTTTGTGCTGTCGGATCTGTTGCTGGCGCTCCGCTTGTTTGTGGTGGTGGGGCCGCGCTGGAAACTGGCGCTTTCGCTGCTGGTCTGGCCCAGTTATTGGTTGGCGCAGATGCTCATCATGCTTGGCGCCATGTTCTACGCAAGCGCGCTTTGGTTCTAAGCCCTTTCAATAGCGCCCCGAATTGACTAGGTGAAACCAAACCCTTTTCGGTGGAGCTGCCCATGTCCTTTTTCAAAAAGCTGAAAGACCGGATGTTCCGCTCGTCGGATAAATTGGGCGAAGGGCTTGAGGCGCTGGTCACCGAAACCCCTGCTGCGGATGCCGAGCCGCCCGCCGTTGAAACGCCATTCGCGCCTACGCCCGCCGAACCTGCGCCCGCCGAACCTGCGCCCACCGAACCGGCTCCAGCCGAACCTGCACCGCCAAGGCCCGGGCGCGCACCCGAAAGCTCTGGCCAGAAGCCCGGCCTGATCGGAAGGCTGCTGGGCAAGACCGAAGAGCCGCGTCGTCTGATGGATGACGCCATGCTCGAAAGCCTTGAAGAGGTGCTGATTCAGGCCGACATGGGCGTGCAAACCGCCACCCGCGTTGCGGCCAATATCGCCGAGGGCCGCTTTGGCAAACGCATCTCAACCTCTGAACTGCGCGACGCACTCGCCGCCGAAATCACCCGCATCATGGCCCCTGTAGCGAAACCGATGCCGCTTTACCCCACAAAACCGCAAGTCGTGCTGGTGGTCGGCGTCAACGGCTCGGGCAAGACCACCACGATCGGCAAACTCGCCTCGCAGTTCAAAGCTGCGGGCAAATCGGTGATCATCGCCGCGGGCGACACCTTTCGCGCCGCCGCAGTCGAGCAGTTGCAAGTCTGGGGCACCCGCGCAGGCGTGCCTGTGCTGACCGCCCCCGAAGGCTCTGATCCCGCCTCTCTCGCCTTTGACGCGCTGACCCGCGCACGCGCCGAAGGCGTTGACCTTCTGATGATCGACACCGCAGGCCGCTTGCAAAACCGTCAGGACCTGATGGAAGAGCTTTCCAAAATCGTCCGCGTGATCCGCAAGGTCGACCCCACCGCGCCGCATAACACCCTCTTGGTTCTTGATGCCACCACAGGCCAGAACGCGCTCAATCAAGTCGAGATCTTTCGTAAGATTGCCGATGTGTCCGGCCTCGTGATGACCAAACTCGACGGCACGGCCAAAGGCGGCGTGCTCGTGGCGCTGGCCGATAAATTCGGTCTGCCGATCCATGCCATCGGCGTGGGCGAGCAGATCGATGACCTCGCTCCCTTTGACCCCGAAGACTTCGCCCGCGCGCTGGTCGGAACCCCCGATTAACATCCTCTACCCGCAACTATCACGGGGGTTTGAGGGCAACGCCCCCAAGGCCCGCAACGCAAAGTGCAAATGTCCAACTGGCTGATCTCTATCGAAGGCACGCCGCAGGGCCAGCATGTCGCGCTGATCCTCGCGCTCAGCGCAGCAATCTTGCACGCTTTGTTTGGGGCTTTGCAAAAGGGGCGACACGACCCTTGGATGTCACGCGCGGCGATCGACATCTGCTACGGGCTGATCGCGCTGCCGCTTGCACTGTTTGTCGTGCCCTTCCCCGAACCGCATATGTGGCCGATCTTTGCCGGCGCCTTTGTGATCCACGGAATCTATAAGGTGCTGCAAGCGATGACCTACACCCGTGGCGCCTATACCGTGGTCTATCCGGTGGTGCGCGGCACGGGGCCGCTTTTTACCGTGCTGGTGGCGGGGGTGGTCTTTGCCGAGCATTACAACCTTGTGCAATGGCTGGGGGTGGCGCTGCTGACGTCGGGTATCTTTGGCCTGGCTGCCTACAACTTGCGCTACGTCACGCTCAACCGCGACCGGTTGGCCTCGGCGCTGGGTTTTGCGGTGGCGACGGGGGCACTTGTCGCGGCCTATACAACCTATGACGCTTACGGGATCCGCGCGACGGCAGACCCCTTCACGTTCCTTGCGTGGTTCTTTCTGATCGACAGCTTTACCATGCCGCTGCTATCAGCCCGCCGCCTGCGCTTGCTCAGCCTGCCCGAGGCGATCCCCTTGTTCAAACGCGGGCTGCTGGGCGCAATCGTAGCCTTTTTCTCCTTTGGTTCGATCATGCTCGCCACCCGGCTTGACCGCGTCGGCGAAGCGGCAGTGCTGCGCGAGACTTCGACCGTCTTTGCCGCGCTGATCGGCTGGCTGGTGCTGAAAGAAAAGGTAGGGCTGGCGCGCGCCCTTCTGATGGGGCTAATTGCACTTGGTGCAGTTGTTATGGAAATGGCGGGCTAGATGAGCGACCACAAGATCAATCCCATGCTGAAACTCGGGCTCGAACTCGGGCCTATCGTGCTGTTCTTCGCGGGCTTTCGCTTTTTCAAGGACCGCACTTTCCATATCCTTGGCAACGACTACTCGGGCTTTATCGTGATGACAGCGCTTTTCGTGCTGATGATCATCGCCAGCACCGCGCTGTTGTGGAAGCTGACCGGCAAGTTGTCCAAGATGCAGCTGATGACGCTGATCCTTGTCGTTGTCATGGGCGGTCTGTCGGTCTGGCTGAACGACGAGCGTTTTATCAAGATGAAGCCGACGTTGCTGTATCTGGCTTTTGGCGGCGCGCTTGGGTTTGGCCTGCTGCGCGGTGAATCGTACCTCAAGATCGTGATGGAAGAGGCCCTGCCGATGCAAGCCGAGGGCTGGATGATCCTGACGCGCCGCCTGTGTGCGTTTTTCTTTGCACTCGCCGTTGCGAACGAGGCGATCTGGCGGCTGTGCAGCACCGAAACCTGGGTCAGCTTCAAGACCTTTGGACTGACAGCGGCGATGTTCGCCTTTTTCCTCAGTCAGGCCGGCGTGCTGTCACGCTATGCTATTCCCGAAGATAAGGTGTGATCTGGAAACAGTGTTTTTCCGAATGCGCGCATAATAACGCATTTGCGCCACACTTCGGTCTATAGATGACACTCATTCTGCCCCAGATTGGCCGCTCAGACAGCTCCGGAGGCAGAATGTTCGACCAGACCATCGCAAATGCGCAGCAGCTCTTTCACACCCTGCGCCGCTCGGCGGCCTTCGATGTGGAAATCCTCGTTCCCGGGTTGGTGATCCTGATCGCTTGGCCGTTACTGCGTATCTGGCTGAATGACGAAGCCACAGCCTTCATGACCGCTTTTGTGCTGGCGACCGCGCTGAGGCTTGCATTGAAGTCAAACAAGCTGATAACCCGAACCCGCGCTCATTTTTCGGGGCCTGCGACGACGATGTTGGTGATGGTCTGTGGCCCCGGTCTGTTGGCGATATTGGCGTTCAAAGCCGATCCCTATCTGTGTCAGCGCTTTCTCAGCGGCTATTTCCTAGTCGCGGCCGCACTTTATGTCATCGACGTGATCGACGGTGGCTATAGCATCGTCAAGCGCCGCTTCCCCGAACCCTTCATGCGCCCCACCGATGCGATGATGACGCGGGCTTTGGCTGTCTATAACCTCGCGATGGTGCTGGCGAACGAAACCCTGATCCAGAACGCGACGCAAAGCACATGGCTTTTGTACTTTGGCCTGCTGCCGCTTCTCTCCAACATGGTGCGCACCGCGCTGATCCGAACCGTGCAAGACGGCCACGGCATTCCGACCTGATCCCCTCCGACCTGATCCCCTCCGACCTGATCCCCGTTGACCTTTGCTTTGACGCAGAGTATCCCCTCGCCCGTGGCGCTTTGTTACCCGATTGCGGGCCACGTTAAATAAACCGCTAAAGAGGTCAGGGTTTATGCCCCGAATCCTCTTGGTTTCGGGGCTTTTCTTTGGCCGGGGGTCGACGCCATGACAAAAGACTGGAAAACCCGCACGAAGCTCGTGCACGAAGGCAGCCGGCGCAGCCAATACGGTGAGATGGCCGAGGCGATTTTTCTCACGCAGGGCTTCGCCTATCCCACGGCCGAATCTGCCGAAGAACGCTTTATCAAGGCGGGTGATGATGAATTCATCTATGCCCGCTATGGCAACCCCACCACCCGCATGTTCGAAGAGCGTATTGCGGCCCTGGAGGGCACTGAGGACGCTTTCGCCACCGCTTCGGGGATGGCCGCGGTCAACGGCGCGCTGACCTCGATGCTGCGCGCAGGCGACCATGTGGTGTCCTCGCGGGCGCTGTTCGGCTCGTGTCTCTATATCCTGGAAGAGGTGCTGACCCGTTACGGCGTCAATGTCACCTTTGTCGATGGCGATGATCTGGACCAATGGCGCACAGCCATCACCCCCGCGACCAAGGCCGTGTTCTTCGAATCCATGTCGAACCCCACGCTGCAATTGGTCGACATCAAATCGGTCGCCGAAATCGCCCATGCGCATGGTGCGCTTGTTATCGTCGATAACGTCTTTGCCACGCCGATCTTTTCGCGCGCGGTCGAGCAAGGCGCGGATGTCGTGGTCTATTCGACGACCAAACACGTTGACGGGCAGGGTCGTGCGTTGGGCGGGGTGATCTGCGGCACGCGCGACTTTGTGCGCAAAGTGGCCGAGCCTTACCTCAAGCACACCGGCGCCGCGATGAGCCCTTTTACCGCGTGGATTATGCTGAACGGCATGGCGACGCTGGATTTGCGCTGCCGCGCGATGGCCGACTCGGCGCTGAAAATTGCAACTGCGCTGGCTGGCAACCCTGCCGTGTCCAAAGTGATCTACCCCGGACTTGCCTCACACCCCCAGCATGGGTTGGCGATGGCGCAGATGGGGTCGGGCGGCACACTTGTAACCTTTGAGATAAAGGGCGGCAAAGAAGCCGCGTTCAAATTCTGTAACGCGCTGGATATCATCAAGATTTCCAACAACCTTGGTGATGCCAAAACCATCGCGACCCATCCCGCCACCACCACCCACCAGCGCCTGCCACAGCCGCAAAAGGATGTGCTGGGCATCACGGGCGGCTTGATCCGCCTGTCGGTCGGCTTGGAAGATGCAGGTGATCTGATCGCAGAACTGACCGCAGCCCTGGCATGATCATCAGGGCCTACCAGCCCGAAGACGCTGACGCGTTGGCGCAGATATTTTTCGACGCGGTGCGCATCGGGGCAGCAGCGCACTATAGCACAGACCAGCTTGCCGCTTGGGCGCCCTTGCGTCCCAGCGCGCAAGTGTGGTCGGCGCGGCTTGAGGGGCTGACAACTTGGGTGGCTGTAACCGATCGACCTTTGGGCTTTATGTCGATGCGCGGCGATGGCTACCTCGATCTCGCCTTTGTCGCCCCCGAGCAGCGGGGCAGGGGCTTGGGGCACGCGCTGCACGCCGCAGTTCTGGCCGAGGCGCGCACCCGAGCCTTGCCGCGACTCACCGTCGAGGCGAGTCTGGCCGCTCATAGCTTCTTTGTCCGCCTTGGCTGGCAGGAAATCGCTCGCCAAACCCTCGAACGCCACGGCCAGCAGATCGAAAATTTTCGGATGCAGCGAATAATTGGCCAATAAATGAAGCCGCCGTTAATCCAATGTCGCGTTTGGCGCGTATTTCTTCGGTAAGGCTTGGGTTAGGGGGGCAGATCCTCTATATTGCGGGTCTGCAACCTTTGGGGGCACTGCGATGAATATTCATATGCCGGATCGTGATCACAAACCGGGGCTGGAAGAGGCCGAGGCTGCGCTTGCGACGCTGCGGCTTTGGGCTGCGCGGGCGTCCGAGACGGAAATCGTCGCACTGGCACCCGAGGCGGGCGCGTTGGTTGGTGCAGGCTATCCTGTGATGTCGCGGGAATATCCCGCCGATTTCAAGGTGACGGAGGCCTATAAGGATTCGATGCCCGATTTGCAAAATGGTCCGTCCAGTTTGATCGTCGGGGCCAGGCAGACGATCCAGCACGTCGGGATCTCGAATTTTCGCCTGCCGATCAACTATCGCACCCGTGACAATGGCCCGCTGACGCTGGAAACCTCGGTGACTGGCTCGGTCAGCCTTGAGGCCGAGAAAAAAGGCATCAACATGAGCCGCATCATGCGCTCATTTTATGCCCATGCCGAGCGCGACTTTTCGTTCGGTGTGATTGAACACGCCTTGGAAGATTACCTGACCAACCTCGGCTCATTCGACGCGCGAATCCAGATGCGGTTCTCTTTTCCGATGAAAGTGGGCTCGTTGCGTTCGGGTCTTTCGGGCTGGCAGTATTATGACATCGCCCTCGAACTTGTGGACATCGCAGGGGTGCGCACTCGGATCATGCACCTCGATTTCGTCTATTCCTCGACCTGCCCGTGCAGCCTAGAGCTGTCGGAACACGCTCGTCAGACTCGTGGACAGCTGGCGACGCCGCACAGCCAGCGGTCCGTCGCGCGCATCTCGGTGAAACTCGAAGGCGACAAATGCCTGTGGTTCGAAGACCTGATCGAACTCGCCCGCTCTGCCGTGCCGACTGAAACCCAAGTTATGGTCAAGCGCGAGGATGAGCAGGCCTTTGCCGAGCTGAACGCCGCGAACCCGATCTTTGTCGAGGATGCCGCGCGCAGCTTTTGCGCAGCCCTGCAAAGTGACCCTCGCATTGGCGATTTCCGCGTCGTGGCAAGCCATCAGGAAAGCCTGCACAGCCACGATGCAGTGTCGGTGCTGACCGTAGGCGAAACCTTCGCCGCAACCAGCCTTGACCCGCGGCTGTTCGCAAGCCTCTATCACGTCGGCTGATGTAAGCGCTGCCGCAGTAGGCAAAGGCGGCCCGCGCAGGGCTGCCTTTTATTTTATTTAAGACGCTCTACTCCCAGCACGAAACCAGCACGGTCATTCCCATGCCCGTTGCCTGCAAGGCGTCTGGTGTCGCCAGATCAGTAACGGTCGCCGGCTCTGGCGTGATCCCTGCCGCAGCCAAAGCCTGTGCGATTACAAGGCCTTGGACAGCAAAGGCCACGCCCTCGGGCAGCACCTTGGCACCTGTCTTGACCCCGGCCAGCACCATCCCCACGACCGAGGCCGTCGCATCCAGCACCGGCCCGCCCGCATCGCCGGGCAGCAGCGGCACGGTCAGGCGGCTGACCTCTGCCTCGCCGTTCAGGCCGGCGTTCTCGGCCAGACTGCCAAACGTCAGCACTGGCGCGGGTAGTTTGCCCTCATAGGAATATCCCGCCACCGCAATCTCGGCTCCGATCCGCGGCTGGCCCGGCTGCAACCGCGCATAAGCCTGTGGCGCGAGTGCTTGTTTCGGGCGCAGCACCGCCAATCCCGAGCGTGCATCCTGTAACAGCACCTCGGCATCGGTATCGGTGTCGATGGTGACGCGACCGCATTGCGCCACCGCCTCAATCGTCGTCACCACATCGCCCTTGGCATCGACGTAAAAGCCTGAACGCGACAGCTTGGGCGTCTTGACTTCCAGCCCCGACAACAGCCCTTCGCGCGCGGTGGCATCCATAGGGACGAGGCCCGGGTCCAGCGCCTTGTTGCCAAGACTGCGGAAACTTGCCTTCAGGGCGGGCAGAATACGCTGCATGCGCGCGCCATCCTGCGGTTTCCAAACCACCAGATAGCCCTTTACAGCATTTTGAACGGTCTCGGCATAGGCAAAGCTTTCCACCTTGTCCGAGGCAGCATTGATGGTAAAGCTGCGCTCGCCAAGGCTGCGAGCGCCATTCGCGGGCACGACTTCCAACGTTTGCAGCACATCATAAAGCCCCGCGAGGCTTGACGTGGCGCCCGGTTGCGAGATCAGGATGATCTGCAGTCCAGAGCCGTTTCTTTCGCTGAAATGCACGAAGGGCGGCTCGTAATGGTCAAACTGCACCAGCGACAGTGGCAGGGTAATCTCGATCCCTGCCTCGGCCTCGCTGACTGACTGAAACCCGAATTCGGCCAGATCGGCCTTGTGGTTGGCGGTCAGAATGGCGCGCTGTTCGGTGCTCAGAACCCCGGTTGGTTCATAGCCGACCGCTTCTTGCCAATCGGCCATTGATTTGCGCGTGCCGGCGCCAAATGCCCCGTCAATGCTGGCGCTATAATAGCCATACCAGGCCAAAGCCTCTTGCAATTCCTTGCGTTCGTCGCGTGACAATTCAGCCTCGGCCGCGCGCGATTGGCTGATTGTTTCCGTCTGCTGGACTGCGTCCAAGGGGTCAGGCGCGGGTTCAGTCACAGGTTCCGCCACGGGTTCGGCTGCCCCGTCAGCGGGCACGCCGGCAGTCATTTGCCCCACGGGCCAAAACTGTTGCAGATGCTTGCTGCTATCGGTGATGTAGCTGTCCGACGGGATCAGGCCCTGACGCTTTAACTTTCCAAGCACCGCCGCCGCTTCGGCGGGCTCATAGGGGCCAAGCACCACGGCATACCAGCCTTGCGCGATCTGATAGCCCGCGACGTCGGGCAAGCCCAGAGCATAGGCACGGGCGCGATCCTCGGCGGCGCGCAAATCTGGTTGCGCTTCGATCTGAACCCAGGCCTGCTGTTGTGCCGCTGCCATCTGTGCGCCGCCCAGAATGATGCAAAGCGCTGCTGCCATTATTCGAAATATCATCAACTCGCCTATCTTATTCGCCGCGCTGGTGCGGTCTTTTGCCAATGCTAACCAGTGAAGCAGAAACTTGCACCCGCTTTCCGCGCCAAACCCCTGCGCCGCATTGACCCTGACCCGCGTCTTGCCTATGGAAAGGCTGCATTTCAAGAGGTCTGTCATGGCTGAGGCATCCAAAGCACCACAAAGCTTTCAGGAAATCATCCTTCGATTGCAAAATTACTGGGCAGCGCAAGGCTGCGCGGTGCTTCAGCCCTATGACATGGAGGTTGGCGCGGGCACTTTCCACCCTGCGACCACGCTGCGCTCATTGGGCTCCAAGCCTTGGGCGGCGGCCTATGTCCAGCCGTCGCGCCGCCCCACCGATGGGCGCTATGGCGAGAATCCGAACCGCTTGCAGCACTATTATCAATATCAGGTGATCATCAAACCGTCGCCGCCAGATCTGCAAGACCTCTACCTCGGCTCGCTGGCGGCAATTGGCATTGACGCCTCGCTGCACGACATCCGTTTTGTCGAGGACGACTGGGAAAGCCCAACCCTGGGGGCTTGGGGGCTGGGGTGGGAGGTCTGGTGCGATGGGATGGAAGTGTCGCAGTTCACCTATTTCCAACAGGTCGGTGGCCATGACTGCCGCCCGGTTTCAGGTGAGTTGACCTATGGCCTTGAGCGCCTCGCGATGTATGTTCTGGGCGTTGATCACGTTATGGACATGCCCTTCAACGACCCAAGATCGCCGATCCCGCTGACCTATGGCGATATCTTCCGCCAGACCGAGGAAGAGTATTCGCGTCACAACTTCGACGGCGCCGAGACGGCACAGCTGCTGCGCCATTTCGAGGATGCCGAGGCCGAATGTCAGCGCCTGCTGGAGTTTCCGCCGCTTGATCCCAAGACGGGCAAAACCATCATCATGGCGCATCCTGCCTATGACCAGACCATCAAAGCCAGCCACCTTTTTAACCTGCTCGATGCGCGCGGCGTGATCTCGGTCACCGAGCGTCAGGCCTACATTGGCCGCGTCCGTGCATTGGCGAAAAAATGCGCCGACGCTTTTCGGCTGACCGAAGCAGGGCGCGACGCCGAGGTTACCCCGTGAATGGCAAAATCGTCGGAGGCTTTATCGTGATCACCGCCGCCATCGCAGGTGCCGCCATCTATTACCTGCAAGAATACGCCTATTACACCAAGGCCGTTTTCCAAACGGGTAAGGAAATCGAGCTGACGCTGCTCGAAACTGGCATGCCAGAACCGATTCTGGCCGAAAATGTCGAGGGCATCGACGCAGACTCGTCCCCCCTGCGCTTTCGGGCCTGCTTCCATACGCCGATGACCCAAGCCATGCTGACAGAGACGTACCAGACCTACACAGGCGCCGTCCCCCTTAACGGCCCTTCGTGGTTTGGCTGCTTTGATGCCGCGAAAATCGGCGAGGCCTTGGAAAAGGGCGAAGCAATCGCCTTTCTGTCCCAAGCCAATATCGCCCCCGAAATCGACCGCGTTGTTGCGGTTTTCCCCGATGGCCGCGCCTATGCGTGGCACCAACTCCACCCGGGAGCTGACCAATAATGTCCGACCTGCTGATCGAACTCTTCTCCGAGGAAATCCCCGCCCGGATGCAAGCCCGCGCCCGCGCCGACCTGCAGGCTCTGATCACCAACGGTCTGGTCGAGGCTGGCCTTACCTACGCCTCTGTCGGGGCCTTCTCGACACCGCGCCGCCTCACCCTGTCGATCGAAGGTCTCAGTGGCGAATCCCGCCCCGTCCGTGAAGAGCGCAAAGGCCCCTCGGCCTCGGCCCCCGCCGCCGCCATCGAAGGTTTCCTGCGCGCCACCGGCCTGACCCTTGACCAGCTTGAACGCCGCGCCGACAAGAAAGGCGAAACCCTTTACGCCGTGATCGAAAAGCCCGGCCGTGCTGCCCCTGCGATCATCGCCGAAGTGCTCGAGGCCACAATTCGCAATTTTCCATGGCCTAAATCCATGCGCTGGGGCAATGGCTCGCTGAAATGGGTCCGCCCGCTGCACGCGATCCTCTGCATCCTTTCGGGTGACAACGGAACCGAGATCGTCCCGCTGACCCTTGATGGGATCGAGGCGTCCAACACCACCGCAGGCCACCGCTTCCTTGCCCCCGCCCGCTTTGCCGTCACCTCATTTGATGACTACGCCACCAAACTCAAGCGCGCCAAAGTCGTGCTCGACTCGGCCGAGCGCGAGGCTGCGATCTGGCAAGGCGCGCAAAACCTTGCCTTTGCAGCTGGTATGGAAATTGTGCCTGACGACAAACTGCTGACTGAGGTTGCTGGCCTCGTCGAATGGCCCGTCCCGCTGATGGGCCGGATTGGCGACGCCTTTCTGTCGCTGCCACCCGAGGTGTTGCAAACCTCGATGCGCGAGCATCAGAAGTTCTTCTCGGTCAAAAACCCCAAAACTGGCCGCATCGAAGGCTTTGTGACCGTCGCCAATACCGACCCCGTCGATCATGGCGCGACCATCCTTGCGGGCAACCAAAAGGTGCTGTCGGCCCGCCTGTCGGATGCGAAATTCTTCTGGGAAAACGATCTGCGCGTGGCCAAATCCGGCATGACCGAATGGCTCGACGGCCTGAAATCCGTCACCTTCCACAACAAACTCGGCTCCCAATCCGACCGCATCGCCCGCATCGCGGCCCTTGCCCGTGAAATCGCCCCCCTCGTCGGCGCGGATCCCGATTTGGCCGAACAGGCCGCGCGCTTGGCCAAAGCTGACCTGCGCTCTGCCATGGTCGGTGAATTCCCCGAGCTTCAAGGCCTGATGGGCATGTATTACGCCCGCGAAGCGGGTCTTCCCGAACCCGTAGCGCTGGCCGCCCGCGACCACTACTCCCCCCTCGGCCCCACCGACACCGTGCCCACCGAACCCGTCTCGGTCGCCGTGGCACTGGCCGACAAGATCGACACGCTGACCGGCTTCTGGGCGATTGACGAGAAACCCACGGGGAGCAAAGACCCGTTTGCTTTGCGCAGGGCAGCGCTAGGGGTTATTCGGTTGGTGCTTGGCGGCAAAGTCAGGACAGATTTGGCCCCACTGGTGCTGTTAGCTTTGACGCGGAATACTATTGCGGTCGGTGAGAGTCACGGTGCCCCAACTGGGTTCTCTGAACAGACGCTGAATGATTTGGTGGGTTCACTTACCACACGCGCAAACGCTTTGTTTTCTGCTGTTCGTGAACACTACCAATATTTCCGCGACGAGATCAGCGAACAAATCAGGGCCACCATCGAGGATCCTTCTAGCCGCACCTCCGACCTCCTCACCTTCTTCCACGACCGCCTCAAAGTCTTCCTGAAAGACCAAGGCATCCGTCACGACGTTATCGACGCCTGCCTTGCGATGCCGGGTAACGACGACCTTACCCTCTTGGTCAAACGTGCCGAGGCCCTCGCCGCCTTCCTGAAAACCGAGGACGGCCCGAACCTGCTTGCAGGCTTCAAACGCGCGAACACCATTCTGACCCAAGCGGAAACCAAGGACGGCGTCGAATACTCCTTTGGGGCGGACATCAAATTCGCCGAAACCGACGAGGAACGCGCTCTGTTCGCCGCCCTCGACGCCGCCGAAGCCACCATCACACCCGCGATGAAGTCCGAAGACTTCGCCACCGCGATGGAGGCAATGGCCAAACTCCGAGCGCCCATCGACGCCTTCTTTACCGCCGTGCAGGTGAACAGCGACAACGAAATCATCCGCCGCAACCGCCTGAACCTGTTGCACCGCATCCGGACCATCTGCTCGGGCGTGGCCGACCTCACCAAACTCGAAGGCTAAGGCTTTCATACTGGCCCAAATATCCCGGGGGAGGCCTCCTTGGCGCACGCCAAGGAGGCCTGGGGGCTGGCCCCCAACGGCATGGCCTGTCTAAACGCCGCGTATGCACGCAAGAAGCACGCGATATGCACAGCCTAACCACAACGCTTGCACCATGCCCCAAGCCGTGTATCCTGCCCGCGCAGAATAAAGGTGCCGCAGTGCAGAAAATTCCACAAGTCTCTGATTTCGCAGAAATAACACCCTCGGCAGACATTCGTGTGGCCGATCATGGCTGGCGTGCGAAATGTCTGCAGCGCCTGATCCGCCTTGATCTGCCCGTTCCTCAAACCGTTGCGCTTCCGGCCCAAACCGTTCGCTCGATCGCGGCAGGCCATCCCATTGATGTAAAAGCGATTTTGGCACATTTTGGCCCCTCGGCGCTGATCTCGGTTCGCCCCTCGCCCGAAAACCCCGATTGGGGCGGCCCCGGCACCGTGCTCAACATCGGCATGAACGCTAACCGTCACAAGGCATTGATAAAAACCCACGGTGCCGAGGCCGCAGACGCCCTCTATCTGCGCTTTGTGCAGGCCTATGCCACCCATGTGGCCCGCCTTGACCCCGATATGTTCGAAGTCAGCCAGGCCTCCGCCTCCGCCTTGCGCGACGCCTTGCAGCACTATGAACGCGAGATGGACGAACCCTTTCCCGAAAGCGCGGAGACTCAGCTTTCTGAAGTGCTAAGGTCGATGGCGCGGGCTTGGGAAGGCACCTCGGCGCGACTGCTGCGGCAGGCAAAAGGAGCGCCGGAGGAAGCCGCGCTTGGCCTTGTGGTGCAGGAAATGGCTCAAGGAATCGGGCAGGGTATCTCTGGGTCAGGGGTGATCCAGTTCATCGACCCGGTTACCGGCCAACCCTTGGTCAAGGGGCGCTATCTTGGCCAAAGCCAGGGCCGTGATGCGTTGAAAAACAACGAGGCGATCTACCTGACGCGCGACAAACGGGGGGCCTCGCTCGAAGACCTTGCCCCCGAGATTTTCACAGATCTGGTGGCCTTTGGCGCTGCCTGTCGCCAGCGCTTGCGTGAGGAAATGCAGATCGAGTTCACGATCGAGGACAGCAAGCTATCGGTGCTAGATGCCGTCAAGGTGGCGCGGTCTGCGCGTGCGGGACTGAAAGTTGCAGTCGCTCTGGCAGAAGACAGCATCATTTCGCAAAACGAAGCCGTGCTGCGGGTCGAGCCGCGCGCGCTGTCAGAACTGCTGCATCCCCAAGTCAACACCAACGCCGCCCGTGATGTCTTCGCCAAGGGCATTGCTGCTTCGCCGGGGGCCGCAGTGGGGCGTATCGTGTTTTCCAGTCAGGCCGCGCAGGCCTCTGCCGCCCGCGGCGAGCCCTGCATCATGGTGCGGCGCGAAACGGCGCCCGAGGATATTCGTGGCATGCATGCCGCTGTGGGCGTGCTGACCGAACGGGGCGGCGTGACCTCGCACGCGGCTGTGATCGCCCGCGGCTTGGGTGTGCCTTGCGTGGTGGGCGCCTCGGGTATGCGACTTGACGCCAAGGATAAGCGCTTGATCTCCGCCGACGGCCGCGTGTTTGTCGAAGGCGATCTGATCACGATTGACGGAACCATGGGCGAGGTCTTGTCAGGGGCAGCGGAAATGCTTGCGCCGGCCCTTGATGATGCGTTTCGTAAGCTGCTCGGCTGGGCCGACAACGTGCGCGATATTGGCATCCGAGCCAATGCCGATACGCCAGCCGACGCCGCCACAGCGCGCAGTTTCGAGGCACAGGGCATCGGGTTGTGCCGCACCGAGCATATGTTCTTTGAAGAAGACCGCCTCGTTGTGATGCGTGAAATGATTTTCGCTGATACGCCGACGGACCGTGCTGCCGCACTGGCAAGGCTTTTGCCGATGCAACGGGCTGACTTTGTGCAGCTGTTCGAGATCATGGCGGGGCTGCCGGTTTGCATCCGGTTGTTTGATCCGCCGCTGCACGAGTTTCTGCCGCACAGCCGTGAGGGTCTGCGCGAGCTGGCCGAAGCGCTGGACCGTCCTCTGTCCGAGGTGATGCGTCGTGCCGAGGCCTTGGCCGAGTTTAACCCGATGTTGGGGATGCGAGGGGTGCGGCTTGGCGTGGTTTTGCCCGAAATCTATGCGATGCAGGCGCAGGCGATTTTTGAGGCGACGGTGGTGCTGGCGCGCAAGGGCACGCCCGTGGTGCCCGAAATTATGATCCCGCTGGTCTCGGCGAAGCGAGAGGTCGAGCTTGTCAAGACCCATATTGACGCGGTTGCAGCCTCTGTCCGCGTCAAGAGCGGCGTCGGCTTTGACTTCAAACTTGGGGTCATGGTGGAGACGCCGCGCGCCGCTTTGCGCGCCGGCGACATCGCGCAGCATGCCTCGTTTCTGTCGTTCGGCACCAACGACCTGACGCAGATGACCTATGGTCTGTCACGCGACGACGCGGGCCGATTCATGAATACATATGTACAACAAGGCGTCTTCCCCGAGGACCCGTTTCACGTTCTGGATGTCGATGGAGTCGGAGAACTGCTGTTGATCGGGGCTGAACGGGGGCGCAAAACGCGACCAAATCTGACGGTTTCGATCTGTGGCGAGCACGGCGGCAACCCCGAATCGATTGCCTTTTGCCGCAAGGCTGGCTTTGATTACGTCTCATGCTCGCCGTATCGCGTGCCTTTGGCGCGTTTGGCTGCTGCGCACCTCGCGCTGCATGATTTGAATTTAATTATTTAGTTTCAGATATTTACGGAAACATCTTTAGACTTTACTGTAAGTTGTAGGCAGGTTTCCGCTCATTTTTTACACTTTTCGGGGGCGAATCGGGTGCTCGGGTAGACCGATTGGGATTCATTGGCTACGCCCAGCGACTGTTGCGTGGGGACTCTTAATCGCAACGCTGCTGAAATAGACCGGGGCTATCAGATATGCGCTTGCACCTAGCATGGGCTTTCGCCGTGGCGGCGATGTTTGCCCAAAGTGGGGCGGCCTTCGCCGACGTTACGGTGAGCCATTCCAACGATCCGACGTCGTTGATGAGCAGTCAGTTCGCAACCCTGTTTGGTGC
Source organism: Pseudorhodobacter sp. (assembly GCA_024642045.1). Lineage (GTDB taxonomy): Bacteria > Pseudomonadota > Alphaproteobacteria > Rhodobacterales > Rhodobacteraceae > Cypionkella. Next base: position 40,691 of record JAHEBX010000002.1, on the reverse strand, counting down.
AGAGCATCAGGCGGTGGGCGCATTGCCTGCAGGACGAATTCAAAAACTGGTGGAGGGCCCGCAGGTCACGGCCACCAAAGCGAACGCTTCGAACATCACATCGACTTATGGCGTGGTGAAACCTGCTACCCAAAATCCGGTGCTGGTCCAATACTCGAAAGACTGGCTTGAGAGCCTGCCCGCGCCGCAGGGCGATGCCCAATGGGACTGCCTGCGCACGGCCTTGTATTTCGAGGCGCGCGGCGAAGGCGTCAAGGGGCAGTTCGCTGTGGCCGAAGTGATCTTGAACCGGGTTGACAGCGGGGTCTATCCGCGCTCGATCTGTGGTGTGGTCAAGCAGGGTGGAAAAGGCGCGTGTCAGTTTTCCTATACTTGCGACGGCAATCGCGACGTGATGGGCAATCCTGGGGCCGCGGACCTTGCGGGCCGGATTGCACGGGTGATGATGGATGGCGCACCGCGCGCGCTTACCGCAGGGGCCACGCATTTCCACACGCGGGCGGTCAATCCCAGTTGGTCGCATCGTTTTGCCAAAACCGCGTCGATCGGCGCGCATCTGTTTTATCGGATGCGCTAGAGTCGCAGCCCTTGCGTTCCCTGTCGGGTTCGGACTAGGGGCTAGGGTGCGCAGCCTATAGGCTACGTCCAATCTCATTGCCGCTCGAGGGGCCCATGACATCCGACGTGACGCTTGCCTTTGCCCATCCTGAAGAGCGTTCCATTGCCTCTGCCGGGGCAGCCCCCCGTGACCGGATTTCCTTGCGCGACCACATTGTCGAGGTCGATATCGGCGCGTTTCAGAAAGAGCGCGGGCATCAACAGCGGGTGATGTTCAACATCGTGGTTGAAGTGCGTCCCGCCCCGCAGCCGCTGAATGACGACGTCGATCGTATTCTTTCTTATGACCGATTGACCGAAGCTGTCGCCAGCGAGCTTGCAGCCGAGCGCCTGAACCTGCTTGAAACCTTGGCCGAGCGTCTGGCTGAACGTATCTTGACCGAGCCGCAGGCGATGCGCGTGTTCGTCCGCATCGAAAAGCTGGACATCGGTCCTTTCAAGCTGGGCGTCGAGATCGTGCGCAGCCGGGCCGAAATGGCGGTCAAGGTGTTGGGGCAGGATGGCGAGGAAGCCTCGGTGCATCCGCTGCTTGTTTATCTGGATAACGCGACGATTGCGGCGCCGGATCTTGCGCAGCGACTGGATGGCTGGCAAGCCGAGGGACGTCCGGTGATCCTGACGGTTGGGTTGCCGGATCTGGCGCAACCGCAAACCGGCCACCGCCCCACCCAGCGCCGTGTCGATCTTTTGGCCATCGAACAGAACGCGTGGGTTCTGGCCGCACGCGACCCGCGCTGCGTCGTCATGCAGACCCGGACCGAGATTGATTGGGCGATCAAGCGGGGGCAGATGGTGGTCTGGGCGCCTTCCAAGCTGGTGCTGGACGCGGTCGACGGCCCGCACAGCCGCGAGCCTGTGGCGCTTGCGCTTTGGCTGGCCGAAGTCTTGGCTGCAGATCGCTTGCTGGTTCACGGCCCTGTAACATTGCCAGCGGGAAGCCGCGTGCCTGTCGTTCCGGCCTGAACCTTCCCCCTTGCGACAGCAGCCGCATGGATTTACCTGTCAGAGATGATTTATGTTCGCCCCATCGCCATGAATGACCCTGCGCGCCCTGCCGGGGCTTTGCCCTTGGCAGGTGGTTGGGCATGGTTTTCCCACGCTGAAGTGCTGGAGCGTGATGCACCGCCCCGCATCGTGCCCGTGGCCGATCTGGACGCCGAGACGCGTGACAGGCTGTCAGTGCAGCGTCCCGCTTTTGGGGGCCTGAGTATGGACCGTGTCCGCATCATGGGCATCCTGAACGTGACGCCTGACAGTTTTTCGGATGGTGGGCTGTTTCTGAAGCCCGAGGCCGCGCTGATGCAAGCGCGGGTGATGGCGGCAGGGGCTGACATTCTGGATATCGGGGGCGAAAGCACACGGCCAGGTGCGGCCGAGGTCGCGCAGCCCGAAGAGATTGCCCGTACCGCACCCGTGATTGCAGCGCTGCGCGCGGCGGGGCTGGACATTCCGGTGTCAATCGACACGCGCAAGGCAGGCGTTGCAGAGGCAGCCTTTGCGGCGGGGGCGAGTATTCTGAACGATGTGACCGCGTTGCGCTTCGACCCGAAGATGGCAGATGTGGCATCTCAGTTGCGCGCGCCGGTGATCCTGATGCACTCGATTGCGACGCCTGCAACGATGCAGGACGATCCCGAATACGATGATGTGCTGCTCGACGTTTACGATGCGTTGTCGGAACGTCTGGCTGTCGCCGAGGCTGCAGGGATCGCGCGCGACAGGCTGGCGGTTGATCCTGGCATCGGCTTTGGCAAGACCTTGCAGCACAATCTGGCCTTGCTGTCGCGCCTGTCGTTGTTTCACAATCTCGGCGTGCCGGTTTTGCTGGGCGCCTCACGCAAGCGCTTTATCGGCACGCTTAGTTCGGAATCCGATGCGCAAAAGCGTTTGCCCGGCAGTCTTGCTGTCGCCCTTGCCGGTGTGGCGCAGGGGATGCAGATGATTCGCGTGCATGACGTGGCGGAAACCCGTCAGGCGCTGTCGCTCTGGCAGGCCTCAACTTCAGGAGTGGCACAATGACCCGCAAGCTGTTTGGCACTGACGGGGTGCGTGGCACCGCCAACGTCTATCCGATGACCGCTGAGATGGCGTTGAAGCTGGGGGCAGCGGCAGGGCGCTATTTCCGCCGCGATGGCTCGACTGCCCATCGGGTGGTGATCGGCAAGGACACGCGGCTGTCTGGCTACATGCTGGAAAACGCATTGACTGCGGGGCTGACCAGCACGGGTATGAACGTGCTTTTGCTTGGGCCCGTGCCAACGCCTGCGGTCGGTTTTCTGACCCGCAGCATGCGCGCTGATCTGGGGGTGATGATTTCCGCGAGCCATAACCCGCATCAGGACAACGGCATCAAGTTCTTTGGCCCCGATGGGTTCAAGCTGTCGGATGCGGCCGAGACCGAGATCGAGGCGACGGTGGCAGGTGAGATCCAGTTGGCACAGGCACAAAATATCGGCCGCGCCAAGCGGATCGAAGACGCGCTGGGCCGGTATGAGGAATACGCCAAGACCACCTTTCCCCAAGGCTTGCGGCTGGATGGGCTCAAGGTGGTGATCGATTGCGCCAATGGTGCCGCCTATAAGGCCGCACCCGAAGTGCTGTGGGAACTTGGCGCCGAGGTGATCCCGATCGGCGTTTCGCCCAATGGCAAGAATATCAACGAACGCTGCGGATCGACCCATACTCAGACCGCCGCCGAGGCCGTGGTGGCGCATGGCGCACATGTGGGGATCAGTCTGGACGGTGACGCGGATCGCGTGATGATCTTGGATGAAACCGGTCATGTTGCGGACGGCGATCAGATCATGGCGATGCTTGCCGCGCGCTGGGCAGACGAGGGGCGCCTGCGCGGCGGGACGCTGGTGGCCACCGTGATGTCAAACCTTGGGCTGGAACGGTTCCTGACCGGGCGCGGACTGCGCTTGGAGCGCACAGCGGTGGGTGACCGATATGTCGTCGAGGCAATGCGGCGTGGTGGCTTCAATCTGGGCGGCGAGCAGTCGGGCCATATCGTGATGACCGACTATGCGACCACGGGCGACGGCCTGATTGCGGGCTTGCAGTTTCTGGCTGAGATGGCGCGTTCGGGCCGTGCGGCCAGCGAATTGATCCGTCAGTTTGAAACCGTGCCGCAAATGCTGAAAAATGTGCGCTACGCTGCGGGAAAAGAGCCGTTGAAGTCCGAAGCCGTCCGCGCGGTAATCGCGGCAAAGACCGAGGCGATTGCCGGCAAGGGTCGTATCTTGATTCGCAAGTCGGGCACCGAACCCCTGATCCGGGTGATGGCCGAGTGCGAAGATGAGGCCATGCTGCGCCATGTTGTCGACGAAATCGTGGGCGCGGTGCAATCGGCGGTCTAGCCGCCAGCGGGGAATGCGCTAGGCTGGAGCCATCCGCATGATCCCCAAACTGCGAAAGGGCCGGCCTTGCTGACCAAATGGCAATGGATACTCGGGCGCCTGCGTCGCCAGATCTGGTTTCCGGTGTCGCTCTATGGCGTGCTGGCAATTGGCACCTCTCTGGTTTCTGCGGTGTTGGGCGATTATGTGTCCACCGATTGGTCCTCCCGGCTTGGGGCGGGTTCTGTCGGCACAATTCTGAACATTCTTGCGTCTTCCATGCTGGCCGTGACGACGTTTTCGCTGTCGATCATGCTGGGCGCCTTTGCCGCCGCCGCGACCGGGGCCACGCCGCGCGCGACGCAACTGCTCAAGGACGACCGCACAACCCAACATGTGCTGGCCAGCTTTCTGGGCGGGTTTCTGTTCAGCCTTGTCGGCATTATCGGCCTGCAATCGGGGATCTATCAACAGGGTGGCCGGGTGATCCTGTTTGCCGCGACGTTGGTGGTTATCGCACTGATTGTGGGCAGCCTGCTGCGTTGGATCGTGCACATGACCGATTACGGGCGCTTGTCGGACACCATTTCGCGGGTCGAAGAGGCTGCGGCAAAAGCGATGATCGGGAGGATGAAGAACCCCTATCTGGGCGGGCATCGGCTTGACCCGTCCAGTATGGCAGAATTCGAGCTTTCGGGGGCTGCGGTCCTTGCGCACGAAACGGGCTACATCCAGATGATCAATACAAGCGCATTGCAAAAAATGGCGCTGCGATCAGAGTCGCAGATCGCCGTGCAGGTCTTGCCCGGGGGCTTTGTGCATCGCGGCAGCGTTATTGCCCGTATTCTGCTTGCAAAGGCGATGACTGAAGAGATTGCCGATGAAATCCGCGGTGCTTTCGAGATCGCCGAGTTGCGCAGTTATGAACAGGATCCGCGCTTTGGCATCATCGTTCTGTCTGAAATTGCGTCGCGCGCGCTGTCGCCTGCGGTGAATGATCCCGGCACCGCGATTGATGTGCTGGGGCGTCAGCTGCGCAACCTGACCCATTGGAAAAACAGCGATACGCCGCCGGCCTTGGATCAGATATGGGTTCCGGGCCTGTCATTGCATGATTTGCTCACCGACGCCTTCGCAACGATCGCCCGCGATGGTGCCGGGTTGATCGAAGTACAGATGCGGCTGCAAAAAACGCTGTTGGCCTTGGTACAGATCGACGCCACGACCTTTGGCACTGTCGCAAGAATGCAGTCAGAGCGCGCTTTGCATCTGGCAAAAGCGGCGCTGCATTTGCCCGAGGACCTGGCCCATTTGCAGGCCTTGCACGACCAGATCACCCGCCTTGATCAGCCTCAGGATCACCTGAGCAAACCGCGTCAGTGGTAGCCACAACTGCGATCAGATCGCCGTAAAGGCGTTGTCGACGAACAGATGCGTGCCGTTGACAAAGCTTGCTTCGTCCGAGGCGAGAAACAGCGCCGCCGAGGCGACCTCTTCGGGCTTGCCGATCCTGCCCTGAGCCGCTTTGATCGCGGCCTCGGAGACATCGACGCCAAGGGCTTGCAGATCGCGCACCTCGCGCAGACCGTGCGGGGTTTCGATAAAACCCGGGCAGACGGCATTGCAGCGGATGCCCTTATCGCGAAACTCGACCGCGATGGCGCGCGCAAACATATGCACAGCGCCCTTGGTCGTGTCATAAAGCACCTCCATCGGCGTGCCCGCCACTGCCGAGATCGACGAGGTGCAAACAATCGACCCGCCGCCCGCCGCAATCATCTGGGGCAGCACCGCCTTGGTGGTCAGGAACATCCCCTTGACGTTGACGGCGTGCAGCCAGTCCCATTCCTCTTCGGTGGTGTCCAGAAAGGGTTTGATGACAATGGTGCCCGCGTGATTGAACAGCACCGTGATCGCGCCAAAGGCCGCGGTCACGGCCGCAACGGCCGCCGTCACGTCGCCCGCGTTCGACACATCCGCCCGCACGGCCACAGCCTGCCCGCCTGCCGCAATGATCGCCGTTGCGGTTTCTTCAGCTGCGGCAAGGTTGTGATCAAGGATCCCCACCTTGGCCCCCTCGGCCGCAAACAGCCGCGAGGCCGCACCCCCCATTCCCGTCGCCCCGCCCGTGATCAAGGCGACCTTGCCCTGCAAACGACCCGCCATCTGGTTGCTCCTTCGCGCTGATATGACGCGAGCCTATGGCGGCTAATGCAAATAGAAAAGGCCAGAGATTTCCCCTGGCCTTTTCGTCACGTGAGGGTTTGCGTCACCGCCCCCTTGGTCCTCGGGCGCCCTTAGTTGCGGGCCTTGTCGACCATTTTACCTTTGGAGATCCAAGGCATCATGTCGCGCAGCTTTTTGCCGACCAATTCGATCTGGTGTTCGTCGTTCGAGCGGCGCGATGCCTTGATCGTCGGCTGTCCCACGGCGTTTTCCAGCATGAAATCGCGGACGAACTTGCCGGATTGGATGTCGGAGAGCACGGCTTTCATGCGGGCCTTGGTCTCATCATACGGCAGAATCCGTGGGCCCGAGACATATTGGCCGTATTCGGCGGTGTTCGAGATCGAGTAATCCATGTTGGCAATACCGCCTTCATAGATCAGATCGACGATCAGTTTCACTTCGTGCAGGCACTCGAAGTAAGCCATTTCCGGCTCGTAGCCAGCCTCAACCAGCGTCTCAAAGCCCATGCGGATCAACTCGACCAGACCGCCGCAGAGAACGGCTTGTTCACCGAAGAGGTCGGTTTCACATTCCTGACGGAAGTTGGTCTCGATGATGCCGGACCGACCGCCACCGATGCCCGAGCAATAGCTGAGGCCGATTTCCATCGCCTTGCCGGTTGCGTCCTGATGCACCGCCACGAGGCAGGGCACGCCGCCGCCCTTGGTGTATTCGCCGCGCACGGTGTGGCCGGGGCCCTTGGGGGCCATCATGATGACGTCAACGCCGGGTTTGGTCTCAATGAGGCCGAAGTGGATGTTCAACCCGTGCGCAAAGGCAATCGCAGCGCCGTCACGAATGTTGTCATGCACGTATTGCTTATAGGTCGCAGCCTGCAATTCGTCGGGCATGGTGAACATGATCAGGTCGGCCCAAGCGGCGGCTTCGGCAATGCCCATGACCTTGAGGCCTTCGCCTTCGGCCTTTTTCGCGGAAGGCGAGCCTTCGCGCAGGGCCACGACAAGGTTCTTGGCACCCGAATCGCGCAGGTTCAGCGCGTGGGCGTGGCCTTGGCTGCCATAGCCGAGGATGGCGACTTTCTTATCCTTGATCAGGTTGATGTCGCAGTCACGATCGTAATAAACGCGCATGGGGCGCTCCTTTGCTGTTTGATGGCGGCAGCATAGGAGTTTTAGCGATGTTCTGGCTGCATTGTTTGACTATTTTACCGAAATATCGGAAAGATCATTCTAGAAAACACAATATTGCGGATAATTCATGCAGCTTGATGACGCCGACCGTCGAATTTTGCGCCACCACCTTGCCGAGCCAGCGTTACCGCGCGCCGAGCTTGCCCTGCGAGCAGGCGTGACGCAGGCGACGCTGTGGCGGCGGCTGGAGCGGATGACCGAAGCCCGCGTGATTGCACCAGCCCGCGCCGTGATAGACTGGAAAAAGCTGGGGTATGAGGTCGAAGTCTCGCTGCGGTTTACCTTGGACAAGACCGATCCGCGCGCTTTTGACGAATTTATCGCGGCGGCGCGCGAGGTGCCCGAGGTTCTGGGGATCGAGACGTTTCTGGGGCGCGTCGATGTGCGACTGAACGTGATCGCGCGGGATATGGCGCATTATCAAGAGGTCTATCGGCAGAGGATTCTGGCTCTGCCGCATATTTCGGAACTGGATGCGCTGATGCTGATCGCGACGATCAAAGAGGGCGAGGGGTTGCCGCTGTGATTGATCTGGACGATCTGGACCGCGCCATTTTGCGCGCATTGGCCGCTGATGCGACTGTTTCTGCCGGAGAATTGGGGCGGCGGCTGGGGATCAGCCAGCCCGCCGCTTGGCGCAAAATCAAGCGGTTGGAAGACGCAGGCGTGATTGCTGGTGCAAGGGTCGACGTGGATCGCGCTGCGTTGGGGTTTGGGGTGACGGTGTTTCTGGGGGTGAAACTGGCCACCAAGGGCCGTGTCTCGCTGGAGGATTTCGAGCGCGCGGTGCAGGCCATTCCCGAAGTGCAAGTGGTCCAGCATGTGCTTGGGTTGTTCGATTACCGATTGCGGGTGGTGGCGCGCGACATCGCCGATTTCGAACGCGTCCTGCGGCGGCGGGTGATGACCTTGCCGGGGGTCGGACAGGTGGAGGCAAATGTCTTGCTGACCGAGGAACGCCGCGCGGGGCCTTTGGGTTAGGCGCCGCCGACGTTTAAAACGCAAGGATGAGGGCTGGTTTCGGGGAGGCTGACTGAGGTAGAGTGACCTGAAATGGAGGAATTGCCGATGAAATTGCCGCATACGCATGTCGATCCTGATGGACTGGAAGAATTCTCGGTGGTGTTCACCGACCGATCACTGAACCATATGTCGGCCAAGTTTCAGGGCGTGATGCGCGAGATTTCGGGCCTGCTGAAAGAGGTCTACAACGGTTCGGCTGTCGCGCTGGTTCCGGGGGGCGGCACCTATGCGATGGAGGCCGTGGCGCGGCAGTTCGGACAGGGCTCGGCGCTGATTGTGCGCAACGGTTGGTTTTCCTATCGCTGGACGCAAATTTTCGAAGCGGGTGGATTTGCGCAATCGACCAGCGTCGTGATGGCGCGGGCCAGCGGAAACGGGGCGAAAGCGCCATTTGCGCCGCCGCCGATTGACGAGGTTTGCGCGAAAATCCGCGAAGTGAAGCCTGACGCCGTGTTTGCACCGCATGTGGAAACGTCGAGCGGGATCATCCTGCCTGACGATTATATCGCGGCGATGGCTGCGGCGGCGCATGAGGTGGGCGCGCTGATGGTGCTGGATTGCATCGCCAGCGGCTGCATTTGGGTCGATATGGCGGCCACGGGTGTTGATGTGCTGATCTCGGCGCCGCAAAAGGGTTGGTCGGCCTCTCCCGCGGTGGGGATCGTGGTGATGAGCCCGCTTGCAGAGGCGCGTCTGGAGGCGACCACGTCGAACAGCTTTGCGATTGATCTGAAGAAATGGCGCGCGATCATGGCGGCCTATGAGGGCGGTGGGCATGCCTATCATGCCACGATGCCGACCGATGCGATTGTGGGCTTCCGCGATGCCATGGTGGAAACCAAGGCGATGGGATTTGCCGAAGCCAAGGCCGCGCAATGGGCCTTGGGGCGGGCTGTGCGGGGGCTGCTGGCCGCGCGCGGGGTTGTCTCGGTGGCGGCGGAGGGGTTCACCGCGCCGGGGGTGGTGGTGAGCTTTACCGAGGATCCGGCGATTCAGAACGGTTCGAAGTTTCGCGAGCTGGGGATGCAGATCGCGGCGGGGGTGCCGTTGCAGATTGGCGAGGGGGCGGAATTTCGCACCTTTCGGCTGGGTCTGTTCGGGCTGGACAAGTTGGCCGATGTAGACGCCACGGTGGCGCGGCTGCGGCGCGGTGTGGATGCACTCTTGTAGGCGAGTTCTTACGGGCACTAACCTGCACAACTGGGCACCAGTTTACCGGATACCCAGCCCTGCTTGCATGAGCGTTTTGCGAAGTGGGGCAAGACTATACAGCGCATTCAAGGCGCCTGCACGCAGATCGCGCAGCCCCTGACCTTGCAGCATCGAGGCACGGTTGAGCGCGTCTATACCCGCCACCCGTGCCTGCACGTCCAAATGTCGCCGTTTGTGATAGGCATCAAGCATCTTTGCGTTTCCAAGACCCTCGCGATCCGCCCATGCAAGCTCCAGCAGGCAGGCCAGATCGGCAAGGCTCATGTTCAACCCCTGTGCGCCAATGGGCGGTACGACATGCGCGGCCTCGGCCAGAAGCGCGGTACGTTCGCCCGACATTCGCGCGGCTATCTGGGTGACAATGGGCCATATCGAACGCGGGCTGGCGAGTGTCAGCGGCCCGAGGATGTGGCACGAACGCAGGCTAGCCGCTGCCTCAAACTCGGCCACGGGCATGGCCGCCAGGCGCACAACCTCTGGTCCGGCTTCCATCCAGACTACGGCGGAACAGGGCGTGCCGTCACGATCGGGCAGAGGCACAAGCGTGAAGGGGCCGCCAGAGCGATGCACTTCGGTCGAGACATTTTGATGCGGGATCGGGTGAGTGACCGCAAAGACCAGGGCTTTTTGCCCGTAGCGGGTTGTTTTCACGGGAATTTCAAGCGCCTCGCGCATCGTGGAATCGCGCCCGTCTGCCGCAATTAACAGCCGGGCCGCGACCTTGCGACCATCGGACAGGGTCACGAGCGCCTCGGATTGGCGGGTCATCAGCGCCTTGGTCGCGATGCCCGAGAGGAACGTCACATTTGGCAGTTCGACCAGCCGGGCCAGCATCTCGCGCCGTAACAGCCAGTTGGGCAGGTTCCAGCCAAAGGGCTGATCCGAAATCTCGGCGGCATCGAAATCTTTGATCACGCGGGGCTCGACTTCGGGTCCCCCTGCGTCGATGATACGCATGATTTGCAGCGGTGCGGCGTAGGGTTGCAGCCTTTGCCAGAGACCCGCGTCGTCCAGAACCGAAACCGAAGGCTGCAAAAAGGCAGTCGTGCGCAGATCGGCGCCCGCAGCCTCGGGCGAGGTGACAGGCGGAGTGGGGTCGGCGCAGATGACACTAAATCCCGCGGTGCCAAAGGCCGCCGCCGCGGTTAGCCCCGCCACGCCGCCGCCAGAAATCAGGATATCGGTGGATATACGCATGATCGCTCCCTTTGACCCTAAACTAGCGTGTCAAGGGGCGAAAGCGAAGCGACAAAGCAGCGCGGCTCAGGGCAGGGTGATCACGATAAAGAACAAAAAGATCAGCGGGATCAACGCCAGATAGGTCATTACCAAGGCCGCGATGCCAAAGGCTTTGATGGCAAGCACAAGCGCCGTGACAGCGATCACCAAGAGGTAATAAATCAGGTTGATGTCCTTGCCGATCGCGCGGGCAAGTGGACCAAAGATCGGTGTAGCGGACAAGATGCGATCAAAACGCGACGGCTGGGCTTGGGCTGTCAAAGACATCGGACACTCCTGTAAAGGTGAGTGATAGATACAACTTTGAACAAGAATTGCGACGCGGTGAGGTGTCGCAGATCAGATCAGCTTTGCTAAAAACTTTGCCAAATCATCGGTATGGTGATGAATATGCCGCGCCTGAAGCGGTTTGGGGGCGACATGGACGGTGCGCATGCCCATCGCGTGCGGCGCTGCAAGGTTGCGCGGATCATCCTCGAACATCGCAGCGGTGGCAGGGTTGAGCCCGTCCTGCGTAAAGATCGTCTGAAAAGCTTCGGGCTCGGGTTTAGGACGAAACCCCGCATGCTCGACCCCGTAGACGGCGTCAAAAAGGCCGCTCAGCCCTCGGGCCTCGAGCACGCGGTACGCATAAGGCTGGCAAGCATTCGTATAGACGATGCGTCGGCCGGGCAGATCCCGAATGCGTGCCGCAAGGTCAGGGTCGCGAGGAAGCACCGTGAAATCAATGTCATGGACATCGGTCAGATAAGGACCCGGGTCAACGTCATGCTCGCGCATCAGCCCGGCCAGCGTGGTGCCATAGGTGTCCCAATAGTGCTGTCGCAGTCGGTCTGCTTCGGTCTTGCCAACCTGCAGAGCCTGCATAACCCAAGCGGTCATGCGCACCTCGATCTGATCGAACAGGCGGAACTGGGGTGGATAGAGCGTGTTGTCGAGGTCAAAGACCCAAGCAGAGACGTGAGAGAAATGCTGTTTTTCCATGGATCACAGATAGCGCGATGCCGTTCGGTCGGCAATCTGCTTGATCCTGCACGGCAGCGGGGTAGTGTCGGGGCAGAGTGGAGGGCTTTGCGTGCAAAAAGATGCCTATACGTTGATCCTCGAGGCGATTGAGGGCGGCACTTACAAACCGGGGGACCGGTTGGTGGAAAGTGAACTGGCCGAAGGGATGGGCGTGTCGCGCACCCCTGTGCGCGAGGCGCTGCAACGGCTTGAAACGCAAGGCATGCTGACGCGGGACGGGCGCAGCTTGATCGTCGCCTCACTGGACCACAACCAGCTGGCCGAACTCTACGTCGTGCGGACCGAGCTTGAGGGGTTGGCAGCCCGACTGGCGGCGCGACATGCTTCTGACGAGGAAATTAAGGTGCTGCGCGGCATGGTCGAGGATGATCGCGTACTGCTGGGGGGCGACCCCCGCCTGCTAAGCCGCGCCAACAAACGCTTTCACCGTCTGATCCATCTGGCCAGCCATAACCGCTTTTTGGTGCAGCAGCTGGATTTGGTGCACCGCTCAATGGCACTGATGGCAAACACAACTTTTGCCGCCGAGGGACGCGACGAAGTTGCTCTGGCAGAGCACGATTTGATCGTGCGGGCCATTGAGGCCCATGATGGCGATGCGGCTTATCACGCGTTGAAATCGCATATATCCAAGGCCTTCGAAACGCGCCTGCGGGTGGATGCGGGCGAATTGAAAACCCGTTAAAGATCGAAATGCCCGTGGCTGGTTTTATCCCAGTAAAAGGGTTTGGTCAGCAGCTCCCAGATCGCCTTGTAGGCAGCAAGGGTAGCAAGGGGTTGGTAGAGAATCAGAGTGCAGGCCCAGAGCGGATTCAGCCCGTGGCCAGTTTTTCGCATCCCCTTGATGTCAAACCCAATTACCAAGACCATGATCAGGAACATCATAACCCAAATCGTGTTGAACAGCGCTGGCGGAAGTGCCGCCACAATCGGGTGGGTTACCCCGAAAGGCACGAGCCAGAGGCTCCAGATCAGGGGGGCAGAAAGCGTTTGCAATGTGCTGCAGAGAAATTGCATCTGAAACCCGATGAAACGGCGTGTGCCCAATTGACGCCAGAGCAGTGCAGGGTCACGCATGTGGGTGAGGTAGGTCATTATATAGCCCTTGATCCAGCGCGAGCGTTGTTTGACCCAAGGCAGCGCGCGGCAATTGGCCTCTTCGAAAGTGGTGGTGTCGATCAACTCTGTCCGAAAACCGTGGCGATATATGCGCATGCCCAGATCCGCGTCCTCCGTGACGTTCTGCGCATCCCAACCGCCTAATTCTTCAAGCGCACGACGGCGAAAGAATACCGTTGTGCCGCCAAGCGGAATGGCCAGCCCAAGCCGCTCTATCCCCGGCAGAAACAAACGAAACCAAGCGGCGTATTCGATGGTGAAACAGCGCGCCAGCCAATTGCTTCGTGGGTTGTAGTAGTCGAGCTTGCCCTGAAGGCAGGCAACCTCGGGACCCCGCTCATAAAAGCGGTTCACAACTTTGGTAATCTGGTCAGCTTCGGGTGCGTCCTCGGCGTCATAGATACCAACGATTGAACCGCGGCAATGATCCAGCGCGTAGTTCAGCGCGCGTGGCTTGGTCTTAACCGAGCCGCGCGGCACTACGATCACCTGCATCCACCCTGGCAGATCGGTGCGGGCAAGTGCGTCACGAGTCAGATGGTCATCTGCCTCAACAATCAGAAGAATATCTAATAATTCCCTAGGGTAATTCAGTTTATCAAGTCGTTTTGCCAGCCGAGGCGCGATGTTGTCTTCGCGGTATAGGGCGACCATGATCGACACGATTGGCAGATGTGCGATGTGCACGGCCGCCGTTTCTGCCATGATCGGTGCGGGCCGCATCAGCAGGGCTGCGAGCTTTAGCAGATTGGCGGCGAGCACCGCAGCGAAAGCCACACCAAACAGCAATCCCAGCATTCCAAGCGGGGCAACAAGCGCGAGGGTGACGGCATAACCTATCAGAACCGCGACCCGAAACCGCAGGCTGCGAGCACTGTAGCTGCGGCAGCTTTCGCTGGCATCCACACGATTTTCTGCTGCGAAGGCAAGTTGCTGGCCGTGAATCGAAAGCATGGCTGCCTCGATCTCGCGCAAGGGCGCTACGGCCATGGCAACCGGGCCAAACACGTCTTCCAACCAGGCCTTGTGGCGGTGGAATTCGTCTGGATAGGCCGTGGCAATCACAGTGACATTTCCGGTCTTGCGCCAAGGCATATACCCGTCGCGCAGCGTAGTGACATGGTTGACCCGCCGGGTCAGTCGCGGGTCCGGGGGGTCTGCTGCAAAATTCGCGACACCCACGGACCAATGCCGGCCCATCGCGTCGTAAAGTGCCTCGGCCGAGATAACACCCTGCGCCAAAAGGATGTCTGCCAGATGCCGGCGCCGCAAGCGATGCTGCGACAGCGCTTGCACCAATTGGTGCGGTGCCACCATCTGTTCTTGCAGCAGCACTGTGGCAAAGCTTTGCGCCGAAGGTCGCAGGCTCGCATCGCCCTCTGGCACGGACGCAGCAAGAGAGATGCCTTGGAAAGGGCGCAAAGGAATTAACGACATCGTGCCTCCGGACAGTGAGATCACTTTGCGTCCGAAGGGTTAAAGCTTGGTTAACGATCTTTCGATGTCAGGCGCGGCGAGCGCGCATTGCCTCGGCAAACCGGTCAAACAGATAGTAGCTGTCTTGCGGTCCGGGCGAGGCTTCGGGGTGGTATTGCACCGAAAACACTGGCTTGCCATCCACCGCGATGCCACAGTTCGAGCCGTCAAATAACGACACATGCGTCTCTGACACGCCATGAGGCAGGGTCTGGCTGTCTACGGTAAAGCCATGGTTCATCGAGGTAATTTCGACCTGCCCAGTGGTCAGATCCTTGACCGGATGGTTGGCGCCGTGGTGGCCGTGGTTCATCTTGACCGTGGTCGCACCAAGCGCCAGCGCCAGCATCTGATGGCCAAGGCAGATGCCGAAGACCGGCAGGTCCGCGGCCAGAACGCCTTGGATCATGGGCACGGCATAGCTGCCGGTTGCTGCCGGGTCGCCGGGGCCGTTAGACAGGAACACGCCTTCGGGGTTCAGCGCCAGCACGTCTTCGGCAGTAGCGGTAGCGGGCAGGACCGTGACGTCGCACCCTGCAGAAGCAAGGCAGCGCAAAATGTTACGCTTGGCGCCATAGTCGATGGCAACAACGCGCAGTCCGTCGCCCGTGCGCTTGGTATAGCCAGCTGGCCAAGCCCAAGTCTTTTCATCCCAGCGATAGGATTGGCTGCAGGAGACGTCTTTGGCCAGATCAAGGCCGACTAAGCCAGCCCAGGCGCGGGCTTTGGCCACAAGGGCGCCAACGTCAAAGTTCCCCATCGGATCATGCGCGAGCGCGACATGTGGCGCGCCTTGCTGGCGGATGGCACGAGTCAGCCGCCGGGTATCTATGCCACCGATGCCAATACGACCTTTGGAGGCCAGCCACGCCTGCAGGTCTGCGGTTGCCCGCCAGTTTGACGGCTCGGTCGGGTCCCATTTCACCACCATGCCTGCGGCGACGGGGGTGGCGGTCTCGTCGTCTTCGATATTGACGCCGGTGTTGCCGATATGGGGAAAGGTAAAGGTCACGACCTGGCTTGCGTAGGAGGGGTCGGTCATGATTTCCTGATAGCCGGTCATCGCGGTGTTGAACACCAGCTCTGCCACCGTTTCGCCAACTGCGCCAAAGCCACGACCGAAGAACACAGAGCCATCCGAGAGCGCAATGCAGGCGGTGGGACGGGTTTCGGTGGAGCTGGTCATGGTGGCGACTCCCAATGGCAAAATCTGGGGGACACTAGTTGCGCGCGCGCTTAGGGTCAAGGGTTCGCGAGAAATGGATTTGTATGTCATATCAATGGGTTGACAAATGGGGGCTTGGTTGCGCGAAATCTGGTGCGGGTATAGGATGAGGCTTGGGTTTTGAAGGAGTGCGAAAGATGGAGTTGCGTGAGCGGCTAGGGGCGGCAGTCAAGGACGCAATGCGGGCAAAAGAGTCCGAGCGGTTGTCGACGTTGCGGATGATGTCGGCTGCAATCAAAGATCACGAGATCGCAGCACGCGGGGAGGGCCGCGATGTGGGTATCGACGATCTGTTGACGCTGTTGGGCAAGATGGTCAAGCAGCGCCACGAGAGCGCCAAGGCCTATCAGGCGGGCGGTCGGCCAGAGTTGCACGCCAAAGAGATGAAGGAAGTCGAGGTGATTTCCGAGTTTCTGCCCGCGCAGATGGACGCGGATGCGGTTCAGGCGGCAATTGCTGCGGCGATTGCCGAGACGGGCGCCAGCAGTATCAAGGACATGGGCCGTGTCATGGGCGTTCTGAAAGGCAAATACACCGGCCAGATGGATTTTGGCGCGGTGGGTGCGCAGATCAAGGCGCAGCTTGGTTGAGACGGTGGGCGGGGGGAGCGACCCCCGCAGCCACCCGCGATTTGCGCGAGAATTACAGCCTCAGGGCGTGGTCGGGGTGCAAAGTTCGACCAGCGTGCCTTCGGGTGTGCTGACATAGGCCAGCGTTTGACCCCAAGGCATGTCGGTAACGGCCTTGACCAGCTTGGCCCCGGCGGCCAGCGCGCGCTCGAGCGCTTTGACGACATCTGTGGTTTCAAAGGCCAGTTCATACGAAGGTTTTGCGGGCGGCTTGGTGGCTACGTCCTTGCCGATCTGCGCCATCAAGGCGTGCGAGGAAAAGGCGAGTTTGGTGTCGCCCGTCGCCAATTCGCCATAGTCGCCGCTGTCGTGCAGGAACTGCGTTTTAAAGCCGAAGGCTGCCTCGTAGAAGGCGAGGGTTTCGGGAACGGAAGCGACGTAGAGGATTGTGTAGCGATAGATCATGGCGCGGCCCTTTGTGTGATGTCAGTCCAGCCTATGGCCGCAATTTGCAGCGCAGTCATGGGCAAATGATTGGCCTAACGGCGGGCGGCGAGGGCCTCTTGCAGCTCCGCGCGCAGTTTTACCCGCTCTTCCGACGACAGGAACGCCCCGAGTTCAACCTCTCGTTCGCCGCCTTGCAGAGTGAGGTAATTCGGCACCGGGCCTGATTTAGGATACAGGATGACGCGGACCCAATGGGGGTTGGCTGTCCAGGTTTGGGTGCCTTTGCGGCCATGGTGGGTGAGGGTCACTTCGGTTGCGGTGAGGGCGAGGTCTTCCAGTACCTCGCCATCGCGGAACGAGCGATTGAGCGCCCACCAGATACCCGCGATGGCGGCCAGCAGAAACGGCAGCAGGCCCCAGAGCGCAAGCGTGCCGATCAGCGCCAAGAGCGGCAGCGCGATCAGGATGATGGTGGCCGAGAGGAACCAGACCATGCCGCGGCGGGGCAGGCTGCGGTAGGGCCAGAGGTGCAGGCGCGTTTCCTCAGGCGTCGGGGGGAGCCATTCATAAGGCATTTAGGCGCGCAGATCCTCGTAGGAAATCATCACATGTGATTGGTACGCGGGGCGCGTGGTCAGGTCTTGGTAATAGCGCGCGAGATTGGGCAGATCTGCACGGGCAATGTCGATCTCAAAATAGCGATAGAGCAGATGTCCGAATTGAATATCGGCAAGCGTCAGCTCAGAGCCTGCGATAAAGCGCAGATGGCCGAGGCGTTTGTCGGCGATGCGCAGTTTAGCCTCAAGCGCGGCGACAGCCTCGGCGATGGCCTTGGGGTCGCGATTGGCGACAGGAGTGCGCACAACGCGCCAGAACACCGGGGTGGTGAACCCGAGCGCAACGTTGATCTTGGCCCATTCTGCCCAGCGGTCGACCTCGGTGCGGGCCAGCAGATTGGCGGGCCAAAAGCTGTCGGGTGCATAAGCCGTGGCAAGATATCGTAGGATCGCGCCGCTTTCCCACAGCGGAGAATGGCTGCCGTCTTGCAGGACGGGCACAGTTTGATTGGGGTTCATGGCGATGAATTCGGGTGTGTCAGTGCCCCCAAATTTATGGCCGATATCAAGCCGTTTAAACGGCAGGCCAAGCTCTTCCACGCACCACATCACGGCTTGCACATTCGAGGAAGTCTTGCGGCCCCAGATCGTGAGCATCAGCGCGGTCCTTTGGCTCAGATGATGTCAAGGCAGGGGCTTGCGCCGCACAACCTGCACAAGGGCAAATAAGGCGAACACGGTCATGGTCAAGATCCCCAAAAGGCTAAGCGCCGCAGCGGCGCTGTGCAGTTGTGGCAAAGACCCAGCCCAAGCGGGCAGATCGGACTGGCCAAGGCCGGGTAGCAGGCTGCCGGCCGAACCAAGCGCAAGCAGTAGCCCGATACCGATATGTGCCGACCAGAAGCCCAAAGCAAAAACCAGCTTTTGCCAGCCCGCGTTGCGACCATAGCTTATAAATGCGGCGCCGCTGATCGCGATGTAAACAAAGCCTAGGTTGAGCAGGCTTTGGTGATTTGTGGGCGGGTCAAGTGCCTCTGTCGCCGCGGCAAGCAGGATGATGGCGACGCCCAGCACCAAGGCCAGTAAGCCGGCGCGCGGCAGGCCCATGCGCCACAGTTGCAGCGCAGCCAGAGCTGGTAGGGTGATCCAGAGGATCAAGGCGATGAAGGTTAGCATGGTGCCTCCGATGATATGAAAAAGCCCCAGATTTCTCTGGGGCTTTTTGACTTTGCCGGCGGTCTTAGTGGCCGCGGGCGTGGTCCCAGTCTTCGCGCTTGGGCAGCTGCTCGAACGTGTGTTCAGGCGGCGGGCAAGGCAGGGTCCATTCCAGTGTATCGGCGTATTCGTTCCAGTAGTTATTGACCGTGATTTTGCGGCCGTAACGCAGCGAATAGAACACGATGCCGATGAAGAACAGGAACGAGGCAAACGACAGGAACGCACCCATCGACGAGACGTAGTTCCAATAGGCATAGGCCTCGGGGTAGTCGATATAGCGGCGCGGCATGCCTTGGCGACCCAGGAAGTGCTGGGGGAAGAAGGTCAGGTTGGCGCCGATGAACATCGCCCAGAAGTGCAGCTTGCCTGCCCATTCAGGGTATTCACGGCCCGACATTTTGCCGAACCAGAAGTAGATGCCGCAGAAGATGCCGAACACAGCGCCCAGCGACATCACATAGTGGAAGTGCGCGATGACGTAATAGGTGTCGTGATAGGCGCGGTCGACGGGCGCTTGGCTCAGCACGATGCCGGTGACGCCACCGACGGTGAAGAGGAACAAGAAACCGAAGGCCCAGAGCATCGGGGTTTTGAACTCGATCGACCCGCCCCACATGGTGGCAATCCACGAGAAGATCTTGATGCCGGTCGG
Organism: Pseudorhodobacter sp.; assembly: GCA_024642045.1. Lineage (GTDB taxonomy): Bacteria > Pseudomonadota > Alphaproteobacteria > Rhodobacterales > Rhodobacteraceae > Cypionkella. The sequence continues at coordinate 21,592 of JAHEBX010000002.1, read as the reverse complement.
CACCGCGATGACCATGGTGGCCAGCATGAAGTAGCTTTGCTGGGTGACGGACATGCCCACGGTATACATGTGGTGCGCCCAGACGACGAAGCCCAGAACACCGATTGCAACCATCGCATAGACCATCGGAAGATAGCCAAAGATCGGCTTTTTCGAGAAGGTCGAGACGACTTGGCTGATGATGCCGAAGGCCGGGATCACGATGATATAGACTTCCGGATGGCCGAAGAACCACAGGATGTGCTGGTAGAGGATCGGATCGCCGCCACCAGCGGGGTCGAAGAAGGTGGTCCCGAAGTTACGGTCGGTCAGCAGCATGGTGATCGCGCCCGCCAGAACCGGCAGCGACAAAAGGATCAGCCAAGCGGTGACAAAGATCGACCAGCCGAACAGCGGCACTTTGTGCAGGGTCATCCCCGGCGTGCGCATGTTCAGGAAGGTGGTGATCATGTTGATCGCACCCAGGATCGACGAGGCACCCGACAGGTGAACCGCGAAGATCGCGAGGTCCATCGAATAGCCGCCTTCTTTGACCGAAAGCGGCGGGTAAAGCACCCAGCCCACGCCCGAGCCAAGCTCTCCGCCCTCGGAGGGAGAGAACACCGACAGAACCGCCAGCGAGGTGCCGGCAACATACATCCAGTAGGACAGGTTGTTCATCCGCGGGAAGGCCATGTCCGGCGCACCGATCTGCAGCGGCATGAAGTAGTTGCCAAAGCCGCCGAACAGCGCAGGAATAACCACGAAGAACATCATCAAGATGCCGTGGGCGGTGACAGTGACGTTCCACAAATGGCCGTTTGGCGTACATTCCTGCGTGGCATCGGCCATCAGGCGCATGCCTTCGGCGCACATGTACTGAACACCCGGCTCCATCAATTCCATCCGCATGTAGACGGTGAAGATCACCGACACCAAGCCGACAAGCGCCGAGGTGAAGAGATAGAGAATCCCGATATCTTTGTGGTTCGTCGACATAAACCAGCGGGTAAAGAACCCGCGGGTGTCATGGTCGTGGCCGTGGATGGCTGCGTCGGCCATTGGCATCTCCCGTTTCTATTGCAATTTTATTTCGTGCATGGAGTCGCCACGCCGAAGTTACAAGACTTGTTTAGATTGCGGGTTGGTCTAGGGCAATGTCTCACTTTGACCCAGATCAAGTTTTCCAGCTGGTTTTGAAAGATTTTTGCGCATTTGCGGCAGCTTGGACACCTTGAGGCGCAATGTCGCAGCAAGTCCCGGTCAGCCGTTGGGCCGCGGGCAACAAAAAACCGGCCGCGCCAGAGACGGGCCGGTTCCGGGATATTCGCGCGATTATTGCGCGGGCTTTACCGAAGCAAGATAGGCCGCAACGTCTTCGCCACCCTTGGCAAGCTTGAAGCTCATCTTGGATTTCGCGCCCGCATCGCCGGTCTTTTCCTTGAGCCACGCGGTCGGATCCGCCACGTATACGGCAAGGCTCGCTTCGTCCCAAACCGCACCGCCGGCTCCGGCCGCCTTGATGCTGTCGCCATAGGCAAACCCATCGAGGCTGCCGATTTGACGGCCAATCACGCCATAGAGGTTGGGTCCGACTTTGCCACCCGCGACGATCTTGGTGCCATCATCGGCCACAATCGAATGACAGGCTTTGCATTTCTTGAACTCGGATTCGCCCTTGGCGGCGTCCCCTGCGAAAGCGGCGGAGGTGGATACGGCCAGAGCGAGGCCACAGATTAGCGAGAGTTTGGTCATGGTGTTCACTTTCGTCAGCAAAATTCTAACTCTTTGTGCGCTATTGAGCCGCAAGATGCAAAGGACGGATGGTCGCAGCGGTCAAGGAAAGGCGCGCGGAAAGGTGGCGATGAGCGCGGCGTCAAGGTCGGCCAGCGTGACCGGCAGGCCCAGATCGACAAGGCTGGTGACGCCGTGCTCGCGGATACCGCAGGGCACGATGCCACTAAAGTGCGACAGGTCAGGTTCAACGTTTATCGAGATGCCATGAAAGCTGACCCATTTGCGCAGCTTGACCCCGATTGCCGCGATCTTGTCTTCGCGCGGGCTGCCATCAGCATTCGGAGGCAGATCAGGCCGCACCACCCAGACGCCGACTCGGCCCGCGCGTCGTTCTCCGCGCACGTTGAACTCGGCCAATGTCGCAATCACCCAGTTTTCCAAGGCGCACACAAACTGTCGCACATCCCGGCCGCGCCGGTTGAGATCAAGCATGGTATAGGCCACCCGCTGCCCCGGACCATGATAGGTGTATTGCCCGCCACGTCCGGCAATATGCACCGGAAAGCGGTCAGGTTCGGTCAAATCAGCGGCATTTGAAGAGGTGCCCGCTGTATAAAGGGGGGGGTGTTCCAAAAGCCAGATCGCCTCGGGTGCTGTGCCCTCCGAAATTGCGGCAACGCGCGCCTCCATCGCCGCAAGGGTCTCGGAATAGGGGGCAAGGCCTTCGATTTGGCGCCATTCGACGGGATCGGTTGTCATCTTGCTCTCTTTGCTGGCTGTTTGGGTCAGAAATGACCTTCGCGGGGCTTGAATGCAACCACGCCGGCGCGCACAGTTGCAAGCCAATGCAGAATCCCCCTTTTCATCGCGGAAAACTGCCGCTAGATAGCGCCCATCCTAGCCGGATCTAAGTGCGGATGTGGCGGAATTGGTAGACGCGCAGCGTTGAGGTCGCTGTTCTTTAATCGGAGTGAAGGTTCGAGTCCTTTCATCCGCACCAATCCGGCGAGGGAGCGTTTGAGCGTAGCTCGCGCAAGAGATCCGATAGCGATTGATGGCAGCGATTTTGTGAGGGCGATTACCGATCGCTTGTATTCCATCGCAAGTGCGCGAATCATACTGGAATTTCTGGCGATATGTCCAACAGGCTTGGCTTGGCCGCATGAGTTGAACGTTTGGCCTGACCAGCAATCCCGAGGCTGAAATCGTTTGTCTAAGCCGCGCAACGGGTGCCTCACCTGCCGTTCTTGTCGTCAATTCCGGCGCAATTGGACCAATTTATGGGCAATTTCCGCGTGCAAACCGAAGGGTGAATTCAGGAATTGCGTTTAGCGCGATTGATGCTTAGCCTGTAAGTAAGCGCAGGAAAACTGCCGGACACATGGGGAGATTGGCGTGGTATCATCCAGCCCGAACGACGCTTTCGTCGCTTTTGAGCACGTTCAGAAAAGCTATGACGGGGTTCAGCTTGTCGTAAAGGACCTAAATCTTGCAATCGGCAAGGGTGAGTTTCTGACGATGCTTGGACCGTCTGGCTCAGGCAAAACCACTTGCCTGATGATGCTCGCCGGTTTCGAGACGGCGACCAACGGTCAGATCAAACTGGATGGAGTGAATATCAACGAGGTGCCGCCGCACAAACGGGGCATCGGGATGGTGTTTCAGAACTATGCACTGTTTCCGCACATGACAGTGGGTGAGAATCTTGCCTTTCCACTGGAAGTGCGCGGGATGGGTAAATCCGAACGTGATGCCAAAGTGACGCGGGCGCTGGACATGGTGCAGATGGGGGCATTTGCCAACCGTCGCCCCGCACAGCTTTCGGGCGGACAGCAGCAGCGTATCGCCTTGGCGCGGGCGCTGGTGTTCGATCCCGGCCTTGTGTTGATGGACGAACCCTTGGGTGCCTTGGACAAACAGCTGCGCGAACACATGCAGTATGAAATCAAGCATCTGCACGAAACTCTTGGCATCACCGTGGTCTATGTGACCCATGACCAAGGTGAAGCGCTGACGATGTCGGACCGTGTTGCTGTGTTCAACGATGGCCGCATCCAGCAATTGGCGAGCCCTTCAGACCTCTACGAGCGGCCCGACAACAGCTTTGTCGCACAGTTCATCGGCGAGAATAACAAGCTGCCGGGCGTGATTGAATCCATCAACGGCGACAGCTGCACCGTGCGTCTGGCCACCGGCGAGGTGATTAACGCAACACCGGTAAATGTATCGGAAAAAGGTGCCAAGACGCTGGTATCGATTCGCCCCGAGCGGGTTGAATTCAAGCCCGAAATGATGCCCGCCGGTGCGCATACAATCGACGCCGAAGTGATGGAATTCATCTACATGGGCGATCTGTTCCGCACACGTCTCAAAGTGGCGGGTTCGGATGAGTTCGTGATCAAATCGCGAAACACTTTGGGCCAGCGGATGTTGCGCCCAGGTGAAAAGATCAAGATCGGTTGGGCGCCACAAGACGCCCGCGCGCTTGATCCTATGTGATGCCCCGATCAAGGGGTTGGCTGCAAAGGACGCAGCCTGAAATATCGTCCTACACCAACTATGGGAGCTACCGAATGAAGAAACTTCTCGTTCTGTCTACCGCCCTGACCGCCGTTTCGTTTGCCGCACAGGCCGACGTAACGGTGATGTCATGGGGTGGCGCATACACCAAAAGCCAGGTTGAGGCCTATCACAAGCCTTTCACCGCCGCGACCGGCATCAATGTGATCTCGGTTGACTCGGACAACCCGGCGCCGCAGGTCAAGACCCAAGTCGAAGCTGGCAACGTCTCGATCGACGTGGCTGACGTGGAATATGCTGACGCGATCCGTCTTTGCGACGAAGGCATGCTCGAGCCAATCGGCATGGACGCACTGCCGGCTGGTGCTGATGGCACCCCTGCTGCTGACGACTTCCTGCCCGGCGCTGTGACCGATTGCGCAGTCTCGACGATCGTGTTTTCGACCGTTTACGGCTATGACAACACCAAGTTCACAGGCGACAAGCCGACCACGATGGCCGATTTCTTCGACACCACGAAGTTCCCCGGCAAGCGCGGTATGCGCAAGGGCGCCAAAGCCAACCTCGAAATGGCGTTGATGGCTGATGGCGTTCCGGCGGCTGACGTTTATGCCAAACTGGGCACACCAGAGGGCGTTGACGAGGCATTTGCAAAACTCGACACCATCAAGAAAGACGTTATCTGGTGGGAAGCTGGCGCTCAGCCGCCGCAGCTGTTGGCAGACGGTGAGGTCGCGATGACCACCGCCTATAACGGCCGTCTGTTCTCGGCCGCTGTGTCCGAGGGCAAGCCTTTTACCACCGTCTGGGATGGTCAGGTTTACGAATATGACCTGTTCGTTATTCCGAAGGGCGCACCGAACAAGGATCAGGCTCTGGAGTTCGTGAAGTTCGCGACCTCGACCCAAGCGCTGGCCGATCAGGCCAAGTGGATCTCTTATGGTCCGGCACGCAAGTCTTCGGGCGCTCTGGTTGGCATGTTCAACGACGGTAAGACCGAGATGGGCCCTTATATGCCTACCTCGGCTGAGAACCTGAAGAACGCGCTGGCCTCGTCCTACGAGTTCTGGGTTGATCATGATGGCGAGCTGAACGATCGCTTCAACTCCTGGCTTGCAGCGAACTGATTTGAACGCGGGCGCGGAGGAGACTTCGCGCCCGAATTCTATGACGACTTTGACCGATCGAAGGATGGATGATGGCCGATCTTGCTGCTGATCAAGGTGAATTGCTCAAAACCTCTGACGGGAGACCGTTGAAGGAGGCTTTGGCCCAAGCGCAGTCGAAAGCAAAGTGGCGCGCCTTTATGCTGGTGCTGCCGCTGTTGTCCTTCATTCTAATTACGTTTGCGTGGCCAATTGCACAGGTGTTGCATCAGTCGGTCTACAACCCGAGATTCTCGGAAAACATGCCGCAGATCGGTGAATGGTTCCGGACACATCCGAATGGAACCGAGCCTGATGAAGCCGCCTATACTGCGCTTGTAAACGACCTTGTCTCTGCCGGTGCTGCAAGAACAGTTGCCGTTGCCGGTGAGCGGGTGAATTATGAAATGCCGGGCACGCGGTCCTTGTTCACCAAGGCAGGGCGCGATGCAAAGAAATTAGAACCGCCGTTCAAAGACTCGTTGGTCGCCTTGGACAAAGACTGGGGCTCGCCCGAGCTTTGGGGGGTGATGCGTCGTGTAAGCAGCGCTTATACCGGTGATTTCTACCTGGCCGCAATTGACCTCGAGCGTGATGCGAATGGCGCGATCCGACAAGTGCCGGAAAATGAACGGGTCTATGTGAACCTGTTTGTGCGCACCTTTGTGCTTTCTGCGGCGATCACTGTGATCTGCTTGATCATCGGCTTTCCGGTGGCGTTTTTACTCTCGTCGCTGCCGATGCGCTATTCCAGCCTTTTGATGATCATGGTGCTTCTGCCCTTCTGGACATCGCTTTTGGTCCGAACAACGGCGTGGATGGTGCTGTTGCAAAGTCAGGGTGTGATCAACAGTATTCTGGTCTGGACGGGGATCATTTCGGATGACCAGCGTCTGGTGATGATCAACAACCTGATGGGCTCGGTGATTGCGATGACCCATATCCTGCTGCCGTTCATGATCCTGCCGCTGTTTTCGGTGATGAAGCCGATTCCGCCAAGCTATGTGCGCGCGGCGCGCAGCCTTGGCGCGACGTCCTGGACCGCTTTCCGCAGGGTGTATCTGCCCCAGACGATCCCCGGAATCGGGGCGGGCGGGTTGCTCGTGTTCATCTTGTCGGTCGGCTATTACATCACCCCCGCTTTGGTGGGGGGGGCCTCGGGCCAGTTGATTTCTAACCTGATTGCATTTCATGTGACCAAATCGAACAACTGGTCGCTTGCCGCAGCACTGGCAACAATTTTGCTGGCGTCGATCCTGTTGCTGTATTGGCTCTACGACAAACTGGTCGGCATTGATAAACTGAAACTGGGTTAAGGGGCACAAGATGGCACTTCCAATTTACGCCTCGCCGCTGGAACGCGTCTGGCACTACACCTTTCGGGTGATTTGCGGTCTGATCCTGCTGTTTCTGATCGCGCCGATCCTGATCGTGATCCCGCTGTCATTCAACGCCGAGCCCTACTTCACCTTTACCCAAAAGATGCTGTCGTTTGACCCGACGGGATATTCGTTGCGGTGGTATGACCTGCTGCTGACCCACCCGAACGTGCCTACGAATGTGCCGCGTGACGCCGCTTGGTGGAGCATTGTTTGGAAAGACGCCGCCTGGGTGAATGCGGCGAAGAATTCGATCATTATCGGGTTCTTTGCGACGATCACCGCAACCTTTCTTGGCACCTTGGCAGCCCTTGGTCTGTCGCGCCCCGAGATGCCATACCGCCGCGCGATCATGGCGATTTTGATTTCGCCGATGATTGTCCCTTTGATCATCATCACGCTGGGGCTGTTCTTTTTCTACTCGAGCATCGGCATCAACAAATGGGGCGTTCCCTATCTGGGCGTGATCCTTGCGCATGCGACCTTGGGCATTCCCTTCGTTATCATCACCGTCACGGCGACACTTTCAGGCTTTGACCATTCGCTGACCCGGGCCAGCGCCAGCCTTGGTGCATCACCATCGACGACCTTTTTCAAGGTGATCATGCCGTTGATCCTGCCGGGAATGATCTCGGGCGCGCTGTTTGCCTTTGTCACTTCGTTTGACGAGGTGGTGGTCGTGCTGTTCGTGGGGGCAAACGACGAGCAGACCATTCCGCGCCAGATGTGGAACGGTATTCGCGAAGCGATCAGCCCGGCGATCCTGTCGGTGGCGACGATTCTTGTGATTTTTTCTGTCAGCCTGCTTGCAACGATTGAACTGCTGCGGCGGCGGTCCGAGCGGTTGCGCGGAATTTCCCCGTCATAAGGAGCGATTATGGCAGGGCATGGCTATGAGACAGGGCGGCTGAACCTGCCCTTTGTGGGGATCGCGACCTTTGGCAAGCGGCCCTATGTCGAAGATTGGGCCACGATTGACGCCGATGTCGCGGTGATGGGCGCGCCCTTTGATGCAGGCACGCAGTTTCGGGCCGGGGCGCGGTTTGGTCCGCGCTCGGTCCGCGAGGCCTCGACCCTGTTTTCCTTTGGGCACGCGGGCGCCTATGACCACGAGGATGACTGCACCTATTTGCCGGCCGGGGTGCGGATCGTCGATATTGGCGATGCCGATATTGTTCACACAGACACCGCGCGCAGCCATGACAACATCCGCACTGGCGTCCAAGCGATGCTGGCGGCGGGGGCCTTGCCTGTGGTCATCGGCGGCGATCATTCGGTGAATATTCCGATCATCGAGGCCTTTGAGGGGCAGGGCGAGATCCATATTCTGCAGATCGACGCGCATCTGGATTTTGTCGATGAGCGGCATGGTGTGCGGGTCGGGCATGGCAGCCCGATGCGGCGCGCGGCCGAAAAGCCTTGGGTCACAGGTCTGACGCAGGTGGGTATTCGCAACGTGTCATCCACCGCGCGCGAAGGCTATGAAGCGTCGCGCGCGATGGGGTCGGACATTCTGTCGGTGCGCCAGATGCGGGCTTTGGGTGCGAGGGCGGTGATCGGCCGTATCCCCGCAGGCGCGCGGGTTTATGTGACGCTGGATATCGACGGATTTTGCCCTTCGATCGCGCCGGGGACGGGAACGCCCAGCCACGGCGGATTTCTGTATTACGAAGTGCTGGAGATGCTGCAGGCGCTGGCCGAACGGCACGAAGTTGTCGGCATGGATCTGGTCGAGGTCGCGCCGGACTATGATCCGACGCAATCGACCAGCATTCTGGCGGCGCAGATCTTGCTGAACTTTCTGGGCTTTATCTTTCACGCCCGTTTAGGGAAGTAAGTGCAGCCAGCCCCAAGTCGTGAAAATCGACAGCGCCGTGGCGATCAGCACAGACGAAGCCGCGACGCGTTTGCCCACGCCATACATATGCGCAAACATATAGGCGTTCACACCGGGGGCCATGGCCGCGGTGATGGTGGTTGAGCGCAGCGATGCCGTATCAAGGCCAAAGCCAAAGTGGCCAAGCGCATAGGCCACGCCCGGATGCACCAGCAGCGAGGCGGCGCAGACCATCGCAATGGTCGCCTTGTCGCCTTCGGGGCGATACCGCCAGAGTACGCCGCCAAGCCCGAACAGCGCCGCAGGGATGCCGGAACGGGCCATCATCTCGACGGCAGAGGCGGCAAAGCTGGGGATCGTCACACCTGAAAGATTGACCGCAAACCCGCAGAGGATGCCGATGACCAGTGGCTGGGTGACCACGCCTTTGCCAACTTGGCGCAAAAGTGCTGGGATGTTGCTGACATGCCCACGCGAGCGCGCCCATTCCATCAGCAGGATGCCAAAGGTATACAAAAGCGGCGCGTGAATGGAGATGATGGCGAAATTGCCCGCTAGGGCCCCGCTGCCATAGGCGCGTTCGGTAATCGGCAGGCCCAAAAGCAGGGTGTTGGAGAACTGCCCCGCAAAGCCGATGGCGACGCAATCGACCAGCGAGCGTTTGAAGATATATCTGGCGCCAAGGAAAGCAAAGCCAAAGCCCGCAAACGCGCCGATGTAGAACGACAGCATCAGGCCGGGGTTATAGGCCTGAGTGAGGTCCAGCGCTGCGATGGATTTGAACAGCAGCACCGGCAGCGCAAAGCTTTGCGCAAACCGCATGACTCCGTCGACATTAGACTCGCTGAAGGCACCAAAGCGCGCGGCGGCATAGCCAAAGCCGATCAGCAGAAAGACCGGCAAAATGACGTCGAGAAGCGCGCTCATGGCAGATCAAAGATCAGCGTGCGACCGTCAAAGGCGGGCGTAATTTGGGCGGGCAGTTCAGCGCAGAGCGTGGCATAGTCCATATCCAGATGCATGTTGGTCAGCACTGCGGTCTTGGGCTTGGCCCGCTCGATCCACTCCAGCGCCAGCGCCAGATGCGCGTGTGTCGGATGCGGTGTGCGGCGCAGGGCGTCGATGATCCAGCAGTCGAGGTCTTGCAGATGCGCCCAAGCCGCATCGGGTATGCGGATGACATCGGGCAGATAGGCCAGCCCGCCGATGCGAAAGCCAAGCGCATCCATCGAGCCGTGATCGACGGTGAAAGGTTGAAACCGGATCGGGCCGGCAGCGCCTGCGATCTCGAAAGCGCCGTGGATTGTGTGCATATCGAGGATCGGCGGATAGGGGCTGTCGTCAGGGGCGACGAAAGCATAGGCAAAGCGGTTGAGCAGCGCCTCTTGGGTCGGCACATCGGCCCAAACCGGCAGGCGCGCGCGCATGTTCAGCACGATCTGGCGCAGATCGTCGATGCCATGCACATGATCGGCGTGCGAATGGGTGTAGACAACGGCGTCAAGCGTGCCGACGCCCACATCCAGCAATTGGTGGTGCATGTCTGGCGTCGTGTCGATCAGCACGCGGGTGATCGCGGCACCCTCGATGCGCTCGACCAGCATGGAACAACGGCGGCGGCGATTTTTCGGGTTATCGGGGTCACAATCGCCCCAATGGCCGCCAAGGCGCGGCACGCCACCTGACGACCCACAGCCAAGGATGGTGAAGCGCATCTGTGCCATCAGAGGGCCTTTGCTCGGGTAAAGAGGCGGTCAAAGTTGGCGGTGGTGGCGGCGGCGAATTCGGCCTCGGTCACGCCAAAGACGGCGGCACCGGCCTTGGCGGTAAAGGCGGTATAGGCAGGCTCGTTGCGACGTCCGCGATAGGGCGGGGGGGCAAGGTAGGGGCTGTCGGTTTCCAGCAGGATGCGGTCCAGCGGCGCCTTGGCAAAGATATCGCGCAGCTCTTGCGATTTCGGAAAGGCCGCGATGCCCGACATCGACAGATAAAAGCCCATCTCGAGCGCGGCCATCCCAAGCGCTTCGGACGACGAAAAGCAGTGCATGACGCAGGAATAAGGTTTTTCCGCCATGCCCTCGGCCAAGATGCGGGCCATATCGTCATCGGCGGCGCGGGCGTGGATGATCAGCGGCAATCCGGTTTCCTGTGCGGCCTGAATATGGATGCGCAGCGAGGTCTTTTGGATTTCTGCGCTTTCGGCGGTATAGTGGTAATCAAGCCCCGTCTCACCGATACCAACGAACATCGGGTCTGCGGCCAGCGCCACCAGATCGGCCACCGAAACGGGCGGGTGTTCGGCGGCAGACATCGGATGCACGCCCGCTGCGTAATAGACGCCCGGATAGGTGGCGACGATCTCGCGGACGCGGGGCAGGTTCACCAGCTTGGTGCAGATGGTCACCATGCGCGACACACCTGCGGCACGGGCGCGGGCAATCACTTCGGGCAGCTCGTTGGCAAAGTCTGGAAAATCGAGGTGGCAGTGGCTGTCTACGATTTCGATTGCCATCCGGCCCCCCTAGGCCAGCTTGGCCGCCGTCTCATTGATATGCAAAAGCATATCCATCAGAAGCGCGGCAGGGTCAAGGTTGACCGCCCGTCCACGGCGCGCGCGCAGGCCAAGATGTTGGGCGGCATCGGCCCATTCGCGGGCATGCGCAGGCGTGGGCGACAGGCGGGCAATCAGATCGCCCTCGCCCCGCGCGGCCTCTGGTGGCAAGGCTTGCAGCGTGCCTGCGCGGGCGAGGCGGGCGAGAAAGAGATCAAGCAGGGTGACAATCAGATCAAACTGCGGCTCGGCCCCTTTGCCTGCGGTCTTTTCGGCCAAGGTCAGCGCGCGCGGGCGGTCAAGGCGGGGCAGGGTGACAAACAGGCTCACCATGTTGTCATAGAGTTTCAGCCCGTCGAGGTTGCTCATCCGAAACGCCTCGCCCACCGAGCCGCCGGCGAGTTCCGCAAGTGCGGTGCGGTCCTCGGGGGCGACGTCGCCCCCCGCTTGGGTCAGCGCGTCAGACAGATCTTCCGGCGTCAGAGCGCCCAGCCGCAACTCGCGGCACCGCGAACGGATCGTGGGCAAAAGTTTTGCAGGCTGGTGCGAGATCATCAGCAGCGTGACGCGGGGCGGGGGTTCTTCCAGCAGTTTCAACAGGGCGTTGGCGGCCGAAGGATTCATCTCGTCCACGCTGTCGATGATCGCCACGCGGCGGCCGCCATCGGCGGCGGAAAGCGAGAAAAAGCTTTTCATCTTGCGCACTTCATCAACGGTGATGTCGTGTTTCAGCCGCGCGGCCTTGTCATCGTAGGGGCGGCGCAACAGAAACAGGCGCGATTCCGTCAGTGCGGCCATGCGGTGTGAAACCGGGTGGGCGTCGGGAATGTCGAGGCTCTCGGGCGGGGGCGGTGCGAACATACCGCCATCATCCTCAGGGGTGGCCAGCAGAAAGCGCGCGGTTTTCCACGCGAGGGTGGCTTTGCCCACGCCACGCGGGCCAGTGATCAGCCAGCCATGGTGCAAGTGCTTGCCGGTAAAGGCCTGCAGGAAAGCCGCTTCGGCGCGCGTCTGGCCGATCAGCCGCCGCGTGTTGCGCGGATGCGGCGCGCCTTCGATGCGATCTGGTTCGGGGTGATCTTCGCTCATTTCAGAGGCGCAAGGGCTGCAGCGGTGACGCGAGCGGCGACGGCCTCGGGGGCGGCGTCGCCTGAGATCACGCGAAAGCGCGCGGGATGGGCCGCAGCAAGCGCCAGAAATCCTGCGCGGGCCTTTTCTTGCAAGCCAAGTCCCATGCCTTCAAACCGTTGCTCGGCCCCTGCGCGGGCAACGGCGCGTGACAGGCCAAGCGCGGGGTCAATGTCGATCAGAAAGGTCAGATCGGGTTCGGTGCCGATCATCAGTGCGTGAAGCTGGTCAACGGTCGAGCGCAGATCACCACGCGTCAGGCCTTGATAAATGCGGGTGCTGTCGGCGAAACGGTCTGAAATGACGACCTCACCGCGAGCAAGGGCAGGACGAATGGTCTTTTCCAGGTGGTCGCGACGGGCCGCGGTGAACAGTAGAAGCTCCGTCTCGGTCGACCATCGGTCGGCCTCACCCTCCAGCACGAGGCGGCGGATTTCCTCGGCCCCGGCACTGCCACCCGGTTCGCGGGTCAGAGTGACGGTATACCCTCGCGTGCGCAGGTCCTCGGCGAGAAGGCGCGCCTGAGTGGATTTGCCGGATCCGTCGATGCCCTCGAAACTCAGAAACGTGCCGGTCATCAGCTCGCCGCAGCGCCCTTGGCGACATATTCAGCATAAAGACGTTGCGCGGCGGCGGTCAGCCTGTCGACAAAACCGCCCTGGGCGACGGCGGCTTCGGTTACCAGCGGCACACGGTGCTCGGGAAGGCCCGGCACGTCAATCACCAGTTCGGCCACTTGCGCACCTTTGGCGACGGGGGCAACCAGCGGGCCGTTATAAACGACTTCGGCCTGCAACCCGTCCTGGGCCAGCGCCGGGATCAGCAGGCGCACGTCTTGGGCTGGCACGAGGCCCACGGTCTTTTCTGCGCCCATAAACACGGCGGCCTGTGCGATGGGCTGACCTGCCTTGGCCGCAGTTTTCAGCGCGAACTGGTGAAACGCCCATTGCGAAATCTTTTCGGCCTCGGCGGCGCGCTCGGGGGCCGACGTCATGCCCGTGATCGCGAAGATGATACGACGCTCGCCTTGTTTGACGGAGCCGACCATGCCGAAGCCTGCCTCTTCAGTATGGCCCGTTTTCAACCCATCCGCGCCAATTCCCAAGGCAAGCAAGGGGTTGCGGTTGTTGGCATTTGCAGGTGCGCGGTTTTTATAGTTGAACTCCGTCTCGGCAAACACCGGGTAGAGGTCTGGAAAAACTTCGATCAACCGTTGGGAGAGCACGCCCAGATCTTTCATGCTCATCCGCTGGCGTGCGTCGGGCCAGCCGCTGGCATTGGCGAAGGTCGAGTTTTCCAGCCCGATCGCCTTGGCGCGCGCGGTCATCTGGTCGGCGAAAGCCTCTTCACTGCCCGCCAACCCCTCGGCCACCACCACGCAGGCGTCATTGCCCGAATTGACAATCATGCCGCGGATCAGGTCATGCACATTCGGGCGGTCGCCTTTTTGCAAAAACATCGTCGAGCCGCCAGCTTCGGTAAAGCTCATCGCATGGTCCGAGACGCCAAAGGTGGTATCCATCGTCACGCGCCCGTCCTTAAGCGCCTCGAACAGCATGTTAACCGTCATCAGCTTTGACATCGACGCCGGGGGAACCGCCGCCTCACCATTTTTATCCATCAACACGGTATGGGTCGCCACATCGAACACCCAAGCCGACGTGGCGCTGGTTTCGAACGCTTGCGCAGGCAGGCAGATCAGGGCGAAAAGGGCTGCGGACAGAAAACGGAAGATCATCGATTAGCCTTTCAGAAAGTAGGCGTCCTTGAAGCCTGCTTTTTTCACTTTGGCCAAGGCCGCTTTGTCGCCCTTGGTGGTGACGCTCCAGAACGGTTTGCCTTGGCTGGTTTCGCTGCGCACTTCGGCGGCGACGCCAGCGGATTTGAGCGTGGCTGCCGCGCGGTTGGCATTCGCCTCGACCGAGAAGATGCCGATCTGGATGGTGCCACCACCCGATGCCGCAGGGGCGGGGATGGCTGCGGCAGCGGTTTTGGCGACAGCTTTGCCCGTTTTGGGCCTGTCTGCTTTGGGGTTGCCCGCTTTGGGGTTGCCCGCTTTGGGGTTGATCGTGCCTGCGGGAATGGGTTGCGAGGTGATCGTGGGTGCGGCGGCGGGCGAGGTAGGTTTGCCCTTGGCATCGACTCGGTCAAGCGCAGCAGCAGCCCCCGCGACCGGGTCTGTTGTTTCGGCCGAAACGGTTTCAGCCGCGTCCAGAATGGGTTTGCTCGCATCCGGCGCGACCTTGGCCTCTTCGCGGCGCAGCGCGGTGACCGAGATCTTGCCGGGTTCACCCGCAAGCAGACCAAGCGCACTGGCAGCATCAGACGAGATTTGCAGTTTCGGACCCGGATTGTCGATTTCGCGACGGAAGAGCGCGCCGATAACGAACTTGCCGTTGGCCGGATTGCGCAGGATCACCCGCTCGGGGTCCTTGGCATCGGGCGAGGCGACCCAGACGCCACCCAGCGAGGGGCGGCCATCCCAAAGCGCCTGATCGGAGGTCTGAAAGACCTGTGGCGCCTCTACATCGCGATCCACCAACTTGACCGATTTGGCGCCTGCAACGGGTTGCGCTGTAGCGTCTGCGCCGGTCGCAGCCTTGCTGGCAAGCGGCCCGCCCGACCCTTCCTGGCAGCCTGCCAAAATCGCGCTGGCCGCAGCGGCCAATAAAAGACTACGTATTGCCGAACCTGTCATGCCCACTCCTCTGCGCGGAATTCTATGTCTCGCGCTAACTGATCTCCACCTTTTCGGTGGCTAAACTGCTGCCTTACGCCTGCTTTACAGGGCTTTTCCGCGCTATGATACAGGCAAGGTTGCGGGCTGGAAAGGGTTTGCGTGGCGATTGGCGGAAAAGCCGCGCTTATTGGGGTTGCAAGGCCGAGACGGAAAAGGTGTGGCACTGCGGCCGATTTGAATTTCAGCACTGCGTCCAAAATTAAGAAAATCTTGTCCATTATCTTGCCACAGTGCAGTGGCATGAGCAGCATGAACCGCCATCAGGCGTGAAGTCGAGACGAACTGGGAACAAGGGGGCGCGGCTCCCAAGGACAAAGGGCAGTGGGATGAAGGTTTTAGGGGCACTCTTGGTCGCCGCAGGTCTGCTGATCGCAGCCCCCGCTGTCTCGGAGGAGCGGGTGACTTTGGGCTGGGGCCGGATGTTCAGCAATGACGCCCTGGGCGATGGCCACGACCGCTGGCGCACGGGCTCTTATCAGGTCAGCATGGTGCGGGGTGTGACGTTTGATGGCGAATTGCCCAAGCAAATGGGCGATTTGATTGAATTTCGCGCGATGGCGCAGATCGTGGCGCCTGCCAGCTTGACCGTCGCGGCGGCGAACGATCGCCGCTATGTCGGCATGCTGTCGCTTGGCGCGCATACGCAATTCGACTGGCGTGGAAATGAAGTCAGCTTTGGCGGCGATCTGGCGCTGATCGGCCCACAGACCGGGATCAGTAATTTTCAGAAATGGATCCACCATTCGATTGGCCTGCCTGCCCCTTTGGTGGTGTCGAACCAACTCGGCAACGGCATTTTCCCGACCCTTAGCGGCGAAATTGGCCGCGACTTTGCGATTTCGGATCAGGTGACGCTACGTCCCTTTGCCGAGGCGCAGGCGGGTGTCGAAAGTTTCGTGCGTATTGGCGGCGATGTGGTTATCGGCAATCTGGGCAAGGGCGCTGTTATGGTGCGCGACGAGGTGACCGGCCAACGCTATCGCGCGGTAGAAAGCGCACATAATGAAGGGCTTAGCTTTGTCATGGGCGCGGATCTTGCACGCATATTCGACTCTGCGCTGTTGCCAAGTGGCGGTGCCGCGGTGTTGACCGAAGATCGCAGCCGTTTGCGGCTTGGGGCACATTGGCAGGGCAAAAAATCCTCTGTTTTCTATGGCGTTAGCTATCTTAGTCCGGAATTTAACAGCCAGCCTGAAGGTCAGGTTGTCGGAGCTTTAAACCTGAACCTGAAGTTCTGATTGGCTATTTTCCCTTCGGTTGTGGCTAATTTGCAATAGCGCGTCGGACGCGGCTCTGTTAACGTTTGTGAACAAACTATAAAAAACGACAAACGAGCAGGCAAACAGGCATGAAAACGGGCTCTCTGGGCACGTTCGTCATCTCCTGGTCTCAAACAGAAGTAGACGGCTTTAAGGCCGCGTCCCTCGACCATCTTACCGTCGGCACCGTGTGGCGCTGGACGGGAGCGGCCGTGCGCGTGGACGGACCTCAGGGCTTACTGCGACTGGAAGGGGCCGAAGGGGCGACGGATTTACGAAAAAGGGCGGCGCGGATGGTGCGCCGGTTGGTTGGTGTTGCCGTTACCGGCGACACACAGCTGGATGACGAGATGGACGAAGCGTCGGACCGGCTGCCGGATCAGTCCTTTATTGTCACAGACGGGCATCAAAGTTTTACGGTCACCATTATTCCAGTCCCTGACACGGGCGCGCAGCTGCTGATGTTGGTCGGCGAGTTGCCGCCTTCGGATCAGGATTTGTGGGTGGTGCGCACCTCGATCGACCGCACGCATTCGGGCGCAGGCGCGCGTCTGGCGGGCGGTGTGATCTGCTTTACGCCCGACACCAGAATTTCCACGCCCCTCGGTATGCGCCAGATCCGCAGCTTGCGGCGCGGCGACAAGATCCTGACCCGCGATAACGGCCCGCAAGACGTGTTGTGGACGGGCCACCGGCGGATGAGCGGCGCACGGCTCTATGCGATGCCGCATCTGCGCCCGGTTCGGTTCAAGGCGAATTCGATGGGGCTCTACCGGCCTGACGAAGATCTGCTGGTTTCGCCGCAGCACCGGATGTTGGTCAAGGGGGCCGCTGCGCAGGCGCTGTTCAACACGCCCGAGGTTTTGGTCGCGGCTGAGGATCTGATCAACGACAGCACGATTTCCGTCGACCATCAGCTGCGCGAAGTGACCTATGTTCATATCCTGTTGGAGCGCCACAATGTGGTCTGGGCGAACGGGCTGGAGACCGAAAGTTTTCATCCGTCGAATACGGCGCTGGATACTGTCGATCCGATCCAACGCGAGGGTTTGAAGGAAATCCTGCCAGAGGTCGAACACAACCCGCATGCCTATGGTGACTATGCACGGCGCAATGTTTCCACCTCTGAAGCCGCAATTTTGCGGTATGAGCTGGCCTCTTAGCGCGCGGACTTACGCCATTTGGGTTTTTGGGCAAACTGGTGATTAAAAGCGCGCAGGGGTTGTTGACTCTGGGGTTTGCGCTTGTATAAGCCGCGACACGTCCCGGGCGAAGGTCCGGGGCTTTTCATTGGTGTTGGTGGTCCTTGCAAAAGGAACCCTGTCGGGCCGAAGCCTTGTGGAAGGTGGGGGTCAGAGGACAACGCCCTTCGCAACTAAAGAAGGAGATCAGCCGTGACAAAACGCACGTCTGCCAAGTACAAAATTGACCGCCGTATGGGCGAAAACATCTGGGGCCGTCCGAAGTCCCCGGTGAACAAGCGTGAATACGGCCCCGGCCAGCACGGCCAGCGTCGCAAGAACAAACTGTCGGATTTCGGCACCCAGCTGCGCGCGAAGCAAAAGCTGAAGGGTTACTATGGTGACCTGACCGAAAAGCAATTCCGCAAGATCTATACCGAAGCTGAGCGTGTGCGCGGCGATACCGGCGATCTGCTGATCGGTCTGCTGGAGCGTCGTCTGGATGCTGTCGTTTACCGTGCAAAGTTCGTGCCAACCGTTTTCGCAGCACGTCAGTTTGTGAACCACGGCCACGTCACCGTGAACGGCCAGCGCGTCAACATCGCGTCTTACCGTGTCAAAGAAGGCGACGTGATCGCCGTTCGTGAAAAGTCGCGTCAGATGACCGCGATCATGGAAGCCGTTGCTTTGACCGAGCGCGACGTTCCTGACTATCTGGAAGTCGACCACAGCAAGCTGACCGCGACCTTTGTGCGCACCCCCGGCCTGTCGGACGTGCCATATCCGGTTCAAATGGAACCGAACCTGGTCGTCGAATACTACGCCAAGAACTAAATTCAGCCGAATATCGGCAGCAAGGGCCCGCTTTTGGCGGGCCTTTTGTTTTTGCGGCTGGACGGCAGCTTTGGTCAATTGCTGCTGGCATTGGTCCCATCGCGCGGCTAAAACCCAAACCGAGTGTTTGGGGAATCCGATGAACGATCAAATCCGCCCGCAACCTGGCATTATGGACATCGCGCTTTACGAGGGCGGTAAGGCCTCGGTTGCCGGGGTCAATAATGTGCTGAAGTTGTCCTCGAACGAGAATCCGTTCGGGCCATCGGACAAGGCGAAAGAGGCGTTTGCGCGCTCGGTGCATCAGTTGCACCGCTATCCTTCGACCGATCATCAGAGCCTGCGGAATGCAATCGCGGATGTGCACGGGCTGGATGCGGCACGAGTGATTTGCGGCGTCGGATCGGACGAGATCATTCACTTTCTGTGCCAAGCCTATGCGGGCCCCAAAGACGAGGTGGTGTTCACCGAGCACGGCTTTTTGATGTACCGCATTTCCGCTTTGGCAGCAGGAGCCGTTCCGGTCGAAGTGCCCGAGCGCGAGCGCACCACCGATGTGGATGCGATTCTGAAGGCCTGCAACCGGCGCACCAAGCTTGTGTTCATCGCCAACCCCAACAATCCGACGGGCACGATGATTTCATCGGCCGAGATCGAGCGGCTGGCGTCCAAACTGCCGCCACAGGCCATTCTGGTGCTGGACGGGGCCTATGCCGAGTTTGTCGAAGGCTTTGATGCAGGCTTGTCGATCATTGAGGCGCGCGACAACGTGGTGATGACGCGGACCTTTTCCAAGATTTACGGTTTGGGCGGGCTGCGGGTTGGCTGGGGCTATGGGCCCAAGCACATCATTGATGTGCTCAATCGCATCCGTGGCCCGTTCAACATGTCGAACACGCAGCTGGACACCGCCGAAGCCGCCGTGCGCGATCAGGACTATGTCAACCGGTGCCGCGCCGATAATGCCCGGATGCGGCACTGGCTGGCCGAAGCCTTGGCCGAGCATGGCATTCCGTCTGATACCTCGATGGCGAATTTCATCCTTGCCCGCTTTGCCTCGCCGGAAGAGGCCGAAGCCTGCGATATTTTCTTGCAATCGCAAGGGCTTATCGTGCGACGGGTGGCGAGCTATAAGTTGCCGCATTGCCTGCGGATTACCATCGGTGACGAAGCAAGCTGCCGCCGCGTGGCCTATGCCATTGGTCAGTTCAAGGCGCAAGCATGAGCCAAGTGATCTACAAACGCGTGGCCTTGATCGGCCTTGGGCTGATCGCGTCGTCGATGGCGCATGCGATGCGGGCAGCTGGTTTGGCGGGCGAGATTGTTGGCCATGCAAAATCGGCCGAGACACGGGCTGTGGCCTTGGAAATCGGGATATGTGACCGCGTTTACGCCACGGCAGCAGAGGCGGTCGCAGGGGCTGATCTGGTGGTTCTGGCTGTTCCGGTTGGCGCGATGGCTGCGATTGCTGCGGAAATCGGGCCGCATCTGGCGGCAGGGGCCACTGTTACGGACGTGGGGTCGGTCAAGCAGGCGGTCATTGCGGCAGTTGCGCCGCATATGCCTGCGGGCTGTCACTTTATACCTGGTCACCCGATGGCAGGGACAGAATATTCGGGCCCGCGCTCGGGTTTTGCGACGCTGTACAAAAACCGCTGGTGGCTGTTGACGCCGGATGAAGCGACGGATGCGGCTGCTTTGGCGCGGTTGCGCAGCTTGCTCGAGGCAATGGGGGCCAAGGTCGATACGATGGATGCCGCCCATCACGATCTGGTGCTTGCCGTGGTCAGCCATACACCACATTTGATTGCCTATACGATGGTTGGTGTGGCCGATCATCTTGCACAGGTGTCCAATTCAGAAGTGATCCAATATTCGGCCACCGGTTTTCGGGACTTTACCCGGATTGCGGCAAGTGATCCGACCATGTGGCGCGACGTTTTCCTGACCAACAAGGATGCCGTGCTGGATATTCTGGGCCGCTTTACCGAAGAGTTGTTCGTGCTGCAGCGCGCCATTCGGATGGGAGATGGCGAGCAGTTGCACGACTACTTTACGCGGACACGGGCCATTCGACGCGGGATTATCGAAGCGGGACAAGATACATCGGCGCCCGATTTTGGTCGAACTCCGACTACCGAATCCACAAAGGCATAGCGCAGGTGCGGTGCTGGCTGCTTGGGTTTATGGTCGCGGCAAGCGCCGCATGTGCCGAGCCGCCCAAATCCTCAATCCGTCCGGTGACGCGCCCTGCTTTGGTTGCGGCGATCCTCCCCTCTGCCGCACCCGAGGCGATCGCGCGTGGTTCGGCAGCCCTTGCCCACCCACGCAAACGCCCGGAAGGTCTGATTGCCAAGGCGGATCGGGCTGTTGCTGCCTCGATCATGCCCGAGGTCATCGTGCGGCCACGCCTGCGCCCGATGGAACGGATGACACTCGCCTCCCCGGCTTTAAAGGGCAAAAAGACCGCAGCACCAAAGCAAAGTCTGCGCGGCTCGGTCTGTGGGGATCCTGCGATTCGCGGTGAGGATCTTGCGCCGATCGGATCACCAACGCGAGGCTGTGGCATTGCCGAGCCCGTCAAGGTCAGCTCGATTGCAGCTGTCAGCTTTGATCAACCCGCAACGCTTGACTGTCCCACTGCCAAGGCGTTGAAAACTTGGATAACCAAAGGACTGAAGCCCGCCTTTGGCCGGCGCAAGGTGGTCGCGTTGCAAATCTTTGGCAGCTATAGCTGCCGTAGCCGTAATAACGTGCGCGGGGCAAAAATCAGCGAACATGGGCGCGGAAAGGCTATTGATATAGCAGGTTTTATCTTTGCGGATGGCAAGACATGGACCGTGCGTCAAGATTACAATAAGTCGATCCGCAAAGCCCAAAAAGCAGCCTGCGGCCCATTTGGCACCACACTCGGCCCAGGATCAGACGGGTATCACGAAGACCATCTGCATTTTGACACCGCCAGCTATCGCAACGGCGGCTACTGCCATTAGTTCACCAAAGGTGCCATCATCGGGGCGGGGCCAAGCGGCAACGGCCCAAGCGTCATCTGTCCGTCTTTGGCGATGAGCTTCATGTCTAAAGCCGCAGGATCGCCGCTTTCACCCGCGAGGCCTGTCAACATCCCGGTGATCGGTTGCTGCATCTGCGGCTGGATCATCCCCATTGCGACCAACAGCGGCGGCAGTTTTTGCCAGCCCTGCAAGTGCAGATCGATCTCGCCTGCGGCAAAACCTTGGGCATCTGATGCGATATTGCCGATCGCGGTCAGCTTTAATTCGGCCCAATTCAGATGGGCGTCC
>JAHEBX010000069.1:2497-17301 GCA_024642045.1 Pseudorhodobacter sp. | reverse complement strand
GCCATCTTGATGGCGAGTTCAGCGGCCTCGGTGCCGGAATTTGTAAAGAACACCGTATCGGCAAAGGTCTTTTCGACCAGCAGTTCTGCCAGCTTTTCCTGCTCGGGAATGCGGTACAGGTTCGAGACATGCCACAGCTTTGCCGCCTGATCCGAGATCGCCTTGACCAGCGCCGGATGCGCATGGCCCAGCGCGTTCACCGCAATGCCAGCCCCCAGATCCAGATATCGGCTGCCATCCTCGGCGGTCAGCCAAGAGCCTTCGCCTTTGACAAAAGCCAGCGGCGCGCGGTTATAGGTGGGCAGAACAGCGGTGATCATAGACGTGACCTTTCACGGGAAAGCCTAGGCGTAGCCAAGGTGGGTGGGGGAAGTCAACGGAAAGCCCTCAATCCGCAGGGCAAACGGGATCAAACGTCAGCGGCGCTGACGTCGGGGACGGGCAATAAAGGCGGTCCGCGTGATCATGCCTCGTCGAATACTGCAAGCCACAGCGCCTGTAAATTGAAATCTACAGCAGTGCCCGCGCCAGTTGGTTCTGCCGCGCAATGACCTTTGGCAGATCAATCGTGGTCACCACCCCGCCCTGCACCACCGCCCGCCCTTCGACAAACAGATCGCGCACGCGGGTTGGCCCGCACAGGATCAGGCTGGCCACAGGGTCCCAAGACCCCGCCGCTTCGACCCCCGAGACATCCCAGATCGCTATATCCGCGCGCTTGCCGACCTCCAGGCTGCCGCAATCGGGGCGCCTCAGCACCTGCGCACCGCCCAGCGTCGCCACCTCCAGCGCCTCGCGCGCCGACATCGCATCGGCCCCCCGCGCCACCCGCTGCAACAGCAGGGCTTGGCGCGCCTCCTGCACCAGATTGCCCGCGTCATTGCTGGCCGAGCCGTCTACGCCAAGCCCAACCTTGACGCCCGCATCCCGCAGCGCGCGCACAGGCGCAATCCCAGAGCCCAGACGGCAATTCGAACAGGGACAATGCGCCACGCCTGTGCCCGAGCGCGCAAACAGATCAATCTCGCCCGCATCCAGCTTGACACAATGCGCGTGCCACACGTCCGCGCCCGTCCAGCCCAGATCCTCGGCATATTGCCCCGGTCGGCAGCCGAATTTTGCAAGGCTATAGGCAATATCCTCATCGTTTTCAGCCAGATGGGTGTGCAGCATCACCCCCTTGTCGCGCGCCAGCACCGCCGCCTCGCGCATCAGATCGCGGCTGACCGAAAACGGCGAACAGGGCGCAAGCCCCACCCGCACCATCGCGCCCTCGCCCGCGTCGTGATGCGTATCAACAACCCGAATGCAGTCCTCCAGAATGGCCGCCTCGCGCTCGACCAGACTGTCGGGCGGCAGCCCCCCCGCCGATTCGCCAATCGACATCGCCCCCCGCGTCGGGTGAAACCGCAAGCCCACCTCACGCGCGGCCGCAATCGTATCGTCCAGCCGCGACCCGTTGGGGAACAGATACAAATGGTCCGAGGTCAGCGTGCAGCCCGACAGCGCCAGTTCGGCCAACCCCACCTGCGCCGAGACAAACATCTCTTCCGGCCCGAACTTTGCCCAGATCGGATAGAGCGTCTTCAGCCAGCCAAACAGCAGCGCGTCCTGCCCCCCCGGCACCGCCCGCGTCAGCGTCTGATACAGATGATGATGCGTATTGACCAAACCGGGCGTGACCACGCAGCCTGCCGCCTCCACCACCCGCCCCTTACGCTCAAGCCCCTGCCCCACAGCAGCAATGACCCCGCCCCGCACCAACACATCGCCACGCGAAATCTCGCTCCGCGCGCCGTCCATCGTGACGACAACATCCGCATTCCGGATCAGAATTTCAGACATAACTTCCCCTTTTCACCACCCCCTTCGGTGGATCGGGAAGTCTGACGCCAGAAGGGGGGATCAAGGACGCGTCAAAACAAAGCTAACAAAGTCACCCGCGACGCCAAAGTAAAAAATGCTTTCACATTGGCACAAATATCCTCGGGGGAGGCTTTGCACCGCAAAGCCGGGGGCAGACAGCCCCCTTAACTGTTCAACAAAGCCAAGGCCTGCGCATGGATATCGGCATTTGCTGCCGCCAAGACCTGCCCTCCATTCAGGCAAGGCCGCCCCTGCCAATCCGTCACAATCCCGCCCGCCGCTTCGATAACGGCAATCGGCGCTTGAACGTCATAAGCCTGAAGGCCTGCCTCGATCACCAGATCAACCTGCCCCGCCGCCAACAGCGCATAGCCATAGCAATCCATGCCATACCGCACGAGCTTCACCTTATCCGCCACGCGGCGAAACGTTGCGCCCTCTTCCGCAGTGCCAACTTCGGGAAAGGTCGACAGCAAAATCGACTGGTCCAAGGGGCGTGCGGCGCGCGTTTTCAATGCGGCGCGGCCCGACGGCCCGTTCACCTCGGCGCGCCCCAATCCACCCTCGAACCGCTCGCGGATATAGGGCTGGTCAATCAGGCCATAGATCACCCGCGCGCTGTCACGAACCGAGATCAGAACCCCCCATGTCGGCGTGCCTGACAAATACCCCCGCGTGCCGTCGATCGGGTCCAACACCCATGTCAGCCCCGACGTGCCAGCGCTCGCGCCAAATTCCTCGCCCAGAATACCGTCCTCGGGCCTGCGCCGCGCCAAAATCGCGCGCATACGCTGCTCCGACAGCCTGTCAGCCACCGTCACGGGGTCAAATCTTGCGGTTTCCTTGGTGTCTGCGGTCAGTCCCGCAGACCGAAAATGCAGCAAGGTCGCCTCGCGGGCGGCCTCTGCCAGTTCTGCGGCTGTTTCGATCAGATCAAGCGCGTCTTGCGCGGCGATTGCGGACATTTCTACCCTCGCAACGGGGCCGAAATGGCCTCGGCCTCGGGGCTATCGCCTCGGGGCCGCAAGGTCAAGCCATCCTGCTCTCAGGCCGCTTCGCTCAGCACACGCGCCAGATCGAACAGACGGCGACGCTGGGCTTCAGGAATAGCATAGTAAGACCGCACCAACTCCAGCGCCTCTTTGTCAGCCATCATATCGGCCGCGCCATGCGCCACTTGCTCGCCTTCGCTCAGACCTTCAAAGAAGAAGGCAATCGTGACGCCCAAGGCATCCGAAATGTCCCACAACCTCGAAGCACTCACCCGGTTCATGCCAGTTTCATATTTTTGAATCTGCTGAAATTTGATCCCGACTTTGTCCGCAAGCTGCTGCTGCGTCATGCCGATCATCCACCGACGATGGCGGATACGCTTGCCGACATGGGCGTCAACTGGGTGCTTCATATCAATCTCCACAAAAGACATCACTTATGCCCCTCTATAAGCAAATTCCGTGCCAAAACCGAGGTGCGCCGCGTTTTCCCAAAATATTTTTCGAGTCCGCGAGAAACCTATCTTTTTAGATATGTCCAATTATACAGATGGACAAGAAACCGGACAAACAACCCCCACAACCCGCGCAGCGTTTACCTAGAATGCAGAATTCATCCAGAGCGTGTATCGCAAGATGCTTTGCATTTTGCAAAGAGTGTGTCGAACTTTTAGCAATATGCGCAAGATGCGGGGCCTAAGTACCGTTTTTCGCCGGTATTCCTTGCCACTCAAGGTCAATCTTGAAATTATTCACGCCGACAGCTAGGGCCAAGCGGCTGCTACCCTGATCAAAGGATCTCCCAATGCGGGCATGGCGACAAAATCAGTTCGAGCAGGCCGCAACACTTGAAAGGTGCCCCAAGCCAAGCCCCAAAGCCGGTGAAGTCATGATCCGCATTGCGGCTTGCGGTCTGAATTTTGCTGACCATCTAATGCAGCAAGGCCGCTACCAAGATACGCCACCGCTCCCGTTTACCCCGGGGATGGAGTTTGCAGGTAGTATCGAGGCTGTTGGCCCCGATACTTATTGCCCGCCGCTTGGAACGCGGGTGGCCGCGTTTGCTCAATCAGGCGGATTGGCAGAATTCGCCATTGTGCCCGCCAACCGGCTGGTGCCTTTGCCCACGTCGATGAGCTTCGCACAAGCGGCGGCCTTTCAGATAGCCTATGGCACCTCGCATCTCGCTCTGGACCACCGGGCCAATCTTGCCGCCGGTGAGACGTTGTTGGTGCTCGGGGCTGCGGGCGGCGTTGGGCTGACTGCGGTAGAGATCGGCAAGCGGCTGGGAGCGCGCGTCGTGGCCTGCGCGCGCGGAGCGGCTAAATTGCAGGCCGCTGCAGAGGCGGGTGCAGACGTTTTGATCGACAGCGACACGCCCGATCTGAGGGCGGCGTTCAAAGCGCTTGGCGGCGTCGATGTGGTCTATGACGCGGTGGGCGGTCCGGGCTTTCACGCCGCCCTGTCAGCCTGCCGCCCCGAGGGCCGCATTCTGGCAATCGGCTTTGCCTCGGGCGAGGTGCCGCAGATCCCCGCCAACCTGCTTTTGGTGAAAAACCTCAGTGTGATCGGCCTCTACTGGAGCGGCTATCTGAAATTCGCGCCCGAGGTCTTATCGCAAAGCCTACAGCGGCTGTTCGGATGGTTTGAAAAAGGCGGCTTGCGCCCGCATATCTCACATCAACTGGCCTTTGAAGACTATCCGAAAGGGCTGGAGTTACTGCGCAGCCGCAAAGCCACTGGCAAAGTTGTGATCCTGAATGCTTAGTCCGTCGCCACGCTCTTGCACCACGGGCCGCCCGCCCCGCGCGACATAGGCCTGCCGGATCATCGCGCTCAGCGCCAGTACTGCCTCGGAATGCACGGGGTCAGCCACATACATATTGACCTTCATCTTTGACAACTCGGGCAGCTGGCCGCCATGGTTTATCCGTTCGACATAGGGCGGCTCTGACCCCTCCAGCACGGTATGTACCGCCAGATCGGCCGAAACCGTCGCCTCGACCACCCGCGTGCTGTCCGCCTCGACCGCCATTTCCCAAGCGATACCCGCGCGGTCCAACTCGGCCTGCACGCCCTGACGAAAGAAGCAGTTGTGCTCATAGGCCAGCCGCAACGGCCGCTGTTTCCAGCGCGACCCTCCAGGCGCCCCGACCCAAACCAAGTCCAGTTCGGCAATCGTCTCACCGCCAGCATCAGCGGCCTTTTCCGTGGTCAGGATCACATCGCATTCGCCGCGCGCAAATTGGGCCTTGAGCACGCGGGTAAAGGACGAGATCAGGCTGACCCGCATTTTCGGGTAGTCCTTGGCGAACCGCTGCAACACCTGCGGAATTGCCGGATAGACAATGTCATGCGGCACACCCAGCACGATTTCGCCCTCATGCTCTGCCCGCGTCAGCTTGCCAAACACCTCGTCATTCAGCGCCAACATGCGCCGCGCATAACCCAAAAGCTGCTCTCCCGCAGGGGTCAACCCCACCTGCCGCGCCGAGCGATCCAATATCTGCGTGCCCAGCATATCCTCTAACCGCTTGATCTGCATGGAAACTGCGGACTGCGTCAGGTTCAGGAATCCTGCCGCACGCGTCACACCGCCTGCATCGGCAATCGCCACAAAGGAGCGCAGCGAGGTTAGGTCAAGATTTCGCATCCATCACAATCCCTGATATGAGACTTCAAAACCATTCATTTTCCTAATGTGAACGATTCGGCTATACAGATCAAGTGATGTGAGTGGCCAGCCCAAACGAAACCGAAAGGCGCCCTGCATCAGCCAGACCTTGAAAGGAAAGACCATGTTCGCCTCGCTCACCCTCTCCACAATGGCTGTGTCCCATGTGCAGACGCGCGGCACTCTTGCTGACCTGATTGCACGCCTGCAATTGGGCCTTGCCGCCCGCGCTCAGCGCAAGCAACTTGCCACCCTCGACAATGCTCAACTCGCCGACCTTGGCCTGACCCGTGCGCAGGCTGAAACCGAGGCCGCGCGCCCGCTCTGGGACGTGCCCGCGAACTGGCTACGCTAAGGCCTTGAGCCGTCGATAGGATTTTCGGGTCATTCATCCTTGAAATCCTATGCCGAAACCCCAATATTAAAGCCATCAGGCGGCGTTATATCGCGCCGCCTCCCTTTTTACTGGAGGCTTTGATGGCTGACTACGATACGATCCGCACCGTTGGGGTTGGCACCCGCAGTGCAGAGATCGACGCAGGGCTTCGCGCCCATATGAACAAGGTCTACGGGCTGATGTCCGTGGCGCTGGTAATCACCGCTGCCGCAGCCTGGGCCGTTGGCACCAGCCCTGCGATGCTGAACGCAATCTTTGGCTCGCCGCTGAAGTGGGTGGTGATGTTCGCCCCCCTTGCGATGGTATTCGCCTTTGGAGCGATGGTGAACAAGATGTCGGTTGGCGCTGCGCAGCTGTTCTTTTACGCCTTTGCTGCCGCGATGGGCCTGTCGATCTCGTTCATCTTCGCGGTCTACACGGGCGTTTCGATTGTTCAGACCTTCCTTGTGACCGCAGCTGCCTTCGCGGGTCTGTCGCTGTATGGCTATACCACCAAGCGCGATCTGTCGGCTGTGGGGTCGTTCCTTGTGATGGGCCTGATCGGTTTGATCATCGCCTCGATCGTCAACATCTTCCTCGCCTCTTCAGCGCTGCAATTCGCCATCTCGGCGATCGGCGTGCTGATCTTCGCGGGTCTGACCGCTTGGGATACCCAAAAGATCAAGACCGACTATATCGCCCACGCTCAGCATGGCGATCAGGAATGGCTTGGCAAATCGGCCATCATGGGCGCGCTGAACCTCTACATGGACTTCATCAACCTGTTCATGTTCCTGCTGCGCTTTATGGGCAACCGCGAATAACCAACGGGTTACACCAGACACAAAGGGCCGCAGGAAACTGCGGCCCTTTTGCGTTGCGACAGCCAATGCGCCCGCCCCCGAAATGCAAAAAAGCCGCGCACAAGCGCGGCCTTTGCCGTCAAAGCCCGACCAAGTCTTACTTGATCTTGCCTTCTTTGTATTCAACATGCTGACGCTTTACGGGGTCATACTTGTTGACCGTCATCTTTTCGGTCATGGTCCGGGCATTCTTTTTGGTCACATAAAAGTGCCCGGTGCCAGCCGTCGAGTTCAGACGGATCTTGATCGTCGCCGGTTTGGCCATAGTCGTCTCTCCTGCATCGGGAAAGCAATGCCTTCCCGCGAAATCTCTTGAAGCCTGCCTTTTAACGGCGGCAGGGGCAGAGTCAACAGCGATTCCGCCATTTCGGACAGGGAAAATCGCAGCGTTGCGACTTCTTCTGATCCAGCCCCGAAAATTTGCGCGGATGGCCTATAAGCCGGATTTTGTCCAAGGCGTTACCGCCTCTGGATGACCATTCCTCTGCCACCCGTGTTACCACGAGCAGTCAAGCTGCCAACCCGGGCCCCTGGGCTGAAGTGTCCCTGTCGTGGTCTCCGCTAACGCGGACCTTACGACGCAGGGCCCCTATTCGGCATTGCTCCGGGTGGGGCTTGCCATACCGTCCTTGTTACCAAGTCCGTGGTGGGCTCTTACCCCACCGTTTCACCATCACTCTGGACCCGCCCTCGGTAAACCGCTGGCACCAAAGCAGACTCTTCTCTGTGGCGCTTTCCCTGGGGTTACCCCCGCCGGACGTTATCCGGCACCCTTCCTTCATGGAGTCCGGACTTTCCTCGAGCGTCGCCGCCCGCGGTCATCCAGCCATCCGCGCGAGGCGTCAGATAAGCGACAGGCGCGGCTTCTTCAAGCCAATTCGCCAAAGCGGACCAGCCCCTGCGCTCAGACGCGCGCCTCGGCGGCCTGCATGAGCGTGGCCACAGCATCGGCACAAGCACGGTCCTCGGCGGTCTCTGGCCCCTGCGCCATCGGGCGGAACCGCAACCGAAACGCCGCCAGACGTGCGGCCTCGGGTGCCGCAGGATAGCCGATTGCGTCCAGACTGTCGGCAAGGCTGCGGCTGGCATCGCCCGCAGCCTCTGGCCACACCGATAGCCCCATCAGCGCCAGACGCCGCCAATCAAACCGCGCCCCCGGATCGCCCTTGCGCGCAGGCGCCATGTCCGAATGCGCAATCACCCCTGTGGGGCCGATGCCCCAACGCGCCATGATCGCGCGCAGCAATTCCTCCAGCGCCGCCATCTGCGGCTCGGAAAACGGCTGACTGCCCGTGTTGGCAAGCTCGATCCCGATAGAGGCCGAATTTACATCCCCGATCCCCGCCCATGCGCCCGCCCCTGCGTGCCAAGCGCGGGCCGCTTCGGGCACCAAAGCCTCGGCCTCTCCGGTTTCGGAAATCAGCCAATGCGCTGAAACCTCATGCTCGGGCGCGCACAATCGCGCGCGCGCCTCGGCACAACTGGCCATAGCGGTGTAATGGATCACGATCAGCGAAGGCGTCGCCTCCCCCCGCCGTTCAGAGAAATTCGGCGAGGGGTAGTCGATCAATTCTGCACAGCCGCACGGAAGGGGGCGGGATCCCACGCGCAGGCATAGCCGTCGCCATCCGGGTCCAGACCCTTGCGGTCTTTGGTGGGGCCGCCTGCGGCCAGAAACGCCTCTTGTGCCAGATCGGGCGAGGCAAACTTCGCGCAGGCCGCGTTATAGCTGTTCAGACGCAAGGACGAGCGTTTGTAAACCTGTGTGCCGCGCGGGTTGTTGGCAGACAGCGCAAATTGCACAATGTTCGGCCCTGTGTCGCCCGCGCGCTGCGGCAAGGCCTGCGGCTGGTCGATCTGATATTGCGCCCGGTTGCGCGCGATGCGCTCTTTGTCGCTCTCGATGGTCTCGCGCTGCGATACGGCTTGGAAATCCTGCTCGTCCGAGATGGCGGCCCCGTTTTTCATCTCGGATGTGGTCTCGACGATGCCCGCAGGCGCGTTGCCGCGCGGGCGGTTGTCGGTGCTGATGATTTGCATCGAGCTGTCGGTCGGCTGTCCCAAAGGCGCCAATTGCGGCACCGGAGCCGCCGCGGTTTTGCCTTCGGCCTTGTCGATGGCAGCCGCCGCAGCGGCAGCCGAAAACCCTGTCGTGGCGGGCGCAGATGCCGGCGCAACGGGCGCGGTGGAATAGCTGTTATAGTCGGAAAAACCGACCCCAGCAGCCGAATCCGGCACCACGGGCGAGCAACCTGCCACAGCAATCGCACCCAATATCAAGACGGAACGCCACATTTTTAGCCCCAAACCTTTGTTGTTAACTGGCCTCTACCACCATTTATCCGGCTTTGCCACAAAGCCGGCAGCGCGCTCCAAAACATAAGCGTGATTAAGCAATCCCGCCTCATCCCAAGGCCGCCCCAACAGTTGCAGCCCCATCGGCAAGCCTTTGGAGTCAAGCCCCATCGGCACGGCAACGCCGGGCAATCCCGCAAGGTTCGCCGTCACCGTGAACACATCGTTCAGATAAACCTCGACCGAGGTGGCGCTGTCCATCTCACCCAGCCCAAAGGCGCTGGTCGGTGTCGTGGGTGCCAATATCGAGTCGATCCCTGCCGCAAAGGCCTGCTCGAAATCGCGCTTGATCAACGCCCGCACCTTGCGCGCGCGGTTGTAGTAGGCATCGTAAAAGCCCGCCGACAGCACATAGGTGCCCACCATGATCCGCCGCTTCGTCTCGGGGCCAAAGCCCTCGGCGCGGGTCTTTTCATACATCTCGGTGATGCCATCGCCCGCATCCAACGCCGCCCGCAAACCATAGCGCACCCCGTCATAGCGCGCGAGGTTGCTCGACGCCTCGGCAGGGGCGATCACATAATAGGCCGGCAGAGCATATTTCGCATGTGGAAGAGATATATCAACAATCTCGGCCCCCGCGTCGCGCAGCATTTCGCGCCCCCGCGCCCAAAGCGCATCAATCTCGGCCGGAATCCCGTCGATACGATATTCGCGCGGGATACCGATTTTCTGGCCACGAATGTCGCCGGTCAGCGCCGCCTCGAAATCCGGCACCGCGATGTCGGCACTGGTGGAATCGCGCGCATCATGCCCCGCCATCGCCCCCAGCATGATCGCCGCATCGCGCACCGTCTTGGTCATCGGCCCTGCCTGATCCAGACTGGACGCATAGGCCACGATGCCATAGCGGCTGACGCGCCCATAGGTCGGCTTGATGCCTGTAATGCCACAAAACGCCGCCGGCTGACGGATCGAGCCGCCCGTATCCGTGCCGGTCGCAGCCAGACACAGATCCGCCGCCACCGCCGCCGCAGAGCCGCCCGAAGACCCCCCCGGCGTGCGCCTGACATCATCCACCTTCCAAGGGTTGATCGCATCGCCGTAACACGAGCTTTCGTTGCTCGACCCCATGGCAAATTCGTCCATGTTCAGCTTGCCCAGCATCACCGCGCCCGCATCAAACAGCTTGGTCGTCACGGTCGATTCGTATTCCGGCTTGAACCCTTTGAGGATGTTCGACGCCGCCTGCGTCGCGACACCCTTGGTGCAGAACAAATCCTTGATGCCCAGCGGAATGCCGCACATATCGGGCGCATCGCCCGCCTTGATCCGGCCATCCGCTGCGCGCGCCTGCTCCAGCGCGATCTCGGGCGTCTTGTGGACAAAGGCATTCAGCCCGTCGCCCGCGTCTATCGCGGTCAGACAAGACATCGTCAGATCAACGGCAGAAATCTCGCCCTTGCGCAGTGCATCGCGTGCCGCCGCAATTGTCCATGTGTTCGCAGCCATTATTCCACCACCTTCGGCACAGCAAAGAAGCCTTCGCGCGCATCCGGCGCATTCTTCAGGATCGCGGCCTGAATGTTTCCGTCCGTCACCACATCCGCGCGCCGCTTCAACCGCATCGGCGTCACGCTTGTCATCGGCTCGATGCCGTCCACGTCAACCTCGTTCAACTGCTCCATAAAGCCCAAGATCCCCGACAGCTTTTCGGCCAGCGCAGGCAACTCGGCCTCTGGCACAGCAATGCGGGCAAGCTTTGCCACCTTGCGCGCGGTATCGATGTCAATAGACATAGGCTTTCTCCGGCAATTCGATTTCCCTTCGTCTACCCGCATGGCCCCAGCGCTGCAAGGGCGCGCCCCACCGATCAGCGCTTTGACAATGCAATTCCCCGCCCTACCATTGCCCCAACAGCATCAAAGGACACCCCATGCAGATCACTTGGCTCGGCCACTCCAGCTTTCGCATCGAAATTGACAACGCCGTTCTGCTGGTTGACCCTTGGTTTACCGGCAACCCGATGTTTCCCGCCGATCAGCGCGCGGCGGCCATCAAGGACGCGACGCATATCCTGCTGACCCATGCGCATGGCGATCATGTCGGCGACAGCGTCGCCATCGCCAAGGAACTTTCCATCCCCACCGTGGGCATCTACGACCTTGTTGGCCTGCTGGAAAAGCGCGACGGGCTGAAAATCGTCGGCTTCAACAAAGGGGGCACGGTTGATCTGAACGGCGCCAAGGTCACGATGGTCAATGCCTGTCATTCCTCGTCGTTTGGCGGCGAGGCTGGCCCGATGGCGGCGGGCTCCGAGGCGGGCTTTATGATCTCGGGCGAGGGCCACACGATTTATCTGTCAGGCGACACCGCGATCATGGCCGACATGGAGTGGATTGCGGACTATTTCAAACCGGACATCGGCATTCTGTCGGCGGGTGGATATTTCACCATGGACATGAAGCAGGCGGCCTGGGCGTCGAAGCGCTATTTCAAGTTCAAGACGGTGATCCCCGGCCATTACCGTACTTTCCCGATCCTTGAACAGTCGGCGAAAGTCCTTGCCGAAGGCCTGCCGGGAGTCAGGGTGATCGAACCTGAGCTGCTGGAAGCTATCGATTTCTGATCCGACCGAGGGTGCGGCTTGCCCGACCCGGCCTTCCAAGATAGGCGGCACCACATGCTTGACGATTCCGACGATATCCATCCTCTCTTTCAAGGCGCGCCCTCGACGACCGAGTTCAAGAAGCTGCGCAAACGGATCGTGCGGTCCGTACGGGAGGCGATCGAACAATACGGGATGATCGAGCGGGATACCCGGTGGCTGGTCTGCATGTCCGGGGGCAAGGACAGCTATACGCTTCTGGCGGCGCTCTATGAAGTCAAGTGGCGTGGGCTGCTGCCGGTCGACCTGCTGGCCTGCAACTTGGATCAGGGCCAGCCGGGGTTCCCAGCGACGGTACTGCCCGAGTTTCTGACTTCGCGCGGGGTGCCCCACCGGATCGAGTATCAGGACACCTATTCCATCGTGACCGACAAGGTGCCGCAAGGGCGCACCTATTGCGCGCTCTGTTCCCGACTGAGGCGCGGCAACCTCTACCGCATCGCGCGCGAAGAGGGTTGCTCGGCAGTTGTCCTTGGGCATCACCGTGACGACATCCTCGAGACCTTCTTCATGAACCTGTTCCACGGCGGGCGGCTGGCGACGATGCCCCCGAAGCTTCTGAACGAGGAAGGTGATCTGTTCGTCTACCGTCCGCTTGCCCATGTGGCCGAAGCGGACTGTGAACGCTTCGCCCGGACGATGAATTATCCGATCATCCCCTGCGATCTGTGCGGCAGCCAGGACGGGCTGCAGCGTCAACAGGTGAAGGCGATCCTGGACGGTTGGGAAAAGAACAGTCCGGGCCGGCGTCAGGTCATGTTCCGGGCGCTGATGAATGCTCGCCCCAGCCACCTTCTGGACCCTGCCCTTTTCGACTTCGCAGGCCTTTGCCGGGACGGTACCGATCAGGGCTCTTAAGATCCTTCGAATTGATCGAATTCGTTAACCCGTCCGTGACGACTGGCCCCTAGGTTCGGGCCATCGATGATCATGGTCACAGCGGGTTGGACGCGAAATGGTGCAGGACTTGCCGCGAAGCAACGGACGGTTCCTTGAACGGGCCAGGGTTATGGCGTCAGGCCCGCGCCTGTTTCTTCTGGTTCCGCCCGCGATGCTGGTCGCATATTGGACCGGCGGTGAAAACGGACTTGTCGCCGCCGCGGTCACGATTCCCGCCCTGATCGCATTCCTGGGATCCCAGGTGAATACACAGGCGCCGACACAGGTCACGCGTCCCGTGGACGGGCTGACGGGTTATGCGTTGAGGTCCGAACTTGTGACGCAACTGGACCAGGTTCTTGTCGAGCGGAAATCCTCGGGCGTATCAACCGCCTGTCTTGTCGTCGATCTGGACGATTTCAAGGATGTTGCCGACCGCCACGGCCGCGCCGCTTCGGAAACCGTGATTCGCGCCGTCGCGGAAAGGATTGGCACGATCCTGCGGGCCGAGGATCTGGTGGCGCGACTGGACGGGGCGACCTTCGCGATCATGCTGTCCCCGGTGCGCAACGCGGACCTGGAATCAGTTATCCAGATTTCCAGCCGCATCCAGTCCGCAATCGGTGAGCCGATACCTCTGGACGGGATCAACCTGTATTTCAGCTGTTCCATAGGGTTTTGCCTGACATCGCGCACGCCCGAGGAGGACGGCGCCAAGATGCTCAATGCCGCCGAGAACGCGCTGATCGAGGCGCGACGCAGCGGATCGGGGGCTATCCGTTCCTTCTCGAAAGAAATGAAGCAGCGGATCGCCGCCGAACAGTCGCTGGTCGAAGATGTTCGCGTTGCCTTGGAACTTGGCCAGATCACGGCCTGGTACCAGCCACAGATATCCACCGAAAGCGGCGCCATCACCGGGTTTGAAGCGCTGGCAAGGTGGGCGCACCCTGACCGCGGCCTGATCCCGCCCGCCGAGTTTCTGCCTGCGATCGAAACCGCCGGCCTGTTGTCGCGTCTGGGCGAGGTGATGCTTTACAATGCGCTGACCGCTCTTCGGGATTGGGACAAGGGCGGGATGGCCGTGCCTTCGGTTGCCGTCAATTTCTCGGAAGCCGAACTGCGCGATCCCAAGCTGATGGAAAAGATCAAATGGGAGCTGGACCGCTTTGACCTGACCCCCGACCGGTTGACCATCGAGATTCTGGAAAATGTCGTGGCAGACACCGGAGACGACGTCATTCCACAGAATATCAAGATGCTCAGCGAAATCGGATGCCGCATCGACCTTGACGATTTCGGCACCGGGCATGCCTCGATCGCCTCGATCCGCCGTTTCGCCGTCAACCGCATCAAGATCGACCGGACCTTCGTCGCCAGGATCGACCAGGATCCCGCGCAGCAACAGATGCTGAGCGCGATCCTGATGATGGCCGAGCGTCTGGAGCTTGAAGCGCTTGCCGAGGGCGTCGAGTCGCTTGGCGAAAGGTCGGTTCTGGCCCAACTGGGCTGCGCCCACATACAGGGCTATGGCATCGCGCGTCCGATGCCGTTCAACGACACCTTGGTTTGGATCGCCAAGCATAATGACAAGCTCAAGTCCGCCGCGCCATTTCTGGGCGGGACAACCAACAGGAAGCACGGATAGGTCCCACGCGGCCCGACACCCGCCTGTTCAAATGGGCGCTGGCGCGCGAGGCTGCCGCAGACCGCCGGCAACAATTGCGGATTTCTCCCGAAGTTCACCTACGGTGAGGTGGCACGCAATCCGCGGCGACCGCCAAAGATGGCCGCTTGATCCAACCCAAGATCGCCCGGCACCGGCCGCGAGATTCTTCGAAACCGGCACGCCTGGGTCCGGACTGGGCTTGACCAGGCCAGCGCAACCTTTAGGTAAGGCGCACCAAGCGCCGTGGGGCTGGGTTTCCGCTTGACCTTTCGACCCCTGCCCTGTTGAAGGCTGTGCGCAGAAATCACGGGATCGGCGGCACAACATGGACGATCAGAACAAGAACCTCATCCTGGCCACGGCGCTCAGCTTTCTGGTCATCCTGATCTGGTTCGTCCTGTTTCCTCCACAAGAACCGACCCCCGCGCCCGAACAGCCACAGATCGCCACGACCGCGCAGCCCTCTGCGACGGCGGCACCTGTACAGCAAGTGGTGACGCCGCAGGAAGCGCGACAGGTCGCGCT
>JAHEBX010000069.1:0-2478 GCA_024642045.1 Pseudorhodobacter sp. | reverse complement strand
ACCCGAGTTGTCGGGCTCGATCTCGCTGACCGGCGGGCGCATCGACGACCTGAAGCTGAAGGCATACCGCGAAACGGTGGACCCCAAGTCCGGGATCGTGACCCTTCTTGCCCCGCTGGGTGCGCCGGGCGCCTATCAGGCGCTGTTCGGCTGGGCGCCGGGCGGCACGCTTGAGTTCAAGGACGTTCCCGGCGCCAACACGCACTGGCAAGTGGAAAGCGGCACGGCACTGGCGCCTGGTGCACCGGTGACGCTGGTATGGACAAACAGCAATGGCCTGACCTTCCGGCGGGTGATCTCGATCGACCCGCATTTCCTGTTCACGGTCACGCAGTCGGTGACGAACAACGGCGCCGCACCTCAGCGTCTTGCGCCCGAATCCCGCATCGAGCGCATCGGCGACCCCGTGACCCACGGCATCTTCGTCGTGCACGAAGGCGCAATCCGTCAGACCGGCAAGGAAATGCAGGAGGAGGACTACTCGGACCTGCGCGATTTCTCGGTCGACGCGCGCTGGGGTGCGGCTTCGAAAGTGGTCGAAGTTGAGTCAAACGGCTGGCTGGGCTTCACGGACCACTATTGGATGACAACGCTCATCCCGGCCGCCAACCAGCCCTTCACCTCGGTCCTGCAGTACGACAAGCAGCGCGACACCTATCGTGCCATCGCACGCATGGCGACGATCGAGGTCGCACCGGGCGAGACCAAGTCCGCCGCGACCCAGTTCTTTGCCGGGGCCAAGCGGTGGGAGACTATCCGCGACTATGAACAGGAACAGGGAATCTACCGCTTCATCGACTCGATCGACTGGGGCTGGTTCTTCTTCCTGACGAAGCCGATCTTTCGCGCCCTGCATTTCCTGCACAGCTTCATCGGGAACATGGGCTGGTCGATCATCATGCTGACCTTCTGCCTGAAGGCGCTGCTGTTCCCGCTGGCCTACAAATCCTACGTCTCGATGGCGAAGATGAAGGAACTTCAGCCCGAGATGGAGAAGATCAAGGCCCGGGTCGGCGACGACCGACAGAAGCTGCAGCAAGAGATGATGGGCCTCTACAAGAAGGAAAAGGTGAACCCCGCCTCTGGCTGTCTGCCGATCCTTCTGCAGATTCCGATCTTCTTCTCGCTCTACAAGGTGATCTTCGTCACGATCGAGTTGCGCCAGGCGGCCTGGATCGGCTGGATCAAGGATCTGAGTGTCCCCGATCCGTCGACAATCTTCAACATCTGGGGCCTGATGCCCTGGGACGGACCTGCCCAGGGAAGCCTGATGGCGACGATCTTCATCGGAATTCTGCCGCTGCTGCTTGGCATCTCGATGTGGCTTCAGCAGAAACTGAACCCCGCACCAGCGGATCCGACGCAGCAGATGATCTTTGCCTGGATGCCCTGGGTCTTCATGTTCATGCTGGGCAGCTTCGCCAGCGGTCTGGTGATCTACTGGATCACCAACAACACGCTGACTTTCATGCAGCAGTACATCATCATGCGCAGCCACGGCTACAAGCCCGACGTTTTCGGCAACATCCTGTCCGGGTTCAAACGCAAGGCGACAAAGAAGTGACCGGACGGGTGGCGCATATCTTCCGCCATCCGATCAAAAGTCATGGGCGCGAGGAATTGGGCGAAGTCGCCCTGACTGCCGGCGCCACCATGCCTTGGGACCGGACCTGGGCCGTCGCACATGAAGAATCGAAGGCGGACGGGACGACCTGGGCAGAGTGCGCGAACTTCTCCATCGGCTCGAAGGCCCCTGGCCTTATGGCGATCAACGCGCGCCTTGACGAGGCCAGCGAGGTCGTGACGCTGACCCATCCGGACCGCCCCGCGATCAGTCTGCATCCCGAGCGGGACGCCGCACAGTTGATCGACTGGGCCCGTCCCTTGATGCCCGCCGACCGGGCGCGCTCGGTCAGGGTTGTGCGGGTCGCCGGGCGCGGCATGACTGACAGCGATTTCCCCTCGGTTACGGTCGCCAACCTCGCCTCGCACCGCGAGGTCGAGAACAGGATGGGTCGGGAATTGTCGGTCCTTCGCTGGCGCAGCAATTTCTGGCTGGACGGGCTGGAGCCATGGGAAGAATTCGACCTGATCGGACGCGAGTTCCGTCTGGGCGACGCCGTGCTGCGCGGGGTCGAACGAACCGTCCGCTGCAAGGCGACCACGGCGAACCCGGCGACAGGTCGGCGTGATGCCGACACCCTGAAGGCGCTGGAGGAAGGGTGGAGCCATCGGGACTTCTCGATCCGCGCCGAAGTCGTCCGTGGCGGAAAGGTGGCCGTAGGGCAAATAGGCGGCCACGCGCCGTGAAGGTGGATTTCAAGATCGCCGAACACCCCGGCGAAGTCGCGACCGAAGCGGGGCGGCTTCTTTTCGCGGGCCCCAGTGAATTCCTGAAGGGCGTCGTTGCGCTGTCGGGACTTCCGCCAGCGGACCGGATCGAGGTCTGCTTTGCCGGGCGCTCGAACGTCGGGAAAT
>JAHEBX010000068.1:13801-17523 GCA_024642045.1 Pseudorhodobacter sp. | reverse complement strand
CTTGGGTGATGATCTTGACGTTTATCTGGCAAAAAACGAACAGCAGTTTTCCAACATTACGGCGGGCACGCAAAAGCGGATTGTCTGGGCCGGGGTCAAAGGGGCTAAAACGCCGCTGGCTATTGTCTATGTCCACGGGTTCTCGGCGACCTCCGAAGAAATCCGCCCGGTGCCTGATGATGTTGCGCATGCCTTGGGTGCCAATATATTTTTCACCCGCCTCGCCGGCCATGGGCGCGACGGTGCAGCGCTTGCGGCCGTGACGGCCGGCGACTGGATCGAAGATATGGCCGAGGCAATGGCGATCGGGCGCAGGCTAGGCGATCGTGTGCTGGTGATGGGCACCTCAACGGGTGGCACTTTGGCTGCGATTGCTGCAACTGATCCCGATCTGTCGAAGGGCATCGCGGGATTGGTTCTGATCTCGCCCAATTTCGGGCTGCGACCGTTGTCGGCCAAAATACTGGACATGCCCGCCGCGCGGTATTGGGGGCCGCTGGTGGCGGGCACGACCCGCAGCTTTGATCCGCAAAACGCCGCCCACCGCCAGTTCTGGACTGTAAGCTATCCCACTGTCGCGCTGTTCCCGATGGCCGCACTCGTGCGTGAAGCGCGGGCACAGGACTATTCCCGCGCGACCCAATCGCTCTTGGTGCTCTACTCCAAGCAGGATCAGGTCGTCGATGCCGAGGCAACGCTGAAAACGCTTGCGCCTTGGGCAGGCCCGGTGCAGTTCGTGCCAAGGGTGATGGGACCGCAAGACGACCCCTTCAGCCATGTCATCGCGGGCGATATCCTGTCGCCGTCGCAGACCGCCAGCACGGTTGCGCTGATCCTTGACTGGGCAAAGGGGCTGTAATGACACTGCAAGAACCGCTGGTCATCATTCCTGGCCTTATGGCGGATGCGCGGCTTTTCTTGCCGCAGATGGTGCAGCTTGGCGCGGATCGCGCAATTCAGGTGGCGCTGGCGACCAAGGGCGACACCGTTGAGCAGATGTCCGAAATCATCGTCGCAGGTTTGCCTGCACGCTTTGCCCTTTTGGGGCACGGGCTTGGTGGCGACATCGCGCTGGATATCATTCGTCGCGTCCCCGACCGCGTTAGCCGCGTGGCGCTGATGGCGACGGACCCTTTGTCCGAGGCACCGCAAGCCGCGGCCGCCCGCGAGGCGCGGATCGTGGCTGCCCGCTCGGGGCGTTTGTCGCAAGCCATGCGCGAAGAGATCCCGCTGGCAGCGCTGGTTGAGGCGCCTTGGCGCGACGAGATCATGGCGTTGGTGCAGGATATGGCAATGGGCTTGGGCGAGGGGGTCTTTCTACGTCAGAGCCGCGCGCTGCAACGCCGCCCCGATCACCAAAAAACCATGCGGCGCATCAAGTTGCCTGCGTTGGTGATCGCAGGCGAGGCGGACACACTGGTGCCGATGCGCAGGCAAGAATTTACCGCCAATCTGATGCCGTTTGGCAAGTTGTTGGTGATCGAGGACGCTGGCCATCTGTCCAGTCTCGAGCAGCCAGAGGCCGTCAGTGCCGCGCTGCTCGATTTTCTGGGCGGGCCAATGATGCTGCGCTAAATGCGTAAGGGGCCACCCTTGCAGGCGGCCCCCAATACACCATGGCTCGATGATCGCCTATTTAGAAGGAACCGCTTTCAACGGCGTCACTTTTTCTGCGCCTGCATGATCATCGATGAACTTGAGCACCAAAGGCCGAATATTCAGCCGCCAGCTTTTACCAGCAAAAATGCCATAGTGCCCTGCACCGGCTTCCAGATGCTGAGTCTTTTTCGAATCAGGCAGACCCGTGAGCATGTTCAACGCAGCAACACACTGCCCGGGCGCCGAGATGTCGTCGTTCTCACCCTCAACCGTCATCACGGCGACGCGGGTGATCGCGCCGATATCAACCTTTTTACCCGCCACGACGAACTCGTTCTTGGCAATTTCAAGGCCTTTGAAGATACGTTCGACGGTGGAAAGATAGAATTCCGCCGTCATATCCATGACCGACAGATATTCGTCATAAAACCGGTTGTGGGCATCGTGATCGCTCGCCACGCCCTGCGCGACCCGCATGATCTGATCGGTAAACGCCTTTGAATGACGCTCGGAATTCATCGAGATAAAGCTGTGAAGCTGCAAGAGGCCGGGATAGACCAAACGTCCGACACCGCTGAACTTGAACCCGACGCGCTGGATGGCGATCTGTTCAAGTTGACCCATGGTGATACGGCGGCCAAAGTCGGTCACATCCGTGGCCGCGGCATCCGGATCGATCGGCCCGCCGATCAACGTCAGGCTGCGCGGCTGTGCATTTGGATCCTCAGCGGCAAGATAGGCGGTTGCGGCCAGCGCAAGAGGTGCAGGCTGGCACACGGCGATCACATGGGTGTCTGGCCCAAGCTCGCGCATGAAATCAACAAGATAGAGCGTATAGTCTTCAATATCGAATTTGCCTGCCGAGACAGGAATATCGCGGGCATTGTGCCAATCCGTCACAAAAACATCCGCGTCAGGCAAAAGGCTGGCCACCGTGGATCGCAGCAAGGTGGCATAGTGCCCCGACATCGGCGCCACCAGCAAGATCTTGCGCGCCATCGGCGCACGGCGGCGCACGAAGAACTGGATCAGATTGCCGAACGGACGCTCGACCACAGGTTTGATGTCAATCAGATGGTCCTGACCGTCGGGTCCGGGAATGGACCGGATGCCCCAGTCGGGTTTGGTTACCATCCGGCCAAAGCTGCGCTCGGTTACCTCACCCCAGGCCGCGACCATTTGCAGCATCGGATTCATCGTCATCGAAAAGGCGGGATAGGAGGCCATGGCGCGCGCAGTGGCGCCCATCCACTCATTCGTGTTACGAATGCTTTCCATCAGGTCGTAGGTGGCCATATACTTCATCGTGACTCCCGTGGGGGTTACCCCGGCCGAACGCCGCATGTCCTTGCGGAGAGGGTGTAGCTATGCTGCACAGCAGAAAGAATAGGGTGGAAATTTTAACATGACAACCGAAGACAATGCCGCAGGGGCAAAATTGGAGAAGATGACGGCCAATCTCGCTAAAATTGAAGCATTGTCCGCGCGTTTGATGACCGCGTTGGCAGCCAAGCCCGCCACGGATCCGGGCGTGCAGGGGCCGGGGCAGGACATTTATATGAAAGCCGCTGCGGCCTACATCGCTGGAATGATGCAAAACCCCTCCAAGGTGCTGGAGCAGCAGGTCGCCTATTGGGGCAAGACCATGAAGCATTATGTCGAGGCGCAGGCAGCCATTGCCTCGGGCGATTTGCGCGTGCCCGAAGATGCTGGCCCCAAGGACCGTCGATTTTCCAATCCGGTCTGGGACACCAACCCGGCGTTCAATTACCTCAAGCAGCAATATCTCTTTAACGCCGAAGCGGTACAGAACGCCGTGTCGGTCATGGAAGGGATCGACGATCAAGAACGCAAGCGGGTGGATTATTTCACCAAACAGATCGTCGATATGCTTGCGCCGACCAATTTTCTTGGCACCAACCCCGATGCGCTGGAACGCGCCGTGGCGACCGATGGCGAAAGCCTTGTGCGCGGGCTGGAAAATCTGGTTGCGGACATCGAGGCCAATCATGGCGAATTCGCCGTCACTCTGGCCGATCGCGAGGCTTTTGTCGTGGGTCAGAACATCGCTACGACGCCCGGCAAAGTGGTGTTCCGCAATCGTATGATTGAGCTGATTCAAT
>JAHEBX010000068.1:0-13791 GCA_024642045.1 Pseudorhodobacter sp. | reverse complement strand
TTCCGCCCTGGATCAACAAATTCTACGTCATGGACCTCAAGCCGCAGAACAGCCTGATCAAATGGGTGGTCGATCAGGGCTTTACGCTGTTCATCGTGTCATGGGTCAATCCGGATGCGTCTTATTCCGGTGTGAGCATGGATGATTACATCCGCGAAGGCTTCCTGACTGCTATGGCCGAGGTGCGGCGTATCACCGGGCAAAAGCAGATCAACGCCGTGGGCTATTGCATCGCGGGGACAACGTTGTCGCTCACGCTGTCGCATCTGCACCGCGCGGGCGATACATCGATAAAGTCCGCCACCTTCTTTACCACGCTCACCGATTTCTCCGATCCGGGTGAGGTTGGGGTGTTTCTGGACAACGACTTTGTTGACGGGATCGAGCGTCAGTCACAGGCCGATGGCATTTTGTCGAAAACCCTGATGAGCCGCACTTTTTCTTATCTGCGCTCCAACGACCTGATCTATCAGCCCGCGATCAAAAGCTATATGCTGGGCGAGGCGCCGCCAGCGTTTGATCTGCTCTACTGGAACGGCGACGGAACCAACCTGCCGTGCAAGATGGCGATGGAATACCTGCGCGGGCTTTGTCAGGGTGACGGGCTGGCTCGGGGAACCTTCAAGGTCTTTGGCAAGAACGTCAGCCTTGACGACATCAAGATCCCCGTCTGCGCGATCGCCTGCGAGACGGATCACATCGCGCATTGGCGCGGCAGCTTTAACGGCGTCAAACAGATGGGCTCGCCGGACAAGACCTTTATCCTGTCGCAGTCAGGCCATATCGCGGGCATCATCAATCCGCCGTCGAAAAACAAATACGGGCACTACACCAACAAAGCGGCCGTTGCGGGCGCTCCAGATGACTGGAAGGCCGGGGCCAGTTTCAATGAAGGCAGTTGGTGGCCGCGTTGGGCAGAATGGCTCGCCTCGCGTTCCGGCAAGATGATTCCCGCCCGCGTGCCAGGTGATTCGACGAATCCTGTCTTGTGTGACGCGCCGGGAACCTATGTCTTGTCGCACCCACGGCTTACACCAACAGGTTGAGTTCACTCAGCTTTCTTTTCGGTAAGTCCTGCGACATCTGAAATGCTGCATTGCAGAAAATAAACTTGCAATGCTGCAGTGCAGCATGTATATATTGTTCATCAGAACGCGGAACCGATCCGCATCGTAAGGAGCAATACAATGGCTAACACCACCGATTTCACCAAAGTCATGCAGGACATGATGGCAAAATTCCCAGTTGACGCTTCTGCTTTCCAGAACGCGTTCAAAACCCAAGCCGCTTTCGGCGAGAAGCTGTCGAAAGTCGCTTTGGAAGCCGCTGAAAAGTCGACCGAAATCTCGTCCAAATGGGCAAAAGAGACCTTGACCAAGCTGTCGGG
This sequence comes from Pseudorhodobacter sp., assembly GCA_024642045.1. GTDB lineage: Bacteria > Pseudomonadota > Alphaproteobacteria > Rhodobacterales > Rhodobacteraceae > Cypionkella. The sequence goes on along the minus strand of JAHEBX010000068.1, from coordinate 12,404 downwards.
CGCCACGGCTGCCAAGGCAGAGCCTGCGGACTATTCCAAAGCAATGACCGACTTTGCTTCGGCTGCTGCCGAGATGGCTTCGGAAAACATGGCTGCTTTCGCCGAAGTTGCGAAAAAAGTTCAGATGGAAACCGTTGAGCTGATGCTGGCTGCTGGCAAGGACGTGTCGGCTGAAGCAACCGCGGCTGTCAAAAAAGCAACTGACGAAGTGTCCGCAAACGTGAAAAAGGCTGCAGCTGCAGCAAAATAATCCTTCGGGATTTGCGCGTTGCCTCTGCCTCCCTGGGGGTTTGATGCGCCAAGGGCGAGCTTTTAGCTCGCCCTTTCTTTTTATGCTGCACTGGCCTAGACTTTCTCTGCACTGCAACATTGTGCGTGTAATGGGAGGTTCTGATGGCCGACACCGCGAAGCCCTTGTTGATCAAACGCTACGCCAGCAGGCGGCTCTACAACACCGAAACCTCCGACTATGTGACGCTGGAAGATATCTCGGGCTTCATTCGTTCGGGTCGTGAGGTTCAGATCGTCGATCTGAAATCCGGCGATGATCTGACGCGCCAATATCTGCTGCAAATCGTGGCCGAACGCGAGTCCAAGGGCGATACCGTTTTGCCTACCAATGTGCTGACTGATCTTGTACGCAGCTATACGACCAACATGCAGTCCGTGGTGCCGCAATTCCTCGCCGCCAGCTTCGAGATGCTGCGCGATGGGCCTACCAAGGTCATCGAAAACATGAATGCGATCCCCAACCCGATGGCCTCGATGCCGGGGTTCGAGTTGATGCGCAAACAGCAAGAAGCCTTTATGAAAACCATGATGGGTGGAGTGCCTGGCTGGGGTGGCAAGGGCACGGGGGTAGAGCCCGAGGCTGCAAGTGATCCGGCGGCTGAATTGGCCGAGATCAAAAAGCAGTTCGCCGAGCTGCAAAAGAAGCTCTCGCAGCTTTGATCCATGGCTGAGGCCAGCAGTCGCGTCACGCTCTGGGGCATCGAGGTATTCCTTGCGGTGGCCGAAGAGCGCGCGATTTCTGCCGCAGCGCGCAGGCTTGGCGTCAGTGCATCTGCGATCTCGCAACAGCTGTCGGGGATCGAGGCGGCGCTTGCCGCCACCTTGCTTGACAGGTCAGCCCGCCCGCTGCAGCTGACCCCCGCTGGGGCAATGTTTCGCGGACATGCCCAGACAATCCTGAACGCCGAGGCCGAGGCGCGCGCCGATCTGGCGCTTGCCGATCTCTCGGGGCTAACCACCCTTCGACTTGGCATGATCGAGGACTTTGACGCCGAAGTGACGCCGCGCCTTTTGACCGAAATGGCAGCCGAGATGAAGACCTGCCGCTTTTTGCTGGAAACCGGGGCCAGTCATCGGCTGCTCGATCAGCTTGAGGCGCGCAGTCTGGATATCGCAGTGACCGCCGACCTTGGCGCCGAAACCGAGGGCTGGCGCGAGGTGCATCCGATTCTGACCGAACCATTTCTTGCGGTCATGCCCAAAGGCCAAAGCCACCTTGCCGTGCCTTTGATCCAATATACCTCTCGCCATCTGATGGGCCGCCAGATCGCAGCGCATCTGGCGCAACAGAATATTGCGCCGGCGCATCGGTTTGAACTCGACAGCTATCACGCAATCCTGGCGATGGTGGCTGCGGGGCAGGGCTGGACGATTCTACCGCCGCTTGCACTGCACCACGCGCCGCGTTTCGCCGCTCTTGTCGAGGTGGCTCCTTTACCGTTTGAGCCGCTGGGCCGTGGGCTGTCACTCTCGGCGCGCGCCGGTGTTCTGCGTGAAATGCCGACCCAGATTGCCGAACGCCTGCGCAAGCTGATCGCGGTGCAGGTTGTTGCTCCGGCGCAGGCGGCCTGGCCCTGGCTGGGCGAGAGCCTGCGCGTGCTCTAGGCGTTGCTATCGGTGGAGCAGGGGGCTAGGCAGACCCAAACCCTGAAAGGACAGCCGATGGCTTTGAAAGATCTGATGACCCGCGCGGGCAATGTGTGCGAATTCTGCGGCGCGACCGAAGGCTTGGCCGCCGCTGATGCGTCGCCTTTGGGTGAGGTGCTGCTCTGTGCCACCTGCCGAAGTGGCGATGCCGCCGTTGATCATTGGCGCTGCCTCGAGGGGGCTGCCTGGAGCGCCGAGCCCGAAGTGCAGCTTGCGGTCTGGCGCAAACTTGGCACGATCGACGCCGCTTGGGCCGCCGAGACGCGCGAATCCATGAGCCTTTCGCCCGAGGTTCAGTCCATTGCCGACCAACCCGCAGCGGTCGAGCATCGTGACAGCAACGGCACGCTGCTGGCGCAGGGCGATACGGTGGTGTTGATCAAGGATCTGACGGTCAAAGGCGCGAATTTCACCGCAAAGCGTGGCACTTCGGTGCGTAAAATCTCGCTGGTGGCCGATAACCCCGCCCAGATCGAGGGACGGGTGGAAGATCAGCGCATCGTGATTTTGACAGAGTTCGTCAAGAAATCCTAACCTTCGCAGGCGCAGAATCCGCGCATAGATCACTGTGCGAAATTGGCGTCAATAGGGTAACTTGCGTGGATCACATCCGCGTGAGGCTTGCGCTAACGCGTTCCGACTCATCTAGATTATTCGACTAAAAACAGACATTTAGCGCTTGAAGGTACAGTGCCTTCTGCACGCGCCGCCCAGTGGGCGATCGCATTTCCGGAGTTTTAACAAATGACTAAATTCGCTCTCGCTTTCGCAGCAATCGCTTCCTTGACCGCTGGTGCCGCTCTTGCAGAAGACGCACCCGTCGTAGCAGATGCTGATGGCAATGGCGTGTTCTCGATGGAAGAAGTCGTTGCGGCCTATCCGGCTGCTACCGAAGACGCTTTCAAAGCCGCAGACACCAACGCTGACGGCGCGCTCTCGGCTGAAGAGCTGGCCGCTGCTGTTGCGGCTGGTGCTTTCGCAGCCAAGTAATTCTGCCGCTTGCAGAATACGGGGCCGTCGCAGATTGCGGCGGCCTTTTGCGTGCAAATGACGCGATAGAATCGCCTCCCGATTGCAGAGTGCGCGCCTGCGCCACGTCAATTGTTACAGAAACCTGCCCCGCGGCCACCGAGCCTGCACTGATGTGGCGGGCCTAGTGCAGCCCCCCTTTCGCGCGGATGCGCCGATCAGCCCCAAGGCCTGCGCGCAGAGCCGCCGAGCCATCGGCAAGGAACCGTCATCGCCGCCCTCTGCCCCGCGCGTTTTGCCAGCGGAGTTTTGCCAGATCCCATCTGGCACCACCCGAGGCGGAGTCTTGCTGCAAATGGTGCAAACGGCTGGCGGAAAGTCGAGCAAAAACCATGGGTCAACAAGAATTCATTTGTGTGGTTTTCTGTGGAATTTCAAGCGACTAGTCCGCATGTTCTGCGGCGAAGGCAACAGCCCTTCACCTGAAGGCGTCGCATTTTGTGGCGCTCAACCGGAGAATGACTATGACCAAACATATCCTCACCTTGGCAGCCCTCGCGGGTTTTGCCGCTCTGCAGGCCAATGCTGAAACCGCGATGGCTGTGACTGATACGGATGGCAATGGCAGCTACAGCTTTGACGAGGTCAAGGCCGCCTATCCCGATGCCAGCGAAGACGCCTTCAAAGCCGCTGATGTCAACGGCGACGGCGCGCTTTCAGCCGAAGAACTCAAGGCTGCCGAGGACGCCAAGGCGTTCATGATGCAGTAAGGTCGCCAGCAGGCCATTTCCCCAAGTGGCAGGGCCGTCGCATCACGCGGCGGCCCATGTTTTACGGCCAATCAAAACGGCACGGCTGCGCGCGCCAGCTTGGCATGCGGACCAGTGCAGAGGTTCTTGGCCGCGAGATTACTCCAGCTCGACGAGCAGATCTTTGGCGTCAATCTGACTGCCTGGCTGCACATGCAGCGCCTTGACGACGGCGGCACGGTCGGCGTGGATGCCGGTTTCCATCTTCATTGCTTCGATGGTGAGCAACAGATCACCCGCATTGACCTTTTGCCCCACCGTCACCCCCACGCTGGCAATCGAGCCCGGCATCGGCGCGCCGATATGGTTGGCGTTGCCCTCGACCGCCTTGGGTTTCGCTGCGACTTTGGCCTTGATGGCCCGGTTCGGCACCTTGATCACGCGTGGCTGACCGTTGAGTTCAAAGAACACCTTTACCTCGCCGTCATCAGTGGTTTCGCCCACCGCTTGCAGGCGGATTTCCAACAGCTTGCCAGGGTCGATTTCGGCGGTGATTTCTTCACCCGCCGCCATGCCGTAAAAGAAGGTCCGCGTCGGCAGAGCGCGCACCGGGCCGTAGGCCTTGTGACGGCCCATGTAGTCCAGGAAAACCTTGGGGTACATCAGATAGCCGTTCAGGTCCTCGTCGTCGATCTTGAGGCCCATCAGCTCTTCGGTCAGCTTGGCGCGCGTCGCCTCCAGATCCACGGCAGCCAGATGCGCGCCGGGGCGCTCGGTTGACGCTTTCTCGCCCTTAAGCACCTTTTTTGAAATTCCGGCGGGCCAGCCGCCATGGGGTTGGCCCAGATTGCCTTTCAGCATATCGACCACCGAGTCGGGGAAGGCCACATCAACGGCGGGGTCTTCGACCTGCGACCGCGTCAGCCCTTGCGCGACCATCATCAGAGCCATATCGCCCACGACCTTTGACGAAGGTGTCACTTTGACGATATCGCCGAACATCTGATTCACGTCGGCATAGGTCTGCGCTACCTCGTGCCAGCGCTCTTCCAGCCCCAGACTGCGCGCTTGCGCCTTGAGGTTGGTGAACTGACCGCCGGGCATCTCGTGCAGATAAACCTCTGACGCGGGTGCGGGAATCCCGCTTTCAAATGCCGCATACTGCCCGCGCACGGCTTCCCAATAGTTGGAAATCTGCCGCACTGCACCCATATCAAGGCCCGTGTCGCGCTCGGTGTGCTTGAGCGCCTCGACAATGGAACCCAGGCAAGGCTGCGAGGTGCCGCCAGAAAACGCATCCATCGCCGCGTCGATGGCATCCACGCCCGCGTCGCAAGCGGCAAGAATCGTCGCCGCAGCCGCCCCCGAGGTGTCATGGGTGTGGAAATGGATCGGCAGGCCGACCTCTTGTTTCAGCGTCTTGATCAGGATCTTGGCGGCAGCAGGCTTCAAAAGCCCCGCCATATCTTTCAGGCCCAGCACATGCGCGCCCGCAGCCTTTAGGGCCTGCGCCGTCTCGACATAATATTTCAGATCATATTTCGACCGCTCGGGGTCCAGCATGTCGCCGGTGTAGCAGACCGCCCCTTCGCAAACCTTGTTCGCCTCTTGCACCGCATCCATGGCGACGCGCATGTTTTCCACCCAGTTCAGGCTGTCAAACACGCGAAACACATCGACGCCTGTTTCAGCCGCCTGTTTCACAAAGGCCTGCACGACGTTGTCGGGGTAATTGGTGTAGCCGACACCGTTAGATCCGCGCAGCAGCATCTGCGTCATCAGGTTCGGCATGGCCGCGCGCAAATCGCGCAGCCGCTGCCAAGGGCATTCCTGCAAGAAGCGATAAGCCACGTCGAACGTCGCCCCGCCCCAGCATTCGACCGAGAACAGCTGCGGCAGGTTCGCCGCATAGGCTGGCGCTACCTTGATCATATCAATCGAGCGCATCCGCGTGGCCAAGAGGCTCTGGTGCCCGTCACGCATGGTGGTGTCGGTGATCAGCACCTTTTTCTGCGCGCGCATCCAGTCGGCGACAGCCTGCGGGCCCTTTTGCTCTAACAGATTGCGCGTACCCATCGAAGGCTCACTGACCGGTTTCGGTGCGCGCGGGGTGCGTGCTTCGGCATGGGGCAGGGGGCGGCCGGCGGTTTCTGGATGCCCGTTGACGGTGATGTCGGCGATATAGGTCAGGATCTTGGTCGCCCGGTCGCGGCGCTTTTTGAACTGGAACAGCTCTGGCGTCGTGTCGATAAACTTGGTCGTATAGGTGCTGTCAAGGAAGGTCGGGTGTTTGAGCAGGTTGATCACGAATTCGATGTTCGTCGACACGCCACGAATACGGAACTCGCGCAGCGCGCGGTCCATGCGACGGATTGCCGCCGAAGGTGTGGGCGCTGAGGCCGTGACTTTGACCAGAAGCGAGTCGTAATACCGCGTAATCACGCCGCCCGCGTAGGCCGTGCCGCCATCCAGACGAATGCCCATGCCCGTCGCCGACCTGTAAGCCGTCAAGCGGCCATAGTCGGGGATGAAATTGTTCTGCGGGTCTTCGGTGGTCACGCGACATTGCAGCGCGTGGCCATTGAGGCGAATATCCTCTTGCCGCTTCATGCCCGTCGCCTGTTCCAGCGTCTTGCCCTCGGCAATCAGGATCTGCGCCTGCACGATGTCGATCCCCGTTACCTGCTCGGTAACCGTGTGTTCGACCTGCACGCGGGGATTAACCTCGATGAAGTAAAACTTCTCGTCGTCCATATCCATCAGGAATTCGACGGTCCCGGCGCATTCATAGCCGACATGGGCGCAGATCTTGCGGCCAAGCTCGCAAACCTCGGTGCGCTGCGCTTCTGTGAGATAGGGGGCGGGAGCGCGCTCGACCACTTTTTGGTTGCGCCGCTGGACGGTGCAGTCGCGCTCGAACAGATGGTAAATCGCGCCGTGCTTGTCACCAAGGATCTGCACTTCGACGTGACGCGCGCGCAGGATCATCTTCTCCAGATAGCCCTCGCCATTGCCAAAGGCGGCCTCAGCCTCGCGGCGGCCTTCACGCACCTTATCGATAAGCTCGGACTCATTCATGATAGGGCGCATGCCACGACCGCCGCCGCCCCAAGATGCCTTGAGCATAAAGGGATAACCGACCGCCGCCGCCTGTTTCTTGATCACGTCGAAATCATCGCCCAACACATCGGTCGCAGGAATGACCGGCACGCCCGCTTCGACGGCCACCCGCCGCGCGGACGCCTTATCGCCCAGCGCACGCATCGTCTCGGCTTTGGGGCCGATAAAGGTGATGCCCGCCTGCTCGCAAGCTTCGACGAAATCAGGGTTTTCCGACAAAAGGCCATAGCCGGGATGGATCGCATCAGCCCCCGCAGCCTTGGCCACCCGAATGATTTCGGGGATGCTCAGATAGGCGCCGACCGGGCTCATCCCCTCGCCAATCAGATAGGCCTCGTCGGCCTTAAAGCGGTGCAGCGACAGCTTGTCCTCTTCGGCATAGACCGCCACGGTTTTCTTGCCCATCTCGTTGGCCGCGCGCATCACGCGGATGGCGATTTCGCCACGGTTGGCAATCAGGATCTTTTTGAAGTCGGTCATGGCGGGCTCCGGTAGAAAAATCAGGGCACTTTCAATGGCACCTTAGACACGCTGCGATGCAGCGCAAGGGCGGGGGGCGACTAATCGCAAAGGTTTTGCGAAACACCCTCAGGCGGTTCACAATTTGCCTTATTTTTGGGCGACACAAAAAGAAATGCGCCGGAATTGTCCGGCGCACTGGGTTTTTGATCATAATTTATTGGCTATTCACCCTTGGGCACGTGCCGATTGCTCAGTGGCACTTCTTTAAGCACAAAGGCAAACACCAACCCTGTCGCTGCCAGTGCCGCCGCGATCAGATAGACAGGATGCACGGCGTTTACGACCGCTTCGCCAACGGTTTGCTGTTGCTCTGGTGACAGTTTTGCTAACATTTGCGGGCCGAAATTTGTGGACTCGCCAACCGGCATCCCCGAACCTTCGCCCATGCTGACAGCCATCCGCGCGGCAAATAGCGCGCCAAATGCCGCAACGCCCAGCGAGCCGCCCGTCTGGCGCATCATCACGCCTGCCGCGGTGGCCGTGCCCAAAGTCTCACGCGGGACAGCGTTTTGCACCGCTGTGGTGACCACCGGAAAGATGCAGCCCATGCCCGCCCCAACCACTGTCAGCGCAAGGCAGATCAACACAAGAGCGGTGTCTTTGGTCAGCAAAGACATCAGGATCATGCCCAAAAGCAACAGGCCAAGCCCGATCTTTGGCAGGATCAGATAGCGCCCCGTGCGCCCCATATAGCGCCCCGACAGCGTTGAAGAACTGAGGATGCCGATGGTCATCGGCACCAGCAATAACCCTGATACGGTCGGCGAGGTGCCCTTGGCGATCTGCAGATACAGCGGCACAAAGGTGATTGCGCCGAACATCGCCACGCCAGCGATGAACCCGATCACTGAAGTAACCCAGAACACGTTAAGCTTGAACAATGACATCGGCAGAATCGGCTCGGCGGCGCGCTGCTCGATCCGCACAAAGGCCAAAAGCCCCGCGACGGCCAGCGCGATCAGGCCCAAAGCCTCGGGCGACCCCCAGCCAAAACTGCGCCCGCCCAGCGAGGTCACCAGCGTCAGCGATCCCAGCCCTACCGTCAGCGCCACGGCACCTGCATAGTCGATCTTGTGGCTGACCCGTCGGCCCGTCGGTTGAAAGCTGGCCGCAAAGATGCCAACGGCGATCAGGCCCAGCGGCACATTGATAAAGAAAATCCAGTGCCAGTTGACATATTGCACGAACCAGCCGCCCATCAGTGGTCCGATCACGGACGAGGCCGAAAACACGGCGGCAAAGACGCCCTGCACCTTGCCGCGATCCCTTGGCGCAATCGCATCGCCCACCACCGACAGCGCCAGCACGAACAGACCGCCACCGCCCAAACCCTGCAAGGCGCGGCTAAAGATCAAAAAGCCCATCGAACCCGCAACGCCGCAGAGCATCGAGCCGATAAGAAAGATCGCGACCGAGACAAACACCATCCGCCGCCGCCCATAAAGGTCGCCCATTTTGCCATAGAGCGGCGCGACCACAGTCGAGGTCAGCACATAAGCCGTCACAACCCAGCTCAGATGATCCAGACCGCCCAGATCGGCCACAATCGTCGGCAGCGCGGTTGAGACGATGGTTTGATCCAACGAGGCCAGCAACAGCAACATGCCGATGGAAATGATCACCATGCGCGTCGAGGTGGCGGGGGCAGCAACGTTTGCGATTGGGTCTGAAGCGGCCATGACAGGCTCCTGTGCGAGGATGTCGCAGAGCTAGGGGGGATTGATTTATATGTCAATAGCACATAAATGCCATTATCATCTGTTTGACATTGGCATCCACGGCTCTAAAGGAACCACATGAGCAGCGCAAATTGGCATCATTACCGCGACAAGGTGGGGCAAACACTTGCCGCGCAGGGATTTTCTGCTGCGGCGGGCGAGGCGCTGCTGGATCTGGACGCCGAGATGTTCCGGATGATGCGTTCGATGGTCAAGGGCGAGTTGCCGGCGCAACTGATGCTTGAACTTGGTGCCGAACTGGAGTTGGCGCAGTTTCAGGCACTGACGGCGGTGCTGCGGATCCAAAGCGGCATGGCGCGCCACGACAGCCGCGAGGCCACGATTGGCCATGTCGCCGCCGAAATGAACGTCGATCCTTCGCGTGCCAGCCGCCTTGTGTCTGAGCTGATCGCCACGGGCCACCTGAGCCGCGATGTCAGTCAGCAAGACGCCCGCCGCACTGTGCTGCAACCAACGCCCAAGGCGATGACTTTGCTGGCCGAGTTCCGCGATCTGAAATGGCAAAAGCTGATGCAGGTGTTTTCCGAATGGTCCGAGGATGAAATCCTTGCGTTCAGCAGCCTTTTTCTGCGCTTTCGCGACGGGATGCGCACCGCCTATCCGGGGCGCGAGTAAGTTTTCCCGCCAAAGCGCGAACATTGCGCGAACATGGCGTTGCCTCCGCCGAATTTCCCGCTAAACTGCGCTGATGGAAGATTGGGACGACTCTCTGGCGCCCGCGCCGAAAATACCGCTGTCGCAGCGCGCGCTGGGGCAGGGTGGCGCACGCTCTACGCCCTATCTTGACGACCTGAACCCCGCGCAGCGCGAGGCGGTCGAGGCGCTTGACGGTCCTGTCCTGATGCTCGCAGGGGCTGGCACCGGTAAAACCAAGGCGCTGATGGCGAGAGTAGCGCATCTTTGGACCAGCGGTCGCGCTCGCGAAGATCAAATTCTAGCAGTAACTTTTACAAACAAAGCGGCTGGCCAGATGCGCCATCGCTTGAAGAATACACCCTTTAATATTCCCGATTTAAGGTGGATGGGCACGTTCCACTCGCTCTCAGTGAAAATCCTGCGCCGTCATGCCGAATTGGTCGGGCTGAAATCCAACTTTACCATTCTGGACACCGACGACCAGCTGCGCCTGCTGAAACAGCTGATTTCTGCCAATAATATCGATGAAAAGCGTTGGCCCGCCCGCATGATGGCCGGAATCATCGATTCATGGAAAAACCGTGCGCTGACGCCAGATCGCGTGCCCTCGTCCGAGGCCGCCGCCTATAACAATCGCGGCACCGAGATTTACGAACAATATCAGGACCGTCTGCGCACCCTGAACGCCACCGATTTTGGCGATTTGCTGTTGCACTGCGTGGTGATCTTTCAAAAACACCCCGATGTGCTGGAGCAATACCAGCGCTGGTTCAAATATATCCTTGTCGACGAATACCAGGACACCAACGTCGCGCAATATCTCTGGCTGCGGCTCTTGGCGCAAAGCCACCGCAATATCTGCTGCGTCGGTGATGACGACCAGTCGATCTACGGCTGGCGCGGGGCGGAAGTGGGCAACATTCTGCGGTTCGAAAAAGACTTCCCCGGTGCCAAGGTCGTGCGGTTGGAACAAAACTACCGCTCCACTGCGCATATCCTTGCGGCTGCCTCGGGCGTGATTGCGTCCAACGCGGGCCGTCTTGGCAAAACCCTTTGGACGGCGGGCGAGGCGGGTGAAAAGGTCCGCCTGATCGGCCATTGGGATGGCGAGGAAGAGGCCCGCTGGATCGGCGAAGAGATCGAGGCTGCGCAACGCGGTGCGCGCGGTATCAAACCTGTGGACCTGAACGGAATGGCCATCCTCGTGCGGGCCAGCCACCAGATGCGCGCGTTTGAGGACCGCTTTCTGACCATCGGTTTGCCCTACCGCGTCATCGGCGGCCCACGGTTCTATGAGCGGCAAGAAGTCCGCGACGCGATGGCCTACTTTCGCCTTGCTGTCAGCCCCGAAGACGATCTCGCGTTCGAGCGTGTCGTCAACCTGCCCAAACGGGGCTTAGGCGACAAGGCGCAGGGTGATATTCAACGCGAGGCGCGCGCGCTCGGCCTGCCGCTGCTTGAAGGCGCGCGCGCCCTGCTTGCCCGTGCCGGGATTGGCGGCAAGGGCGCGGGGCAATTGCGCCAGTTCATCGAAGGTGTTGACCGCTGGCACGCCGCCGTGCTTGCCGCCACGCAAAGCCATATCGAACTCGCCGAAATCATCCTCGACGAGAGCGGCTATACCGAGATGTGGCAAAACGACAAAACCCCCGAGGCGCCGGGGCGGTTGGAAAACCTCAAGGAACTGGTCAAGGCGCTTGAGCAATTCGACAGCCTGCAAGGCTTTCTGGAACATGTCAGCCTGATCATGGAAAATGACACTGAGGAGGCGGTCGAAAAAGTCTCGATCATGACTCTGCACGCCGCGAAAGGCCTCGAATTTCCGGTCGTTTTCCTGCCAGGTTGGGAAGACGGGCTGTTCCCCAGTCAACGCAGCATGGACGAATCCGGCAAAAAGGGGCTCGAGGAAGAGCGCCGCCTCGCCTATGTCGGGATCACCCGCGCCGAAGAGCTTTGCACGATTTCCTTTGCCTCGAACCGCCGTGTCTATGGCCAATGGCAAAGCCAGTTGCCCAGCCGTTTCATCGACGAGCTGCCCGAAGACCATGTTGATGTCCTCACTCCCCCCGGCCTTTACGGCGGCGGTTTTGGTGCGGCGGCGCCGACCTATGGCGCGGCCCTCGAAGATCGCGCGACAAAGGCCGATGTCTATAACTCACCCGGCTGGCGCCGCATGCAAGAGCGCAGCACCCGCCCGATGGTGCAACCCTCCGAGGCCCGCCACGTCACCATCGACGCGTCGGCGCTCTCGTCTTATGTGGCGGGGGACCGCGTCTTTCATCAGAAATTCGGCTATGGCGAGATTCTTGGTATCGAAGGTGACAAGCTGCAGATCGAATTTGATCACGCCGGACCCAAGATGATCGTTGCCCGCTGGGTCGTCCCTGCGCATCAGGTCGACGACGTGCCGTTCTGACGCCGCTTTAGCCGTTCCAGAACGACCACCAAGATCCCTGCCGCGAGCCCCCAAAACGCGGCCCCCACGCCAAAGACCGCGACGCCCGAGGCCGTGACCGCAATCGTCATCGTCGCTGCAAAGCGGGTGGCAGGAGGCGTAAACGCCCCCGTCAGAGCGCCCATTAACGGCCCCATCAACGCAAGCGCCACCAAGGCGGTGATCAGCGCAGGCGGCAGAGCGGTCAGAACTGGCAGAATCACTGGCCCCAAAAGCCCCAGCATCGCCCAATATCCCGCATAGACCAGCCCCGTTTTCCAGCGCTGCGCAGGGTCC
>JAHEBX010000212.1 GCA_024642045.1 Pseudorhodobacter sp. | reverse complement strand
TCGGGGCATAAAGCACATGAAACGGGGTCTTTTCCAGCCAGCCCGGGCGGCCTTCGGCCAGGGCAAGCCCGTCCATCAGCGTCAGAAATTCAGCCGTAGCACTGCGAAAGCTGCGCCACTTATGCCCTTCGATCCGCGCAACGCCCGGAATATCCAAGAGCCGCATGCCGGTGCTGCGCCCCAAAGCCTCGCGCAGCTGCGAAGTGAGGTGGCGGCGTCGCGACGGGATGCGTGCGGTGCGCGGAAACATGTGCGCTTCGACATTGCCCGCCATATTGGCAAAAAAGCGGGTTTCGGGCAGGGTCGACAGCCCGAGGCGCTCGGCAACAAGCCGCTGGGTCAGCGTAGTCCCCCCCCGAGAGCAGCCCATCACGAAAACACGCAGCGGGTGATTTGCCTTGGCCAAAGCCACATCCGTCTTCATTAATGTACTCATTCAAAAATCTGCCAAAAATCTGCCCGCCAACAAACTGGCCCGACTTGGATCTTGCCTGTCACCCTCACAGGTTCTAACAGCCAAACCCAAGCAAGTTAAACGCTAATCCGCCGGCCTGGGCGGCGTTTGTGAAAGCCACGATGAAAAATCTCTCTCGCCTCACAGACCGACTGCCGCTCTTGGTGCGAAAACTCTTCGTCTCTGTCGTGCTGCGCTTTGGCAGTCTGGGCCTGCAATTTGCAGGCTCGATCCTCGTTGCGCGCCAGTTGGGGGCGGCGGGTTTCGGGGCCTATGGCTATGCCTTCACCTGGGCGGTGCTGATCGGCACCGTGCTGGGGCTGGGCATGGGGCAGCTGTCGATCCGCGAAGTGCCGCGCTATCTCGCGCATGGCGAATTCGGGGCGCTGCGCGGCTTTGTGACAAGCTGGCTGCTGGGTCTGGTCGTCTCGGGGCTTCTGGCGGCGGGCGTGATAGCACTTTGTCAGGCCGAGGGCTGGTTGCAGTTTTCCATCCCCTGGCCCTTGGTCATGCTGGCCGCCCTTGCCCATGCGCTGGTTCTGGGGTTTTCGGCTCTGCTCAGCGGCTTTCAGCGCATTCTGCAGTCGCAGTTTCTGGAGAGCATCCTGCGACAAGGGCTGTTTCTGGGCGCGCTTTTGATCTGCGTGTTTCTGGGGCTGCAGCTTGATACGCAAAACATCTTCGAAATTACCCTCTTGGCGGTGCTGCCGGTGATCCTGCTGATGGCCTATATCCTGCGCCGATCCATGCGGCAGGCGATGGCGGGGCAAACTCCTGCGATGCAGATGACGACGCTGGCCTGGCTTGGGGCATCCTTGCCGCTGTTGCTGACCACCCTGACCACGCAGTTGCAGACCAGCCTTGATACGCTGGTTCTGGGCGCCATGGTCGATGATAAAAGCCTTGGGTTGTTTCGCGCCGCCTCGCGCGGCACTGATCTGGTGCTGATCGCCAACGGTCTGGCGCTGCAGGTGCTGGGCCCGATGCTGGCGCGGGCGCTGGCCAAGGGCGACCGTGTCGAGGCACAGAACCTGATCTCGCAAAGTGCCGTGATGTCGGCAGGTTTGGGCCTGTCGATCTGCGCTGTGCTGGCGATCTTTCCCGGCTTTTATCTCGGGCTTTTCGGGGGTGAGTTTCGCGCAGCCACCCCAGTGCTCTGGGTTCTTGTGGCGACCCAGGCCGTGGCCTTGCTCTGCGGGCCGTCCGCTCTGATCCTCGTGATGCTGCGGCGCGAGAAGCTCGTGCTGATCGCAACCCTGGTTGTGCTGGCCTTTAACTTCGGGCTGAAGCTGCTGTTCATCCCGCTTTGGGGTATGATCGGCGCCGCCTATGCCACGCTGATCGCCGTCATCCTGCTCCGCGTGTTTCTGACGAGCTGCGTGATACGGGCCGGTGGCTTTGACCCGACCCTCTGGACCCCGCTGAAACGCCGCCTGTCGAGCGATTAGAGCCAAGCCCGCCGCCAAGCTTGCCATCCTTCGCAGCACTCTGCGGGGCATCGGCAACCCAAAGACCCGCACCCAGCATGAACATCATGAACACAAAGGTCGCGGTCCACAGATGGACCGTGCACAAGGCAATTGCCAAGCCGATCAACGAAAATACATGGCCGTTGCGGTAGAGCCCAGCCGCCGCTGAAGCAAGCTTAGCCCGCATCATCGTGACAAAGACGAAAAAGAAGGCAAGCGCGATGAAAACAAACCCCGGAATGCCATAGCGCATTGCCATGACCAGCCAAAAATTGTCGACGCTGGAGGAATACATCCAACTGGGCCGGACCCAAGTTCCCAACCCCATCCCAAACAGCGGTTTTGCCCAGACGTTTTCCATCCCGAAGGTAAAGATCAAGACCCGCATGTAAGAGGTGCTGCTGTTGAAGGTCAGGTATGAAATGAAAACTTCAAAGGGGGTGCGGTTTGATAACAGGCTGACCACCACATAAGCCAGTGCCACCAAGGCCAACAGGATCAGCCAGCGGCTGGCAACCTTGCGGAACATGAAAGCCCAGGTGATGAACATGATCTGCAGAATGAGGCCCAGAAAGGCCCCCGCCGAAAGCGAAAAGAAGGTCGCAGCCAAAACCGGAAAGACATAGATCAACGATTTCAGCGGCGAGCGCCCCTGCGCCCTTGCGACCATGTATACCGGCGCACAAAAGGTCGCGACATAAACCCCATAAAGAATGGGATGTTCAAAAACCACTTGTGCCCGCGACATGCCCAGACGGAACTCATATGGGGCTTTGCCAAAGACATGAAAGAAGGGGTCGAGCAACATCACATAAGGCCGCTTGGTCGTCAAAGCCTCGATCATTGCCGCCGGGGCGAGAAAAATCGCGATCCAGCGCAAAAAGCGGATCAGGGCAGCATAATCTGCCTCGCCCCGGATATAGCAGCGCGCAATCAGATAGGGGCCGAGCATCTCGATGGCGACGACCCCTGCATATTGGAACCGGGCGAACCCCTCGACGGCCAGCAAGGCGATCACCGTCCAGCTCGCGCAGCCCACAACCATGATATCCGCGACCCTGATGCGGCCGGCCTTGCCGGTCATCCAGAAGAAAAACACCGGAATGATCGTCAGGACCAGCACCATCCGACTTGGGGTAAGCGCAAGACCGCCCAGATTGATGATGATCGGAATGACGATGCTGAGCATCAGGATGGTCGGAATGGCTTTCAAGCGTACCGGAGCGACCTCGACAGGCACCAGATCCGCCTCATCGCCCGCCTGCGCTGCGGTCGCGGGCGCCGCGCCTGCAAGCAAAGCTCCGCCCCGGGCTTTCAGTGGGAACCTTGTATACTGCATCGCCATCCTTTCGCCTTCTCTCCTGGCAAACCTCGCACAAAGCGACCCAACACTGGGGGTTTCCGCTCGTGTGACGACAGATCTCCCGGCCCGAATTGCAATTACCCCAAGCACATGGCAGATTCTGGGCAAATGGGAAAGAACCTCTCAAAAACCTGATGGGCTCCTTTCATCGCTCCTACCAAGGCATTCCATGATCACGGTCATTCCCCGCCCCGCCCTTCAAGCGGCACTCCTCGCCCTTGGAGTTCTGCTGCCCGCTGTGCAAGCTGGTGCCGAAGACCGTTTTGTGGATCCCGCGTATGAGGGGCAGGATAGCCTGGCAGACGGCAGCCCTGCACACCCCTTTACCTCGCTGGTGGCAGCCTTTGCGTCTGGACAGATCCAGTCGGGGGACAATGTGCACCTGAGGTCAGGAGAATATGGTCCTGTAACCCTTTCCAAGGTCACCTTCGATACCCCCGTCACCATTGCCCCCGCGCCGGGTGCCAAGGTTCATCTCACCGCGCTCTTCATTGATCGCAGCAGCAATCTTGTCTTTCGTGATCTGGCGATCTGGCCGCTTGAGCCGGGCAAGGGCCATATCGTCAAGACCGACGGGCGGTCTTCGGGGATCGTCTTCGACAGTCTCGATATCCGCAGCCGGGCCGATGCCGAGGGGTACCCGACATGGAACCAGCAAGACTGGCTTGATTCCAAACGGGCGGGTGTCTTGCTGGGCGGACCGGACAGCGCCTTGCTGAACAGCCGCTTCACCGGCCTTGCTTTCGCAATCGGTGCCATCGGCGCGCGGGCACGCATCGAGGGCAATGTGGTGCGCGGCTTCAGCGGTGACGGGGCGCGGGTTCTGGGGGACGGCTCGATCTTTTCCGGCAACCGCATCGAAGATTGCGTGCAGGTCGACAAAAACCATGCCGACGGCTTTCAGTCCTGGTCCCGCGGGCCGGACGGACGGTCCGGCAAAGGCACGGTGCATGGTCTGCGCATCGAAAACAACCGCATCCGCGAATGGGCAAACCCCGTCGTCTCACCGCTGCGCTGTTCTCTTCAGGGCATTGGCATGTTCGATGGCATGTATGAGGATGTCATCATCCGCAACAACCTCGTCCAAGTCTCAGCCCCGCATGGCATCACTGTCGGCGGTGGGCGGCGTGTCGAGGTAAGCTATAATACCGTGATCAACAATCGCGCCGTTCATCGCAAATACCCCTGGATCGCCGTGGTGCCACATAAGAACAAAACGCCCTCCGAAGATGTGGTGATCGCCAACAACATCGCCACCATCGTCCGCTATAGCCATGACCCGGCTTTGCGCACCACCGTCACCGGCAACCTCACCGGCATG
>JAHEBX010000211.1 GCA_024642045.1 Pseudorhodobacter sp. | reverse complement strand
AATCGTCTACCAACCCACCCCCTGTGTTATCGAGTCCCCAAAGCGAGCCAAAATCAGCATGGATCCCGGGAACGACCCAGGCATTCTTGCCAAAGCCTTTCGGAAACTGAAAATCGAGACGCGCGAGCGCAAAGCGATTGCCGCCCAGTGTCTGATTGCCATCGTGCGGGCCAAAGCCACCATAGGAAAAGCCGCGAAGTGAGCCGCCGCCCAGAATGAACCGCTCGCCAATAGAAGAATCGCCATTCGAGGTATTTAGCGTGCCTGCGCGCAGGTCTGCGCGCCAGACGACCGAGCCTCCGCCAAGATAGCCGCCCGTGAGAAGGCCAGCCTGACCGCGCAACTGGGTTTCCCCTGTCGAATTTGACGCGAACTCGCCGCTTAGCGTGTATTGAAGTTTGGCCATCGGGCCGTCGCCCATATCCACTGAGCGCTTGAAGTCCATGCCAACGTAGCGACGCTCGCTGCGCCGCATGTCGGGCAAGAGCAACGTGGACAGGCTGCTGTCGGCGTTATAGGCGCGGTTCCCTGATACGCCGACATAGCCTGCAACGGACCCAGTCTCTCCCAACGCCCATGTAAGTTTGCCCTGCAGACCCAAAGACGTGCTTTCGAATGGCAACATGGTGCGTGCAGTTTGATGGCTGCCCCGCGCCGTCACATCGACTGCAGCATCGCCGACCGAGGAAGAATCCTGGTGATACGCCAGGCTAAGCGATTGGCGTCGCTCGGCAATTTCTGCGCCAAGCGAAACCCAGCGCCCATCACCCGAAGGCAGGTTCAGCTTGCCACTGGTGCCGCCGGTCACGCCATATTCGCTGGAGTAAAACAACCACGCATTCAGGCTGCCAATAATTCCGGTTTTCGGATCGTCAATCGAGATGCCCGGCGCGGAGGCACCTAAGGCATCACCCTCATCCAGAGGCGCATCTTGTGCGATCAACGGTCCAAATGAAAGCGCGGACGCCATTACCATTGCCCCAAGAGGCACGAGTATTCCGTTCCGCATTAAACCCCCGACTGCAGCCCGACTGCTTGCATTTTCATTTATTCGACATCCTAGATAAGGAATAACGGCAAGGTGGTTTTCCTGCAAGATTTTAGGGGCTACTAAAGGCAAACAGATTGCTTTTTTTCGCAGGTCAGATGCAGCCGAATATGCCTACATACGAACCAAAGACTCTGGCTGCTTTGAAGCAACTGGCGGATCTGGCGGAAGGCTTTGATCGCTCGTGGTCTTTTTCGGTCGATGGCGTTGAAGAACGGGCCCTGTTCTTTTTGCCCGCCTCGCGTGATGCGCTGGAAGCGCTCGTTTTTGCGGCAAATGCACTGGGGTTTGACGCGGCGGGGGTGGACGAATACCGCACCGCCCTGCCCGGTGCCGATGCAATTGGCCTGACCGTTTCGCGCAACGGATCGCTGCGTCTTTATGCGCAATATTGGCAGCAGCTGGCAGCGCAAGTCAGCCGAGGTGATCTGACACCTGCGCCACTGTATCTGGGGATAAAGCGTTACGCGGGCGGTGGAGCGCGGCGCGATACCTATTTCTGCCTGCCGCTTGCACCAGAATCTGAATACCGCCCTGAACTTGAAATGGGCCTCGCAGCTTTTGGTGCGCAGCCGCGGGCGGTGAAACGTCTGCTGGACGCACTGACGCCTGAAACCTGCATCTGGACGCGGACGCAAGGGGTGGGTCGCTCGTCGTGGCTTGCGACGGTGCGGCGGGCTAATCTGGCGGCAGAGGATGTGATTGAGGCGCTGGCCCCCGTGGCCAATCGGGTCGGCGTTCCGTCGGTGATTGACGCGCTTGGGCAGGGTGATCTGCTGCATATCGCGGGGGGCGATGACAGCATCAAGGGCAGATTCCTGACCTTTTACGTCGAGACGGACCGTGCGGGCATGACCGATTTTCTGAACGGCATGTCGTTCTAGCGATCAAGTTTGCAGCTTGTTCCTGCCGGAATTGCGTCTTGCGGGTTTTCGATTTCGGCAATCACGGTAAAGCTGTTTGAGCTTGCGTCGATATAGCTGTCGATGGTTGCCACGCGGGCTGCGACCTTTGCTTGGGTCAGATCCACGGTCAGGGGCATCGTGTCACCGACCTTCAGCGTGCCAAAAGCCTCGGCAGGAAGCACCACTTCGGCGCGCAGACGATGGGTGTCGATCAGGCGCAAAAGCGGTTGCGCGTTGATCAGCTGGCCCGCTTCGGTCATCACATCGGCTACCGTTCCGTCAAAAGGCGCGAGGATTTTGGCGCGGTCCACTTGCAACTGGGCCCGCTGAAAATCTGCCGCGGCCATCGCGGCATCGGCCCGCAGCGAGCCGACCTCTTCGGCCGAAATCACGCGGCCTGCGGTGACCGCCTCGGCGCGTTTCAGTTTCTCGCTGGTGATGCCGCTGGTGATGGTCGCCTTTGCCAGATCGGCTTGGGCGATGCGATCATCCAGCTGCACCAACAGATCACCCTTCTTAACGTGGCTGGTGCGACGCACCTTGATGTCGGCAACGATTGCGCCGGTTTCGGCACCAATGTCAGAGCTGCGATTGGGGCGCAGCAAACAGGTGAGCGGCTCGAACAGGTCAGCCGATGGCACGCTGTCAGCCAAAATGGGCTGCGGGACAAGCAAGAGGAGCAGGGCGAGGCTGAGTTTCATGCAATCTTCCTATCTGTAACCGACCTGGCGCACCAGATCCTGCTCGCGCAGAAGGGTCATGCGGCGCAGTTTGCGCGCACGGCGGTCGCGTCCGGTCTGAAAAAGGGCCAGAGCCAGCGGGTGTAGGGCCGCAATCGGCTGATACATAATCAGACGCAGAACATGGCGCGACAGGTTTTGGACGCCATCGCTGAGCGTGCGGTCTTCCAGACTGATCGCGCGCTCGAAGCTGCCCGGATCACCAGAGCGACCCGCGCGTCCGTAGAACTGCCGTTCAAGGCGCGAAGAGGCCATTGCCGATGCGATAATCACATGCAGACCGCCCGCCGCCCGCACGTCAGGCGACAGGGCAATATCGGTGCCGCGACCTGCCAGATGCGTGGCAATGGTTATCCGCCCTTGCTGCCCTGCCTCGGAGACAAGAGCGGCCTCTTCCGCCTCGGTCAGCGCATCGAGCACGGCGACCGCGCGGCCTTGGGCAGCAAAGACTGCGGCGAGCGCTTCGGTTTCCGTCACATCGTTCAACCCGATCAGAACTGCGCGCGATTGGGCCGCGTTCACAGCCCGCGCTGCCACATGTTGCCATTTCGCAGAGCGGGTGCGAAACACCCTGAGCCCATGATCCATCAGGCGCATCGGCGCATGCGGCTTGATCGCCCTGACCTTGAGTTTGTAGATCGACCAGAATTCGGGGCGACATTCGCGTGCCGTGCCTGTCAGCCCGGACAAGCGGCGGTATTGGCGAAAATAGGTTTGCTGGGTGAGCTGCGCGACCGTCCGCCCTTCTGGAGATGGCGGCACGCCAGACGCAATTTCGACCAGTTGTTGCAGGCCGTATTCCCAGCGGCGATCAGGCGTCAGCCGGCCGGTTGACTGATCGATCATCTGCACCTTGTCGTCATGCACCACATAGGCGTCGCCACGGCGAAACTGCCACCGTGCGGCCAGCGCCTTTTCTGCAAGGGCAACGATTTCATCGGTGCGTGCGATGGGGTGCGGCCAGCGCTGTGCGGCTGTCTCCAGCGCCTTGAGGCCCGCCAGCGACAGACGCCACGCCCCGTTATGATCAACCACCCGCCCCTCGCCCTGAACCATGCTTTCGGCAAAGCCATCAAGCGTGCGAAACAGATCGAGGTCGATTTCGGGCAGATCGTCGCCAATTTCTGACAGGATCATTGGCACGGTGGCATCGTCGATCATCACGCTGTCGGCCTCGTCACAAATGGCGAAGGCTTGCCCTGTCTGACGCGGAACCGATCCGGGCAGCGCCTGCGCCTCGCGGCGATCGCGCAGGTGGTCGAACACAAAGGTCTTGTTGGTGCCATAGACGATATCGGCGTCATAGGCTGCACGGCGGTCCTCATCGGGCATGTCTTGCAAGACAACTGCCATTGTGAGGCCAAACCTGCGGGCCATGGGCGCGATCAGGTCGCAATCGCGTTGTGCCAGATAATCGTTCACGGTGACGACATGGCATGAAACGCCTGCCCGCGAAGCCACCAGTGCCGCAAGCCCTGCGGCAAGGGTCTTACCCTCACCCGTGCGTAACTCGACACATTCGCCTGCCAGCAGCGAAATCGCGCAAGCGATCTGATTGTCGCGCAGCGCAAACCCGACTTGGCGGCGCATCACCTCGACCGCTTCGGCAAAGGCGGCAAGACCAGACGCCGCGAGGATTTCCTCGGCACGCGGGCGGGTGGTTGATATCTGTTGGGCAAAGGCCACTTCATCGAGTGCCGCGAGATCTGCCAGCAGAGAGGGAAGCCGCTGAATGTTGGGAAACCCCGGTGCAGCACCGGGGCCAGACAGGCGCCACCCCGCATATTCGGCCCATATCAGCAGCCATTTCCCAATCTGCGGCACGGCGCGCTTTACAGGGTTAAGCCGCGAGCGGGCGAAGGCGTGGAGCGGGGCAATTCGGTGAGAGCGGGAGAACACCGACATCGGTTCAGACCCGCGTCACGCGCAGG
>JAHEBX010000210.1 GCA_024642045.1 Pseudorhodobacter sp. | reverse complement strand
GTCGCACCGAAGTGGCCGATGCGATTGCCGCGCAAGCACATCAGCTGGCCTACTACCACTCTTACGTTGGCCACGGAACCGAGGCCTCGATCACATTGGCCAAGATGATCATGGACCGCGCACCCGCGCATATGTCCAAGGTCTATTTCGGGCTGTCCGGCTCGGATGCCAACGAGACAAACATCAAATTGATCTGGTATTACAACAACATCCTTGGGCGTCCCAAAAAGAAAAAGATCATCTCGCGTTGGCGTGGGTATCACGGGTCGGGCCTGATGACCGGGTCACTGACCGGGCTGTCGCTGTTCCACAACAAGTTCGATTTGCCGTTGAACAACGTGATCCATACCGATGCGCCTTACTACTTTCGCCGCAAAGACCGCAGTCAGACCGAGGCAGACTTCTCGGCCCAGTGTGCGGCAGAACTTGAAGCTTTGATCGAGGCAGAAGGTGCCGACACCATCGCAGCCTTTATCGGCGAGCCGGTCTTGGGAACCGGTGGCATCGTGCCTCCGCCTGCGGGGTATTGGGCCGCGATCCAAGCGGTGCTGGCGCGGCATGACATCTTGCTGGTGGCCGATGAGGTTGTCACAGGTTTTGGCCGTTTGGGGTCGATGTTTGGCTCGGATCACTATGGCATGCGGCCCGATTTTATCACCATTGCCAAAGGTCTGACCTCGGCCTATGCGCCGCTCTCGGGCTCCATCGTCTCTGACCGCGTCTGGAAGGTGCTGGAGCAAGGCACGGATGAGAACGGGCCGATCGGTCATGGCTGGACCTATTCTGCGCATCCCATCTGCGCCGCAGCAGGGGTGGCGAACCTCAAGTTGATCGACGATTTGCAGCTGATCGCCAATGCGAAGGCCGTCGGCGCCTATTTGAATGAAACGATGAAACAGGCGCTGGGAGATCATCCGAATGTGGGTGAGGTGCGCGGCGAGGGCCTGCTCTGTGCGGTCGAGTTTGCCGAGGACAAGGCAAGCGCAGGGCTGTTTGATCCCAGCCGCAAGATCGGCCCGATGATCTCGGCTGCAATGCTTCAGCGCGGTGTGATCGCGCGCGCGATGCCGCAGGGCGACATTCTCGGCTTTGCCCCGCCGTTCTGCATCTCAAAGGCCGAAGTTGATACAGTGGTTGGGGTGACGCAAGAGGCCGTCAAGGCGGTTCTGGGTTAGTCGCGCGCAGATCGTCGATCAGCTCAACGATGGGCTCCGGTAACGAGAGTTGATTGCAAAAGCAGACTGAGATCGCGTGCCCAGAGCGGTAAGCAATGCGCAAATGGGGTTTTGAAGCCGGGCTAGGATGCGTCAGCGCACAGGGCAGCAGGTTGCGCTAGCGGGCCTCAAACTGAGCGCGACCCAAACTGGCCAGTGCGGCCAGGCCCGCGAAGACTGCGGCAACGAGCAGCGCGATCTGCGGGGCGGCGGTCATTGGCAGTACGGCAAACAGGATTGCCATCGCGATCGAGCCAAGAGTCTGTCCCGACAACCGCGCTGTGCCCTGCATCGCTCCGGCGGCGCCACTGCGCGGCTTTGGGGCAGACAGAAGCAGGATACGGTTATTCGGCGTCTGGAACAGGCCAAAGCCCAATCCGGCCAGCATCGTGCCTGCGATCATCAGGGCGTGATGATCGGCCGGTAGCAGCGCAATCGCCGCAAGCCCAAGTGCCATCAGCGCGCCCCCGGCTCCACACAGCCAGGCGGTCTTGAACCGGTCCGCCAGACGCCCCGAGATCGGGGCGATCACCGCTGTCGCTGCGGGCAAGGGCATCATGTAAAGCCCCGCCTTGATCGGGGCCAAGCCCATGACGTGCTGAAGGTAGAACGGCAGCGCGATCAGGCTCAGCATCTGTCCGGTAAAACAACTGACCGACGCGATCAGGGCAATGCGGAAGGCGGGCAGCGCCAAAAGATCGGTCGGCACCAAGGGCGCGGGGCTGCCGCGTTGGATCCTCAGCACGGCGATCAGGCAGGCCGCTGCACCCACCATCATGGCGGCGCCGGCCAGCGGGTGTTGCAGCAGCCGGTCCCCGCCCGCAAAGAACAAGATGAACATCGCCCCGTTGATCACCAAAGCCGCAGCAGGTATCTGCCGCGCCACGCCAGGGGTAAAGGGCAAGACCATGCCGAAGGCGAGCACGATCAACCCCAGCGGGATGTTCAGCGCAAATAGCCATGGCCAAGGCGCAATGGTCAGAATCGCTCCGGCAAGGCCTGGGCCAGCGGCAGAGGCGATGGCAATGACCATGGCGTTGATGCCGATGATTGTGCCGATCTGTTTTTGCGGCACAATGTGGCGCAGGTTCATCACCGCCAGTGCCATGATCGCCCCGCCCCCCAGACCTTGCGCAAACCGCGCTACCACAAGCGTCGTCAGGTTGCCCGATACCGCACAGGCCGCCGAGGCAAGGGTGAAGAGCGCAACGCCCAGCAAATAGACCCGCCGCGCCCCAAACTTTTCGCCCAAAGCTCCACACGGCAAAAGCGCCACCAGAACTGCCAACTGATAGGCGGTCACCACCCAGACAGTGGCATCTGGGCTCGCCTGCAAAGTGGCGGCGATCGACGGCAGCGCCAAATTGGCAATGGCACCGTCCAACACCACCAGCGTCAATGTCGTGAGCAAAACAGCGAAGGCAATATATCTGCGCGGCACCGGAAGGCCGTCGGTCTGCATATCGATGCGAGGGATGGACATGGCTGGCCTCAAATTGAACCTGCCCCTGATACGGCGCATGCCGGGTAAGCGCCAGTCACCAAGACGTTAACGCTCTGACGCTTTCGCCGCGCCCAATACCCCCTATCACGCCGCCGAAGGGGTTTGCGCTGGGCAGGGACGGGCATCGCATGACGCAAAGCTTGCTTGCGTTGCCGCCGAACTACCCAACACGCTCTTTCTGGCCTTCCGGCCTGATCAGCTTTCGGATTAAGACCGCAAGCGGGCACAAGCCGCCCAACCGCCACAGATGGAAATGTTCGTGGCCGATGGCGCGTCAAAACGCGTTTGTTTCGATGCCCGCACCTTCGAGGCGTGCCCCGACGTGAAGTGGGTCACTCTCGAAATCCGACATGCTCGCGCCGTCATTGGTGAACCTGCCCGCTGGATCGCGGCGAACCGGTCCGATACGCGTCGCTATTGCAGTATGACCAAGCCTTGTTTCTGCACAGTTGTTGCGCCAGAACAACGAATTTGTCCGAGCGGCGGCTCAATGTCCGGGTAACCGCAATCTCGAACAAGGAGAGAATGATGTTCACCAGACGCGCAGCATTGATGGGGGCCGCTTTCGTTGCCGCCGCCCCGCTTGTAATCAAGACCGCCGGTGCGCAGGAGGCCGCAGCAAACGGCGGTGCCGCGCCAGTGGATCTTTCGACTCTGACCCGGCGCAAGGTCAAACTGGTTGCCCCGCCTTTTGTTCATGCCCATGAGCAGGTGGCGACGACGGAGCCACAGATCGTTGAATTTGAAATGAAGATCATCGAGAAGGAGGTGCAGATCGACGAAGATGCGTGGTTGCAGGCCTTCACCTACAACGGCTCGACACCCGGCCCGATGATGGTGGTGCATGAGGGCGATTATGTGGAGTTGACGCTGTTCAACCCGCCCGAAAACATGCTGCAGCACAATATCGACTTTCACGCCGCGACAGGGGCTTTGGGTGGGGGGGCGCTCACGCTGGTGAACCCGGGCGAAAAGACCGTGCTACGGTTCAAAGCCACGCGACCGGGGGTGTTTGTCTATCACTGCGCGCCGGGTGGTCCGATGATTCCTTGGCATGTGGTTTCGGGCATGTCGGGTTGCATTATGGTGCTGCCACGCGACGGGCTGAAGGACCATCTTGGCCAACCCGTCAGCTATGACCGCATCTACTATATCGGCGAGAACGATTTCTACATCCCGCGCGGTGCCGATGGCGCCTACAAACGCTATGCCGATGCCGGAGAGAGCTATTCAGACACGCTCGCGGTGATGGATGGTTTGATCCCGACGCATGTGGTGTTCAACGGCAAGGTGGGCGCCTTGACAGGCGACAACGCTCTGACTGCCGAACAGGGTGAGACTGTGCTGTTCGTTCACAGCCAAGCCAACCGCGACAGCCGACCGCATCTGATCGGCGGGCATGGTGATCTGGTCTGGGATACGGGCAAGTTCAACAACCCGCCCGAGCGCGACTTGGAGACGTGGTTCATCCGGGGCGGCTCTGCGGGTGCGGCGCTGTACACGTTTCTACAACCCGGCGTCTACGCCTATGTCAATCATAACCTGATCGAAGCGGTGAACCTTGGAGCCACGGCGCATGTGGTGGTGGGTGGCGACTGGAACAATGATCTGATGCAACAGGTCGTGGCCCCCGTTGAATATGATGTGGCGCATGAAGGCCGCACGGCCCTGCCATAGCACAAGAACCCACAAGAAGAGCAGCGGCCCTTGAAGGGCCGCCGTTGTCGTAATGGGGGGACGAAAATGGCTTGGCGCATCGGCAGCATCGCAACCGCAGCCGCTTTCTTTGCGGGACTGGTTGGCAGCGCTACGCTGCTTTGGCCGCATAAACCCGATCAACTTGCTGCTCCTGCGGCCGTGCAGCTGGCGGCCGGGACGCAAAGGTATCGCCCCGCTGGCGAGTTTC
>JAHEBX010000067.1 GCA_024642045.1 Pseudorhodobacter sp. | reverse complement strand
TGGTGGTTTTCGGTCGCGCTGCCGCAATTCGCGCAGGCGAGATCGTGAACCCCAAAGAGCGCGCGGCAGACGTGAACCGTGCCGAGGTTGACCGTGCCCTGGATCGTTTTGACGCCACGCGCAACGCGAATGGATCTATTCCCACCGCAGAATTGCGGTTGGAGATGCAAAAAACCATGCAGGCCGACGCGGCGGTGTTCCGCACCGACAAGACTTTGGCCGAAGGTGTGCAGAAAATGACCGCGATTGCCGGCAAGATGGGCGATATCAAGGTCACGGACCGCTCGTTGGTCTGGAACTCCGATCTGATGGAGACGTTGGAGCTGCAGAACCTGATGCCAAACGCGCTTGCCACCATCTACGGCGCCCATGCCCGCACCGAAAGCCGTGGCGCCCATGCGCACGAAGATTATGCGACGCGGGATGACGAAAACTGGCGCAAGCACACTTTGGCGCGGGTGAACGGCAACAAGGTGGCTCTGGACTATCGCCCGGTGCACACCGCACCGCTGACGGCAGAGAAAGACGGCGGCATCTCGCTGAAGAAAATCGCCCCAGCCGAGCGGAAATTCTGATGCGCGCGCTGGGGGTGATCGCGCTGATGTTGCTTGCGGCCTGCGATCCGCAGCAGGTGGCCGACAAGGTGCTGGCGCGCACGGCCGAAAGCGTCGTGCAGCCCGTGCTTGCCCGCGAGCTTTCGGGCCCGCAAGCCGATGCGGCCACGCGCTGCGTGATCCAGTCGGCTCTACCTGCCGAAATAGAATCCCTCGCCCGTGACGTTGGTGTAAGCGCGGGGTCTTCCACAGTTGCCACGATCCGAGCCATCGCACTGCGCCCTGCGGCGGCGGCCTGCTTTGCCGCCAATGGCGTGCCGCAATTGAGAGGGTAACGGATGCGTCTGCTGTCGTTAACCGTGCTTGCTCTGACCGCCTGCGGACCTGTGTCTTTGCAGCAGGCCGAGCGTGAGTGCCGCTCGCAGGCGCGACTTGCCGAGCAACCGCGTGGCAACGTTGCGCTTGGCATCGGTTCGGACGGCAAGGCACATGTGAAAGGCGACGTGACTGTTACCTCTGATTTCCTGCAGGGGCGCGACCCCGCGCAGGTCTACGATAATTGCGTTGTGCGCCGCTCGGGCCAATTCCCCTCGCGCGCCTATTCCAGCATTGCCGCCGCAACGCGCTAGCGGCACCGAAGAAAGGTCTGATCATGGTTCAGTTCACTCTGCCAAAGAATTCCAAAGTGCTCACCGGCAAGACCTGGCCGAAGCCTGCGGGCAATAACGTGCGCAAATTCCAGATCTATCGCTGGAGCCCGGATGACGGACAAAATCCGCGGGTGGACACCTATTTCGTCGATATGGACAGCTGTGGTCCGATGGTCCTGGACGCGCTGATCAAGATCAAGAACGAGATTGACCCGACGTTGACCTTTCGTCGGTCCTGCCGTGAAGGCATTTGTGGATCCTGCGCTATGAATATCGGTGGGATCAATACTTTGGCCTGCATTTACGGGCTGGACGAGGTCAAGGGCGACGTGAAGATCTATCCGCTGCCGCATATGCCCGTGGTCAAAGACCTGATTCCCGACCTGACACACTTCTACGCCCAGCATGCCAGCATCATGCCCTGGCTGGAAACCAAGACCAACCGCCCCGCCAAAGAATGGCGCCAGTCGATCGAAGACCGCTCGAAACTGGACGGGCTCTATGAATGTGTGATGTGCGCGTCGTGCAGCACCTCTTGCCCATCCTATTGGTGGAATGGCGACAAATACCTTGGGCCGGCCGCACTTTTGCACGCCTATCGCTGGATCATTGACAGCCGCGACGAAGCAACGGGCGAGCGGCTTGACGATCTGGAAGACCCCTTCAAGCTCTATCGTTGCCACACGATCATGAACTGCACTAAAACGTGCCCCAAGGGTCTCAATCCGGCCAAGGCGATTGCAGAGATCAAGAAGATGATGGTGGACCGGGTTGTATGACCGAGGCTGGCGCGCGAGAAATCAGCTCTGCGAAAGCGCGCGCAATCCGTCTTGCTCTGCCCTTGAAAGAGACTCAAAGCCTTCGGTCAAAGCATGCGCGGCATCCACCAAGGCCGCGATCTGTTCGCGTTCGGCAGGGGTAAAAGCGCCGGAACTGCGCGTGTGACCGGAAATCGTGCGGCAGGTATCCTGCCCGGTTGAATAGGTGACGCCGTGGTGCAAGTCGTGGGCAACGGCCGATTTCAAAACGCCCTGTGGATCGTGATTGATCAGGCTGGCCCAGTCCACCATGCCGGTTTGGCGCAGGCCCCAATGCACGACAGGGTCGCTCAGCATAAAGCCGTTCTCAGTGTAATGGTCTATCCAGCCCTGCGGATAAGTTCTGTAAAGCAGCGTCGGACTGGTGTAACGAATGCGTATGGCCAATGCGAATCCACTGTCGGAAAATGCAGCCAGCTTATCGAGTAGTTCAGACATCTGTGTCACGATAGGCGGGGTCTTTGGCATTATACACCTTCCGGATGCTTGTGGTTGCGCATTACACCCATACCGTGCAAAGTCTATACCGAAGACTATGACCCTGGCCAGAATTCGGCAACTGTTTTGAGCATATGAAAATCTTAAACAACGACCGAAGTCCTTTTCATACACTTGCGCCGGCAGGATTTTATATAGCGCTGCGGGTTGGCTTTTCGTTCCCGGAAGCAGAACTCAATATGCTTCCCGAACGGTGGATAGAATTCTATTCCACCCACGGTTTGGTGGTGCATGATCCTGCGATGCGTTGGGCCTACAGCAATACCGGCGCGATTCGATTTTCGGAAATGACAATCTCTGATCCGCAGCAGGTCCGTGCCCATGCGGCGGTGTTTGCGCTTGGCTATGGGGCTGTCGTCTCGGTCCTGCGACCCGAAGATCGCGGCAGGCGCAGCTATGGGCTGTTCTTTCGCGACGACAGGGATTTTCAGGTCGAAGAACTCGCCAAGTTGCTGCATGAAGTCGAAGCGATGCACGGCGGTGACAGCCCCAACCTTACGCTGGCCGAGATTGAGGCGCTGCGTCTGCAATCCGAAGGGCTGCGCTTGAAGCAGATCGCCGCAAAACTCGGGATTTCTGAAAGCGCGGTGAAAGCGCGGCTGAACAACGTCAAACGCAAGCTGGGGGCCCGAACCCAGTCGCAAGCAGCCTCTATCGCTGCGGCCCGTCGGATACTTTGACACAGGCCTGAGCTGAATTGCACTTATTAAGCAAGTTTTAAGAAATTTTACAACTTTAGAGATAATATCCTGGGGCAGGCTATTCAAAAGCCAGATCAGGAGACTCAGATGGACAATATCACGTTCGATTTTTCGAACTTTCACCGCCATGGCAGCGCGTTTTACGAATTTCTCACGCTGCGCAAACAGGTCTTTGTCGATGACTTGAAATGGAGCATCCCGCACAACGACCAGGTTGAGATGGATCAGTATGATACCCCCCTCGCGCAATATTCTTTGGTCCGCAAGAACGGGCTTGTCGTAGGTGGTGCGCGGGCGATGGCCACGACGGCAGAGTGGGGCGAACACACCTATATGTTGCGGGACGCTTATTCCGGAAAATTGCCGCATATTCCACCACATGTAATGTCAGTCGAAATCGCGTCGCCGCTGGTTTGGGAATGCACGCGGCTGGTGATTTCTGACACTTTGCGCAGCGCTGGCGAGCGTGCGGACTGTCTGGCGTTGATCGTCGACGGGTTGGTGGATGTGGCGCGCCGACAGGGTGCAACCGAATTGATCTGTCTGTCTTCCCTGATGCTGATGCGGGCATTGCGCCAACTCGGCTATGAAGCCACGCAGATGGGCGAAACCTATCGCAACAGTGACGATGGCAGGCTCTATGGCGTGCTGCGCATGCCGGCACGCCATTCCAACCGTCGGCAAGACACCGGAGCGCGGTTGGCCGAGGTGGCATGAATTGCACTCATCACTCCGATCTGCCATGCTTGGCGCATGCCTCTGCTCTTGCTCGCCCTTGCCCTCGCGGTCTATGGATATCTCTTTGTGGCGCGGCGGCACTCCAGCCTGACGCGGGCTTGCCGTTGGCGGCTTGATCGCAGGCTAGGGCCCGCCAGCTACCGGTGTGCGGCCTGCGGGACAAGCTGTGAGACGGGTGATGGACGCGCGCCGCGCCAATGCCTAAAACAAGGTTAAGGCGGCACGATTTCTGCCTGCTTGCCGTTTGATCGAGGATAGGATGAAGCTCAAGTCGCCCGCCCACGCCGTGCCCCAGGACGCAGCCATCCGCAAGGCAGTTTCCCCCGTTATTTGCTATCCGGTCAACAGCTTGCCAGAGCCCGATCTTGCGGCCTATCAAGCTGCCCGAAGGGGGTGGCACCGCGTCAGCGAAACCCTTGTGCCTGCGCGCGAGGCCGCTTGTTTTGATGTGCCAGCAGGATGCTTTTTCCGGATCACCTCGGTCGAGGGGCCACAAGTCGGCGATTTGAACCTGTGGAGCGCGGCCAATTTGGGCGAGCGGTTCTTTTCCGGCAAGACCCGTGCGTTGCATGGCACGCATCTGAGCAGCGGCGATCGGATGTGGTCGAACCTGCCGTATCTGCGCGCGATGGCGGTGATCACGGATGACAGTTTGGACTGGTATGGTTTTGATACCTTTGGTGGTTCAGTGCATGATGTGATCGGTACGCGCTGCGATCCCTATACCCATAACCTGCTCTCTGGCGGCCAATACCACCACTGCTGTCATTCCAACCTGACCCGCGCCCTCGCCGACCGCACGGGCTTGCCGCTGCACGAGGCCGAACTGCATGTGCATGATGTGCTGAACGTCTTTATGTGCACTGGGTTTACCCGCGACACGGGGCAATATTTCATGAAAGCCAGCCCGGTGCGGGTGGGGGACTATCTGGAGTTCTTTGCCAATATCGACCTGATCGGCGGGCTTTCGGCTTGTCCGGGTGGGGATTGCTCGACCGAGCATTCTTCGGATCAGGCAAGCTGTCATCCGCTTCTGGTCGAAGTGTTTCGGCCTTTGGAGGCGCCCAAGGGCTGGCTTGGGGCGGCGGCCAGTGGCTATGACCGCAGCCACGGGCGCTAGCAATAGCGCTCGATTGCCAAAAGCTGTCCGTCGCCATAGCGATCGCCCTCGGCAAAACCTGCGGGCAGCAGGCGGTCGATTTCGGCTAGATCATCGGCTGTCAGAGCGATTTCGGGCGCCAGTGCCCATTGCCGTAGATGCCGGGCGCTGCGGGTGCCGGGGATCGGGATCAGGTGCGGCCCGCGCGCAAGCACCCAAGCCAGCGCTGTGGCGGGGGTAGACCATCCACGCACAGCACAAAAAGCTCGGAAAGCATTGATCTTTCGGGTGTTTTCAGAAAAAGCAGGCTCTGTAAATCGCGGGTTGGCACCGCGAAAGCCGTCCGTTGGCTGGGCTAGGGGATGATCGCCAAGCATCCCGCGCGCCAGCGGCGAGAAAGGCACGAATGTCACACCCAATCGGCCGCATTCCTGAATGAGGCCCAGTTCAGGCTGCCGTGACCACAGTGAATATTCGTTCTGCACCGCGCGGCAGGGGTGGACCGCATGCGCCTTGCGCAGGGTATAGGGCGCGATTTCTGACATGCCATAGCCGCCGATCTTACCCTCTTCGATCAGCCGCGACAGCGTGCCAATCACCTCTTCCAAGGGGCGGGTGTGTTCGCGGCGGTGGATGTAGAACAGCTCCACGTGATCGCGGCGCAGACGGCGAAGTGACGCTTCCAACTCGCTGCGCAAATGCGCCTCGGAATTGTCGATGCGCCGCTCTGGCCCTGCGACAAAACTGGCCTTGGTGGCAATCGTCACCTGCGGCTTGCGGCTGGCAAGCCAGTTGCCCAGCACGGTTTCGCTGACGCCCATGCCGTAGATATTGGCGGTGTCGATGAAATCGATACCAACCTCGAGCATCGCATCAAGGCAAGCAAAGCTTTCGGCCTCGTCGGTCGCGCCAAAAATGCCGCCAAAGGACATCGCCCCCAGCCCAATCGTCGAAACCATCGGTCCGTTTGGCCCGAGTTGCCGCTGTTTCATATTGCTCTCCTGATTGGGGGAGGGCAATAAACGCCCACGAATCGCTTAGGTCAAGACCTCATGCAAAGGCGGCTTCCAGCGCGACCTCGACCATCGCGCCAAAGCTGGTTTCGCGCTGATCGGCGGGCAGGGCTTCGTGGGTCAGGATATGGTCCGAGATCGTAAGCACCGCTAAGGCGCGACGACCAAAACGCGCGGCCAGCATGTAAAGTTCGGCGGCTTCCATCTCGACGCAGAGCGTGCCGTGACGTTGCAGCTGTTCTGACAGATCAGGGCGCTCGTCATAAAAGGTATCAGAGGAGTAAATCCCACCCACATGCACCGGCACGCCGATTTTCTGTGCTGCCTGATGCGCCGCCGACAGCAGCCCGAAATCGGCGCAGGGGGCAAAGTTCATCTCGCGGAAGATGCTGCGCGAGGGCGAGCCGCAGGTGCTTGCCGTTTGCGCCAGCACCACATCGCGCACCTTTACATCATGCTGCAAGGCCCCCGCCGAGCCGATGCGGATCAGCGTCTGTGCGCCGTAATCCTTCATCAATTCCGTCGCATAGATCGAGAGCGATGGCATCCCCATCCCTGAGCCGTGGATGGTGACGCGGTTGCCACGCCACAGGCCGGTATAGCCAAGCATGCCGCGCACTTCGTTGACCAGCACCGGATTTTCCAGAAACTTCTGTGCTGCCCAGCGGGCGCGATAGGGGTCGCCAGGCAAGAGCACGGTTTCGGCAATCTCTCCGGCTTTTGCACCGATGTGGAAGGTCATGGATCAGCCTTTCGATAGGGGCCCGAGGGCCGTTTGCCTAGGCTTGCCGCGACACTGTCGGAAAATCAAGCAGGATGCCGGTTTCCGATAGGCGACAAATGTCGCAATGCAGCACCTTGGCCTTTGTGCAATTGCAGCAAAACCCAGTCTTGCCGCCTTACACATCGCGTTTGCCCGTGCCACCCTGTCTCAAACCCTTGTCCGAAAAGTGATCCCCATGACCCGCTACTGTTTGACTGTTACTTGCGCTTCGACTCGCGGCATTGTTGCCGCGATCGCGAATTACCTCGCCGACAACGGCGGCAATATTACTGACAGCTGGCAATATGATGATGCCGAAACCGAGAATTTCTTCATGCGCATCAGCTTTACCAGCGAGACCGGCGCTACGCTGGAAGAGCTGCAACAGGGTTTTGCGGCCACAGCTGCGCGGTTTGGCATGACCTATAAATTCCATGATGAGGCCGCCAAGACGAAAGTAGTGATCATGGTCAGCCGTTTTGGCCATTGCCTGAACGATCTGCTCTATCGCTGGCGCATTGGTGCACTGCCGATTGATATCGTGGCCGTGATTTCAAATCACATGGACTATCAAAAGGTGGTGGTTAACCACGACATTCCCTTCCACTGCATCAAGGTGACCAAGGAAAACAAGCCGGTCGCGGAATCCGCGATCATGCGAGTGGTGGAAGAGGCCGGCGCCGAGCTGATTGTTCTGGCGCGCTATATGCAGATTCTGTCAGATGAGATGTGCCAGAAAATGTCAGGGCGGATCATCAATATCCACCACTCGTTTTTGCCAAGCTTCAAGGGCGCCAACCCCTACAAGCAAGCTTACGAGCGGGGGGTAAAGCTGATAGGTGCGACCTCGCATTACGTTACGGCTGATCTGGACGAAGGCCCGATCATTGAGCAAGACACCATTCGCGTTACTCATGCCCAAAGCGCCGAGGATTACGTCAGCCTTGGCCGCGATGTGGAATGTCAGGTTTTGGCGCGCGCGATCCACGCTCATATCCACAATCGCGTGTTCCAGAATGGCAACAAGACGGTGGTTTTCCCCGCCTCGCCAGGCTCTTACGCTTCGGAACGGATGGGCTGATTACTCGGCGGCAACTGGGCTCGGGTCGACGAGCGTCACGATATCCATCATGATGCGGTTCAACTCGAAATCCTTGGGCGTATAGACCGCCGCAACCCCCATTGCGCGCAGTTGGGCGGCGTCTTCTTCGGGGATGATGCCGCCCACGACCAAGGGCACCTGCACCTTTGCATCGCGCATCCGCGCCAGCACATCGCGGATCAGTGGCAGATGGCTGCCCGACAGGATCGACAGGCCAACCACATGCGCCTTTTGCTCTAGCGCCGCGGCCACGATCTCGGCCGGTGTCAGGCGGATGCCTTCGTAGTGGATGTCCATGCCACAATCTCGGGCCCGAGCGGCGATTTGTTCCGCGCCGTTGGAATGCCCATCCAGCCCCGGTTTGCCCACAAGGAACTTTAGCGGCCGACCCAACTTGGCCGCAACTGCTTGCACCGCCTCACGGATCGGTTCCAGCCCTTCCGTGCGGTTCGAGGGGCTGCGTGAGACTCCCGTCGGGGCGCGATATTCGCCAAAGGCCTGCCGGATCACATGCGCCCATTCGCCCGTCGTCACGCCCGCCTTGGCCGCCGCAATCGAGGCCGGCATGATATTGGCGCCACTCTGCGCGTCCCTGCGCAGCGCTGCGAGCGCGGCCTCGATGGCCGCCGAGGAGCGGGTCGCTTTCCAATCATTCAGCCGCGTGATCTGGTCCGCCTCGGCCTTGGGGTCGGCCACCATGATCGACCCATCGCCCGCCGTCAGCGGGCTGGGCGTGGTTTCAACCCAAGCATTCACGCCCACAACCGTGGTCTCTTTGGTCTCGATCCGCGCAATGCGCTCGGCATTGGCTTCGACCAGGCGCCCCTTCATATAATCGATGGCGGCCACCGCCCCGCCCATCGCGTCGATCTGCGCCAGTTCATTGCGCGCGCCGTCTTTCAGCGCCGAAACTTTGCGGTCAATCGCCGGGTTGCCGTCAAACAGATCGTCATATTCCAAAAGATCGGTCTCATATGCCAAAATCTGCTGCATGCGCAGCGACCATTGCTGATCCCAAGGCCGCGGCAGGCCCAAGGCCTCGTTCCACGCAGGCAATTGTACTGCACGCGCGCGGGCGTTCTTCGACAGTGTGACCGCCAGCATCTCGATCAGAATGCGATAGACGTTGTTTTCGGGCTGCTGCTCGGTCAGGCCAAGCGAGTTGACCTGCACGCCATAGCGAAAGCGGCGATATTTCGGGTCTGTGATGCCATAGCGCGTCTCGCACAGCTCGTCCCACAACTCGACAAAGGCGCGCATCTTGCACAGCTCGGTCACAAATCGGATGCCGGCGTTTACAAAAAACGATATTCTGCCCACCATGTTCGGGAAATCTGCCGCTGAAACTTTCCCTTTCAGATCATCCAGCACGGCGCAGGCGGTGGCGAGCGCAAAGGCCAGCTCCTGTTCTGGGGTCGCCCCCGCCTCTTGCAGATGATAGGAACACACGTTCATCGGGTTCCACTTTGGCAGATGTTCCTGGGTAAAGGCCGCAACGTCGGTGATCATCCGCAGGCTGGGCTTTGGCGGGCAGATATAGGTGCCACGGCTCAGGTATTCTTTGATGATATCGTTCTGTACTGTGCCTTGCAGAGCGGCGACATCTGCGCCTTGTTCCTCGGCCACCGCGATATACAGCGCCAGCAGCCAAGGCGCTGTCGCATTGATCGTCATCGAAGTGTTCATCTGCTCAAGCGGAATATCGGCGAAAAGCGCGCGCATATCGCCCAGATGGTTCACGGGCACGCCGACTTTGCCCACCTCACCGCGCGCCAATTCGTGGTCCGAGTCATATCCTGTCTGCGTCGGCAAATCGAAGGCCACTGAAAGCCCCGTCTGACCCTTGGCCAGATTGCCGCGATAGAGCGCGTTCGAGGCCGCAGCCGTCGAGTGCCCCGCATAGGTGCGGAACAGCCAGGGTTTGTCTTTGCTAAGGCTCATCGCGGGCTCCGAAATTTGGCTGGCAATAATATTTCCTGATTGCAGCACTAAGCGCAATAATTGGCAAGTGTCAATTCGCTGCATTGCGGCATTTTCCTGGGCTTTGCAGCGCGGCGCGCCCATGCCACACTTGTTGCCATGATGCGACTGGTCGCCGTTCCCCTCTGGCTGTTGGTGCTGATCCTTGCGTTTGCAACGATCACCTTCGTTTCCCGTTTTCTGGTCCCTTCGGTGCGCTGGTTCTTTCGCAAACGCGCCGAACGCGCACTGGCGCGGTTGAACGCGCGGCTTGATCGCCCGATCGATGCGTTCAAACTGGCGCGGCGGCAGGATATGATTGCACGGCTCTGCTACGATCCTGCGGTGCTGGAGGCGGTCACCGACCATGCGACACAAGCCGGCATCCCGGGTTCGGTCGCCTTTGAAGAGGCGCAGCGCTATGCCCGCGAGATCGTGCCGGGCTTTTCCGCGACGCTCTATTTTGGGGTTGCGATCAAACTTGCGCGGACGCTGACACGGGTTCTTTATCGCGTGCGAATTGGCAAGATCGACGCCGCATTATCTCTGATCGACCCCAAGGCCACAGTGATTTTTGTGATCAATCATCGCAGCAACATGGATTATGTGTTGATCACCTGGCTGGTGGCGGGGCGGTCTGCAATTTCCTACGCGGTTGGCGAATGGGCGCATTTCTGGCCCATGAGCGGGCTGATCCGTGCGATGGGGGCGTATTTCATCCGGCGTGGCAGCCGCAATTCGCTCTACCGCCGCGTTCTGGCGCGCTATGTGCAGATGGCTACCGCCGATGGCACCACGCAAGCGATCTTTCCCGAGGGCGGTCTGAGCCTTGACGGAAGGGTCGGTGCGGCAAAGATGGGTTTGATCAGCTATATCCTTGCGGGCTATCGGCCAGAAGGGCGCGACGTGGTTTTTGTGCCTGTGGGGCTCAGCTATGACCGTGTCCTCGAAGACCGAATTCTGACCAAGGCTGCCGTCGAGGGCAATCGCCGCTTTCGGGCAAGTGTCTTCAGAATTGCCGGCTTTGCGCTGCGGGTGATCTGGCGGCGCCTCAGGGGGCGTTTTGCAGGCTTTGGCAGCGTGGCGGCAGGGTTTGGCGCGCCCATTTCCTTGCGTGATTTGTTGGTGCGACTGCCCGGCGCCGCGCCCGAGGAGCTGGCCTCGCATCTGATGAATGAGATCGAGCGGGTGGTGCCGGTGTTGCCCTTACCGCTGGTCGCGGCCGCGTTGCGCGCCATGCCCACTGATCGGGCCACTCTTTTGGATGAGGTCGACAGGCTGACCACCGCGCTGCGGGCTGCCGGCGCCGTGGTCAAGCTTCCTTCTGGCAGCGCGTCGGTCCTTGCCGAGGCGCTGCCCAGTTTGCTGGCGCGCGGATTGATCGGGGACGATCTGCGCCCTACGCCGGGATCAGAGCCGCTCTTGGCTTTTTATGCAGCCTCGATTTGGCAAAGGCTTGCCGATCAAGTTGATATTGCTGCAACGCGGCAGACATAAAATTACAAAAAATGCATTTCAACTATTGCAATGTTGCGCAATCGGCCCGTATTTATCGCTAAACCCGCCCGATTCTGCGGCGCGGCATTATGATGGAGGCATCGATGGCTTTGGATACCGCTTCGGCAATCACCCCCTATGAGGCTCCGGTCAAGGATCTTTACGAAGTTGGTGAGATGCCGCCCTTGGGCCATGTGCCTGCCAAGATGTATGCTTGGGCGATCCGGCAAGAGCGCCACGGCGAGCCCGATACCGCCATGCAGGTCGAGGTGGTCGATACGTGGAAGATTGACAGCAACGAAGTGCTGGTGCTCGTGATGGCGGCCGGGGTCAACTATAATGGCGTCTGGGCTGCGCTTGGCGTGCCGATCAGCCCGTTTGATGGCCACAAACAACCCTATCACATCGCAGGCTCGGATGCCGCGGGCATCGTCTGGGCTGTGGGTGACAAGGTCAAGCGCTGGAAAGTCGGCGACGAGGTGGTCATCCATTGCAATCAGGACGATGGCGATGACGAAGAATGCAACGGGGGCGACCCGATGTTCTCGCCCAGCCAGCGCATCTGGGGCTATGAGACGCCGGACGGCTCTTTCGCGCAGTTCACCCGCGTGCAAGCACAACAACTGATGCCGCGCCCGCGTCACCTGACTTGGGAAGAAAGCGCGTGCTACACACTGACCCTCGCGACCGCCTACCGGATGCTGTTCGGCCACGAGCCGCATGACCTGAAGCCCGGTCAAAACGTGCTGGTCTGGGGGGCAAGCGGTGGGCTTGGATCCTTCGCGATCCAGCTGATCAATACCGCAGGCGCAAATGCGATCGGGGTGATCTCGGATGAAGACAAGCGCGAGTTCGTTCTGGGCCTCGGCGCAAAGGGCGTGATCAACCGCAAGGATTTTAACTGCTGGGGCCAGATGCCCACCGTCAACACCCCCGAGTATAACGCCTGGCTGAAAGAGGCGCGCAAATTCGGCAAAGCAATCTGGGACGTCACCGGCAAGGGCGTCAACGTCGATATGGTCTTTGAACACCCTGGCGAGGCGACCTTTCCGGTCTCGGCGCTGGTGTGTAAAAAGGGTGGCATGGTGGTGATCTGCGCGGGGACGAGCGGTTTCAACTGCACCTTCGACGTGCGCTATATGTGGATGCACCAAAAGCGCTTGCAGGGCAGCCATTTCGCGCATCTCAAGCAGGCCTCGGCGGCCAACAAATTGATGGTCGAACGCCGGATTGATCCTTGCATGTCCGAAGTCTTCCCTTGGGCCGAAATCCCAGCAGCCCATGTTCTGATGCGCAGTAACAAGCACAAACCGGGCAATATGGCCGTGTTGGTCCAAGCCCCGCGTACAGGTTTGCGCACCTTTGAAGACACGTTGGATGCGAGCCTGAACCGCTAAGTCAGGGGGCTTTCCGCCCCCTACGGGCTTGGCCTAGGCCAAACCCTACCCCCGAGGATATTTGTGCCAATGTGAAAGCATCGTGGTTTTCACA
Organism: Pseudorhodobacter sp.; assembly: GCA_024642045.1. Taxonomy (GTDB): domain Bacteria; phylum Pseudomonadota; class Alphaproteobacteria; order Rhodobacterales; family Rhodobacteraceae; genus Cypionkella. The sequence continues at coordinate 4,797 of JAHEBX010000067.1, read as the reverse complement.
TTGGGGCAAATATCTCGGGGGAGCCCTGAAAGGGTGGGGGCAGCGCCCCCGAGGCGTGCAACAGACACTGTCCGTTGTCATCAAAGCCGCGGCAGCGCCGTTTGAGGGGCTCGATGCCCCGCAAAACGGCACCTGCGTGCAGGTCAGGCTCTGGCCCTTGGCGGCGGGCTCGCCTATGGTCACATCATGACAGTTTCACTTGCTCCAACTCTGATTTTCTCCGACGATCAGGCCGAGGCCTATGATCGTGTTGCTGCCGAACTTTTCGCGGCCGGTATTGATCTGGACAATTGCGCTCTTTCGCCGATGTCCGAGGGCAAGGCTTCGGTTCTGGCGGTGGTGGGTAAGGCGGGATCGGGCAAGACCATGCTGCTGGCCAGTCTTTACAAGGCTTTAGCCGCGGCAGGGGTTGATCTGGTTTCTGGCGACTACGAGCCGAAAAAGCGCAAGGATCGCCGCACTTTGGCGATTTTGGCCCCCACCAACAAGGCCGCTTCGGTGCTTCGGATGCGCGGGGTTCCGGCGACGACCATTCACCGCATCCTTTATACTCCGGTCTACGATCCGCAGTATGAAAAGATCGCCGAGTGGCTGACGGGGCAGGGCGCTCGACCGGTGATCGAGGGGCTGACCGAACTGGCACTTGACCGCGCGCATGCCTTTTATCAAACGGTTGCGTCGGTGCCCGGTGCGCTGGCGGCTGCAGGCTTGCGCGGGTCAGATTTCATTAAGGGATGGAAGCGGCGGGAAGAGCCACTCGACATCGGTTTTGTCGACGAATCCTCGATGCTGGACGAGCGGGCGCTGGACGATCTGCGTGAGATATTTCCCACGCTGGTGCTGTTCGGCGATCCCGCGCAGTTGGCGCCGGTTGGACTTTCAGGTGAGATGGTGTTTGACCGATTGGGGGAGGGGCGCAAGCTGACCCTGAGCCGGATTCACCGGCAAGAGCAAGATAATCCGATCCTTGATCTGGCGCATGCTCTGGCAGACCCAGCGCTTGGGTTCGAGGAGTTCGAGCGCATGGTCGAGGCCGCCTCTCGCCAAGATCCACGCGTGGTTTGGGCCGAACGGGTAGACGCAGACCTGATGGGGCGCTCTCCCGTGTTGGTTTGGCGCAACGCGACGCGGGTTCGGCTGATTACAGCGTTTCGCTCGGCCTATAGTGCGCCTGATGACGCGCTCTTGCCAGGCGAGCCCTTGATCTGCGACGGCATTGAGTTGCCATTGAAGCACCGCAAGAAGCGGATCGATCTTGAGGCGCGCGGGCTGATCAAAGGGGCGCAGGTGATCTATCTCGGGCCAGGCGCGCGTCCTGGCTTTGCCAAGATCCATGTGGTCGGGGCCGAAGATCCGCAGGTTTCTGCCGCGTCGATCATCAAGATCGAGCGGCCTGATGAAGACGAGCCCTTTATTGCCACTGCGGCGACAATGGGGGCTGCGTTTCTGCATGGCGCCGCTGTGACCATTCACAAGGCGCAGGGCTCGCAGTGGGAGACCGTGCAGGTCTTTGCGCCCGACCTTTATGCCGCCGCGATGGCGGGGCGGTCAGAGGCGGGGGTGCCGCTGTGGAAGCGGCTTGCCTATGTGGCGATCACGCGGGCTGAAAACCGGCTGATCTGGGTGGTGCGCAATCGGCTCGCGCGGCCTTTGAATGGCCTGACAGTGGAGGATTTGCGCCCGCAAACAGTGCCGCTGACCCTGACGGCCGAGGCTGCGGGCTAGACAGTGGCTGCGGTTGGGATAGGTTAGAGAAAATTCCAGCGAGGCCCTGATGATCTGCGTTTTCGTTCAATTCCGCTGCACCCCCGGTAAGACCTATGAGGTGGCCACCGCCATCTATGATCGCGAAGTGGTTTCGGAACTCTATTCAACCTCGGGCGAATATGATCTGATCGCCAAAATCTACATCCCCGATGGATCGGATGTGGGGCACTATCTGTCGGAGAGACTGTTTGACATTCCGGGGATCGTGCGGACGTTGACGACGATGACGTTCAAGGCGTTTTAGGCCGCGTCGCAGGCCCACTGCGCTGCGTGGCGGATTTTATTCACTAGATTAATTGTTTAGATATGGCCGTTTGCTAAGTTTTGATGCGTGCGCACGCTTGGGTGCACACCCACCGGTGTTAGCCCCTGCGGGCGGCATCAATGGCGGCGACATCGATTTTGGTCATGTCCATCATGGCGGTGAACGCGCGCTGGGCTTCCGCGCCGCCTTTGGCCATGGCTTCGGTCAGGGTGCGGGGCGTGATTTGCCACGAGACGCCCCATTTGTCCTGACACCAGCCGCAGGCGTTGGGGCGGCCGCCATTGTCGAGGATTGCGTTCCAATAGCGGTCGGTTTCGGCTTGGGTGTCGGTGGCGATCTGAAAGGAAAAGGCTTGGGTCTGTGTGTAGCCGGGGCCGCCGTTCAGGCCCATGCAGGGTATGCCCGCGACAGTGAAATCGACGGTGAGAACCTGGCCCGCCTTGCCGCTTGGGAAATCGGCGGGAGCGCGGTGGACGGCGTGGACCTGACTGTCGGGGAAGGTGGCCGCGTAAAAATGCGCGGCCGCTTCGGCGTCGTGGTCGAACCAGAGGCAGATGGTGTTTTTGGCGGTGGTCATTGGCGGGGACCTTTTATTGCGGCGCCTTTACCTCTGGGAAGGGTGGATGCCTCCGGCGGGGATATTTGGGCCAGTATGAAAGCCAGTCTAGCGCAAAATCGGCGGGCCGTCTTGTGTCGCAGCAAGCATGAAGGCGGCGATTTTCGCATGATCTTTGATACCGGGTGCAGATTCCACACCGGAGGAGAGGTCAATCTGGCGGGCGTTTGTCAGTCGAATCGCTTCGGCCACGTTTTCGGCGGTGAGCCCACCCGCCAGCATCCAAGGACGCAGCCAGCGGCGTTGGGCGACCAAGCGCCAGTCGAAAGTCAGGCCATTGCCGCCAGGCAGAGCGTGGTTTTTAGGTGGTTTGGCGTCAATCAGGATTTGGTCGGCGGCAAGGGAGTATTCGAGCAGGGGGGCTAGGTCGCCTTCGTCGGCAACGCCAATGGCTTTCATCACGGGCAGGCCATAGCGGGCCCGCACCTCTGCAACGCGGTCTGGGCTTTCGTGGCCGTGCAGTTGCAGCATGTCGAGTGGCATTGCTTCGGTGATGGCATCAAGCTCGGCGTCGCTGGCGTTGACCACCAGGGCCACTTTGGCCAGTCCGATCGGCGCAGCCAGAGCGAGTTCACGCGCTTGCAGCAGGGTCAGATTGCGCGGGCTCTTGGCAAAGAACACGAGGCCCATATAGGCAGCCCCTGCCGCAGCGACGGCAGCGACGTCGGCTTGGGTGCGCAGGCCGCAGATTTTAACGCGAATGTCAGGCAAGGGTCAGACCTTGGGTTTATCAAGCAAGGCAAGCACGTCGTCTTTGGGCACAGAGGTCGCATCTCGCATCGTGGCCAGCTCGCGTTCCAGACGGCTGACCTGACGGGTGGCCCCCTTGGCGGTGGCGCGGTGTTTATGTTCGCGCGCCCATTCCCAGACAAAGCCGATCAAAATACCGCCAACAATGCCGCCAAACATTACCATGAACAGCGGCATGCCAATCTGCCAGTTGATCCCGACGGCCGCAGCAACGTCATCTGGCATCAGCTTGATGACCACAGGATCCCTGTTCGCCAAGGCCATAGTGACCAGAAGCACCGCAATGACTGCCAAAACCAGATAGCGCAGATAGCGTAACATTCGACCGCCCCCTTGAACTTGCCTGACCAATATCGGTGCAGGGCGGCGCAGAGGCAAGCCCCGTTACTTGCCGTTCAGCCGGTCGCGGAGCAGTTTTCCGGTTTTGAAGAAGGGAACCTTCTTGTCTTCGACCTGAACCGCCTCGCCGGTACGCGGGTTACGCCCGACGCGCGCATCACGCGCCTTGACCGAAAAGGCGCCAAAGCCACGCAGTTCAACCCGGTCGCCCTTTGCAAGCGCCTCGATGATTTCTTCGAACACCGTGTTGACGATGCGTTCGACATGGCGCTGCGTCAGATGCGGATTTTCATCCGCGATTTTTTGGATCAGTTCAGACCGGATCATCCGCGATATCCCCCTAGTGGTGCCCGCCGCCTTATCCGGCGGTCTGGGCCGTGCCACGCTGTTGTGCCTTGGACTATAGGGATAATTTCCCGTGGCACAAACAAAAATGCAGGCTAAAGGGGCCAAAGCAAAGGGCCCCGTGTTGCCACGGGGCCCCTTTTTGTGACCGCTAACGGTCAGATCGCTTACTTGTCGCCTTTCAGAGCGGCGCCAAGGATGTCGCCGAGGCTCGCGCCCGAATCGGAAGAACCATACTGTTCGACGGCTTCTTTCTCTTCGGCGATCTCGCGGGCCTTGATCGACAGACCCATACGGCGGGTCTTGGGGTCGATGTTGGTGACGCGCACGTCGATCTTGTCGCCGACGTTGAAACGCTCGGGGCGCTGGTCGGCGCGGTCGCGCGACAGGTCCGAACGGCGGATGAACGACTTGGCGCCGTTGTATTCCACTTCGACGCCGCCTTCTTCGATTGCGGTGACAACGACGGTGATGATCCCGCCACGTTTGACGCCATCAACCGCCTCGGAGAAGGTGTCTTCGCCCAGAGCCTTGACCGAGAGAGAGATACGCTCTTTCTCGACGTCCACTTCGGTAACAGCCGCGGTAACGGTGTCGCCCTTGCGGTAGTTCTGGATCGCGTCCTCGCCGCGCTCGTCCCAGGACAGGTCGGACAGGTGAACCATGCCGTCGATATCGTTGTCGAGGCCGACGAACAGACCGAATTCGGTGATGT
>JAHEBX010000209.1 GCA_024642045.1 Pseudorhodobacter sp. | reverse complement strand
TTTTCCAGCGCCACAAAGATCGGTAAAATGGCAAACGGCGCATAGGCATGCGCCAGCGTGATGATCACCGCATTGACGCTATAGTTGATGCTCAGCGGCTCGGAGATCAGCCCCAGCTGCAACAGCCCGGTGTTGATCACACCGTTATAACCGATGATCACCTTCCACAAAAACACCCGGATCAGATACGACGTCCAGAAGGGTATGGTGATCATGAACAGCCAAAGCGATTTCTTCGACGCCTCGACATGAAAGCTGACAAAGTAGGCCACGGGAAAGGCCAGCACGACCGTCACGGTGGTCACCGACAAAGACACCATCAACGAGCGCAGCATCAGCGTCCGCGTGAGTGGGTCGGACCATGCCCCCAGATACTTCTGGGTCGGCTCCAGCACCCCATTCACCTCTTTGTAAGAGGCGCATTCACCGTAGTAATTGCACAACTGGAACTTATGGATGATCGTCAGATAGCCATCCGTCCAAAAGCTGTAGAGAAAGATCATCGCCAGCGGTGCTGCCAGCAGCAAAATGGCATAGATCGCCGTCGGGCTGATCATCGCAAGGCCATTGGCCGCCTCTGATCCCCTGAAGCGCGCTTTCCTGATGGCTTTCACCATGACACCCCCATTGGCTCGGTTCTCCGGGCCTAATTCGATTTTGATCAAACTAAGCCGAGCCTGCAGCAGCACGCAAGCTTTAAACGCAGTGTCGACAGGTGAAGCGTGAAGGCCTCGGTCAGCCGTCAATCCAATCGATCCGGATCGCCCGCTTCTGCAGTTCATCATAAAGAGTGGGCAGCACGCGGCTTGAAACAACGGCCGCTTGCAGGGCGTCGATCAAAGCCATTTCGCCGATATTTCCCGCAACCCGCCAGATCATCCGCCGCGACAGCCCGTCGTCATAGACAATCTCGGTCGTCCCCATGCGCGAGGTGCGCAGGCCCAGAAAATCCGTCGACCCCGAAGGGCCGTGAAAGCTCGCCTGATATCCCATTTTGGGTCCTTGTTATCTGCTCTGACCGAATCATCTGCGATTTCAGTGGCTTCGGTCAATCACCCTTTGCAGTTTCCCGACAAAGCGAGTCCGCAAAGACACAGATCACACGGCCATATCGCTGGGTGGACGTGGCAGCAGGTAGGCAAGCGAGGCCAGTCCCGCCTCGAAATCCTGTCGCGCAATATGACCGTCAATCGCCAGTCGAACCGCATTGGGCGCGCGCCCGTCGTTCAGCGCATATTGATCGGCGGCCCGCACCAGGACGCCCTGCTCTTCGGCCATCCGCGTGAATGTATAAGACCGCCACCCCAGTGGCAGACGCAGCCAGGCAAATGGAAAGCCGGCCTGCCACGCCAGATCAAAGGCCCCCAACCGCTTGGCCACGACGTCCAGACGCGTCGAGAATTCCACCTGCACCCTGTCGCGGATGTCTTGTGCGGCCCCCGTTGCCAACAGCTCACGCACCAAGCCAGAAACCGGCATCCCAAGGGCAAAGAAGCGATGCTGCGCCGCGAGCCTGCCGACTGGCCCCATTCCTGTGGGGCAAGCGACGTAGCCAAACCGCAGCGCCGCAGAGACGGTTTTGGAAAAACTCCCCGCATGCCAAACCCGCTCTGGCGCACGATCCCGCAACGTCGGTGCCGAATTGTCCAAGGCGCTATAGCTCTCGTCTTCGATGATCTGCAAATCATAACGGCGGGCCACTGCAACAATCTGATCCATCCGCGCAGATGACATCCGCGCCGTGGTCGGGTTTTGGGCGGCGGGCGTCAGACACAAAACCTGAGCGCCGTATTTCCGGCAAGCCGCCTCGAGCGTATCGGGCCGCACGCCCTCGCCATCCATTTCGATGCCCACAACCTCTGCGCGCGCCGCACGCGCGGCATAGCGAAATCCCGGATAGGCCAGATCTTCGATCAACACCACCGGTCGGTCCCCGCGCAGACAGCAATCAAGGATCAGCCCGATTCCGTTTTGACCGCCGTGACAGAGCATGATGTCATCGGCCGTCAGGGGCCCCAACCCGCGCGGTTTCAGCCAATCGGACACCAGCTCACGCAAGTCAGACTCGTCAGATTGGTGTGTATATTCAATCCATTCACGCCCGATCTTAGCGCTCAACTTCATCAAAGCTTGAGCGAAAATCTCGTTCTGCCCGACATCCGGGAGCCGTGGCGAACGCAGGTCCAGCCGCTCGGGTGCAAGGCTTTGGTCGCGATCGGTAAACAGCGGCTCTTTTGGCCCAAGCCGTGGTGTTCGGGCCGCAACAAATGTCCCGCGCCCCACGGTCGCAGCCAGCAGGCCCTCTTGTGTGGTGATCTGATAGGCGCGCGACACGGTGCCTGGTGTGACGCCCAGCCGATAGGCCAAATCGCGCACCGTCGGCAATTGTGTGCCCTCGGCCAATTCACCCGAGCGGATCGCGTCCCGCAGAGCCCGTGTCAGCACCAGATATTTGGGCCCTTCGTCATCGGCAAGGGTCGGCAACCATATTGTGTGCATGACAATGTTCCTCTGGCGCATGTCTTTTTCACATTGTATCTTAATTTTGCAAACCAGCGCAACTTGTATCAACACAATTGGAAAGATCATGTCACTCTCAGAAGCACTCGTCCTCTCTGCCCGTCCACTTCCGCCGGTATCGCGCGTGATCGTGTCGTTGGCGCTGGCGGTTGCAAATTGGGAACTGCGTCATCGCACCCGAAAACAGCTCGGCGGGCTTTCGACACATCAACTCAAAGATATCGGTCTTGATCCCATGACGGCCTCCGCCGAGGCAACCAAACCGTTCTGGCAGGCCTGACCCAACGTCTTCCTGGAATACCCCAACCTCGGGCCGGTTCATTCCGGCCCGTTTTTTATGGGCTCAACGCAAAAGGCCCGCGGTTTCCCACGGGCCTTCTGGATAATATCGCCTGAAACTTAGCGCTTCGAGAACTGGAACGAGCGGCGAGCCTTGGCTTTACCGTATTTCTTACGTTCCACCACACGGCTGTCACGGGTCAGGAAGCCAGCGGCTTTCAGAGCGCCACGCAGCGAGGGTTCATACAGCTGCAGGGCCTTGGAGACGCCGTGCTTTACAGCGCCAGCCTGGCCCGAAAGACCCCCGCCCGCAACCGTTGCCATCACGTCAAACTGGCCTTCAACGCCCGCAACGGTGAAGGGCTGGCGCAGGATCATCTGCAGCACGGGACGCGCGAAATAAACCGCCATCTCTTTGCCGTTGACGACCACTTTGCCCGAACCGGGCTTGATCCAGACGCGGGCAACCGCGTTCTTACGCTTGCCGGTCGCATAAGCGCGACCAAGGCTGTCACGCACAGGCGTGCGCACAACGGCAGCCGGAGCAGCAGGAGCTGCCGCGCCAACAGCCGATTTCAGATCGTCAAGAGATTTGATATCGGACATGATTATGCGCTCCGGGTGTTTTTCGGGTTCAGGGCCGCAAGGTCCAGAACGGTGGGCTGCTGCGCCTCATGCGGATGCTCGGTGCCTGCATAAACGCGCAGGTTGGTCATCTGCACACGGCCCAGACGGTTGCGGGTGATCATACGCTCAACAGCCTTGACCACAACGCGCTCGGGGTGGTTGCCTTCCAACACTTGACGTGCGGTGCGCTGCTTGATGCCACCCGGGTGGCCGGTGTGCCAGTAATAAATCTTGTCGTTGCGCTTGTTGCCGGTCATCTGCACCTTGTCGGCGTTGATGACGATGACATTGTCACCCATATCCATGTGGGGGGTGAAGGTCGGCTTGTTCTTGCCGCGCAGGATGTTTGCGACGATCGTAGCAAGACGGCCCAGAACGATGCCTTCGGCGTCGATCAGGATCCATTTCTTGTCGATGTCCGCAGGAGTAGCGGAGAAGGTTTTCATAATGAACCTATGAGAAAGGAGGCGAGAGTCACCTCCCGCATTTCGGATGGCGGCTTATCGCCCAAGTCCATCTGCACGTCAAGGCCGCCACAAAAGATAAAATACTGTATTATCAATTGCTTAAATAGTGAGGTATCAATTTACCCCATTTATTTCCTGTACCTGCCGCAAGGCTCAGGCCTAGACTGCCTAATCCGTCAGCGCAGCTTTGGTGGCAAATCCGGGTTCATCCCCGGTGCCGCGCGCTCGGCAGCCTGCTCGACCCTGCGCTCGGGCACCTCGAACACCTGTGCAACCCGCGCCAGCCGCGCCAATGCAGCCTCGCCTTCGCTGAAAAACGCGACATCCAACTCGCCCGCTTCAATGCCTGAAAAGGCCAGCGCTTCGGCAACCGATCGTGCAAGCGCCGCCTCTGACGTGGCATCGGCGTTGACAAAGCCAAAGATGTGGCCCCTGCGCCCGTCCTGATAGCGCACTCCCGCCAACAACCCTGCGGCCGCGAGCCCCGAAGCCGCCTGCACAGACCGCTCCAGCGCCTGCACCAAAACCGCAGGCACATCGTCAGGCCCGCGAAACTCTTCTATCTGCGCCTCGACATTGCTGGGTGCCGTGCCCAGCATCTGCACCAACCAGTCCAGCGCCTCGGGCGGCAGCAGAACCTCACAGGACGCGCCGGTGCCAAGGTTCAACCCCAGCGCCAACCCCTGCCCCGCCATCTGCTGCGCCACAATCCGACCCGGCAGCGCCGCATAGGGCACGGGCACGTCGCCCAGACTTCCCAGCCGCTC
>JAHEBX010000066.1 GCA_024642045.1 Pseudorhodobacter sp. | reverse complement strand
AGGCGTTCAAGTTCATTGACCAGAAGTTGGTGGCGCGATTCTTCCTGGCGGCGCTGCATACGGCCAAAACGGATGTGGGACAGGTTTTTGACCCATTCAAAGTAGGACACCGTCACGCCCCCGGCGTTGGCATACATGTCGGGGATGATCACGCAGCCCTTCTTGCGCAGGATCTCGTCGGCACCAAAGGTGACCGGGCCGTTGGCGGCCTCGATGATCAGCGGTGCCTTGATGCGGTCGGCATTGCCCAGATTGATCACGCCTTCCAAGGCCGCAGGGATCAGGATGTCACATTCCGTTTCCAGCAGCTTGGCGCCGTCGACGACGTGTTTGCCCTGCGGATAGCCCGCCAGCAGTCCATCGTGGCCGTTCATCCACTGGCGCAGCGCCTCGATGTCGATGCCATTGTCATCGACGATGCCGCCATCCCGTTCGATGACTGCGATGATCTTGCAGCCATCCTCTTCGCTGAGGAATTTTGCCGCATGATAGCCCACGTTGCCCAAGCCCTGCACCACGACCTTTTTTCCATCAAGCTGGCCCGACAATTTCGCCATTGCCACATCTTCCTTATAGCGGAAGAATTCGCGCAGCGCATATTGGACGCCCCGCCCCGTCGCCTCGACCCTGCCCTGAATACCGCCCGCATGGGGCGGCTTGCCGGTCACGCAGGCCTTGGCATTGATGTCGGTGGTGTTCATGCGGGCGTATTGGTCGGCGATCCAAGCCATTTCACGCTCGCCCGTGCCCATGTCGGGTGCAGGCACGTTCTGGGCAGGATGGATCAGGTCGCGTTTGATCAGCTCATAGGCAAAGCGGCGGGTGATCTGTTCAAGCTCTTTTTCGTCCCAGGCGCGCGGGTCGACGCACAAGCCGCCCTTGGAGCCGCCAAACGGCGTTTCCACCAGCGCGCATTTATAGGTCATCAGCGCCGCAAGCGCCTCGACCTCGTCCTGATTGACCCCCAGCGAGAACCGGATGCCGCCCTTGACCGGCTCCATATGTTCCGAATGCACCGAGCGATAGCCGACAAATGTTTCGATCTTGCCGCGCAGGCGCACGCCAAAGCGCACTGTATAGGTCGAGTTGCAGACCCGGATCTTCTCCATCAACCCCGGCCCCAGATCCATCATCGCCGTAGCGCGGTGGAACATCATGTCTACAGATTCCCGAAAGCTCGGCTCGCCGGTTATTCTCATGGTCGTCTCCCTGTGAGGTGGCCTGCGGCATCGTGACGACAGGTCCTTCGTCCCCTTCCCTAAAGGGTTATGCTTAAAAAATCAGCACAAAATAAAATCAATTTTTGCCAGCATTTTGCGAAAACTGATTCGCTTTCGCCCAAATCGGGCAAAAATGGGGGGGCTTACTTCGCGCGCGTCGGGTTCCACGTCGCCTGTCGCGCAACAATCCTGACAACCCATCGGGATCGTTTCGCCGAACGCTCAGAATGTCAGGGTCTGGCCACTTCTGCCACAATTTCGCCACAACTTTGCGGCACCGAGATGGCGAAAGAGTGTGTTTGCGGGGGCAGCACTCGGACTGTTTTTTAAGGATTGACCCGTGGCACACCTCATCTCACTTTCTGAATATCGCACCCGGCTGGTTCACCAGATCATGCGTCTGCGTGAGGAAGAGGATGGCAGTCTTACCCTTTTTGCTTTGGTGCTGTTCATCCTGATGACGCTGATGGGCGGCTTTGCGCTCGACCTGATGCGCTACGAACAGACCCGCACCCAGCTGCAGAACACCCTGGACCGCTGCACCCTGATGGCCGCCACGCTTGAGCAGAGCCTGGACCCGCAGTCGGTGGTGAGCGACTGTGCGACGAAGGCTGGATTCGGGTCTTCGCTGAACAAGATCACGGTGGTCGAAGGGCAGAACAGCCGCTCGGTCAAGGTGCAGGGTCTGACCCAGACCAAGCCCTTCTTCATGCATCTGCTGGGCATCGACAATTTCGACGCCAAGGCTGTATCGGCGGCAACCCAAGGCATCACCAACGTCGAAATCGCGCTGGTGCTGGACGTGTCCGGCTCGATGTCAGGCACCAAGATTAGCAACCTAAAGGCGGCCGCATCCGAATTTGTCGACACGATGCTGGCCTCCGACCCGAACCATCGTATCTCGATTTCGGTCGTGCCTTATAACGCGCAGGTCAACCTCGGGTCGGTGCTGCGCAGCAAGTATAATGCGGTGAACCAGCACGGGGTTGCCAACGTCAACTGCCTGGAACTGCCGGCTTCGGTCTTTGGCAGCCCGACGCTGTCGCGCACGCTGCCTTTGCCGATGATGGCCTATGCCGACCACGCCTATGGCACGAACATGGTCAACGCCGCCGTCTCGCCGCAAGATATCAGCGCGGTCCCGAACTACAGCTCAGAGTTTTGCCGCGCCGTGCCGCAAAACATCGTGCGTCTGGCGTCGCAGGATGCAAGCACGCTGAAGTCGCAAATCAATGGGCTTCAAGCTGGCGGCAATACCTCGATCATGCTGGGCATGAAGTGGGGCCTGACACTGCTGGATCCGGGCGCACGCGGGATGTATTCCGAGCTGATCGCCGAGCATCAGATGCCGTCGAACCTTGCAGGGCGCCCGTTTAACTATGACGACCCCAACGTGATGAAGGTGATCGTGCTGATGACGGATGGCGAGCATGTGGCCCACGACCGCATCACTGACGCCTATAAGACCGGCCCCTCGCCAATCTATTACAGCACGGGTGACGGTGAATATTCGATTTATCACGCCGCGCACGCCGGACCGAACCAATACTACTTTCCCAAGACCAATCAGTGGCTTGCGGCACCCTGGACCAACAACGGCACACCTGCGGTTCAGCAAGACTGGAAGGACATCTGGGCGCATCTGAAGATGAGCTATGTCGCCTGGCAGTTCTATGGTCGCGCTTTGGGCACCACCAGCGCCACCCGCACCGCCGCCTATAACGCCGCCATCAACGACATGCGGTCGATCTATGCGACCGTACCGGAAATGGACGCCGAGTTGCAGCAGTCCTGCACACTGGCCAAGGACAACAAGGTTATTGTCTACGGCATTGCGTTTCAGGCGCCGGCGAATGGCCAGCACCAGATCTCGACCTGCGCAAGCTCTGACAAGCACTATTACGATGCACGCGACAATGCGGCGATCTTCAGCGCCTTCCGTTCGATTGCCAGCAATCTGTCGCAGCTCAAGCTGACCCAGTAGTCGAACCTTGGGGGCCTGCCATGCGCAGCGATATCGTACCTCGTGTCAAGATTGATTCGGATTTTCAGAAAGTTACGAGCGAATATACGGCGGCCGCATCAGCGGTCGCCGCAAGTCTGTCGGTGATTGTAACCGGTTTTGGAAACGATCACGACAACTGGTCTGTATTGTTTCCAAACCCGTCGAAACCGCCACAGAGCCACCGCATTCTCGGCCTCTCGGGTCATACTTTCGCCAAAGCAATTACCCCATATGGGACGTCAATCTGTCGGTCTGTGACAGGCAAGGCCTTATTGCCACTAGGGCCGCGCACTTTGAGTTTGGGGTTATGAAATGAATGCTATGAACGCTTTGGTCACACGCCAGCGGGAGCCCGGCCTGCCGACCCAGCTGATCCGCCGTTTTGTCGCCGACCAGAACGGGTCGCTGACGATCTTTGCGCTGGTGCTGTTTGTGCTGATGGTTTTCATGGGCGGCCTTGCCATTGACCTGATGCGCTATGAACAAACGCGAACCGCGCTGCAGAATACGCTGGACCGCGCCACGCTCGCCTCGGCGTCGCTGACCCAGACGCTCAATCCCGCCGACGTGGTGACCGACTACTTCACCAAGGCGGGCATGGTGCAATACCTCAACAGCGTTACCGTGACCGAAGGGTTGAACTTTCGGAACGTGGTCGCCGATGCTTCGGCTGCGACCAACCCGTTTTTCCTGAATATGCTTCAGGATGGCAAGATCACCGCGGATCGCGATACGAAATACGCGGTCAACAAAATGGATTCGCGCAAGCAGCTTGATGCCGTCGGTCACTCGATGGCCGAACAGCGCATCAGCAACGTCGAGATTACCCTTGTGCTGGACGTTTCGGGCTCGATGGGCAGCAACAACCGCTTGGTCAACCTGAAGTCGGCAGCCAAGGAATTCGTCAGCAGCATCCTGACCAAGGACGTCGAGTCAAAGATCGCCATTGCGATTGTGCCGTTCAACAGCCAGGTGAACGTCAACGCCGATCTGCTGTCCAAATACACCAACCGAAGCAACGCGAGCGGGACGGCCAACGTCAACTGCATTGATCTGCCAGCGGCGATGTATAACCAGACCAGCATTCCAACCAACACGCCGCTGTCAATGTCGGCACATGCCGACGGCTGGACGATCAGCCTGAACTACTATGACTATCACTACGACTATTACAGCGCGACAGACGCGAACTGGGCCAAGCCCTATGTGGTCAGCGGTCACTTCATCAATAACAGCTGCCCACCCGAGCCGCAGAACATGATCGCCCTGCCGTCGCGCTCAATCACCACGTTGCAGAGCCAGATCAACAACCTCTATGCGATCGGCGGCACGTCGATCGACACCGGCTTCAAATGGGGTCTGGCGATGATGGACCCGACCCTGCGCTCGGCCTACAGCTCGCTGATCAGCGGCGGCAAGATCCCAAGCTCGCTCTCGGGTCGCCCGTTCGATTATACCGATCCCGAAGCGATGAAGGTCATCGTGGTGATGACGGACGGCGAAAACACGTCTCGGGACCAGGTTGGTGAAAACTACAAATCGGGCCTGTCGAGTATCTACAAGAGCAGCTACGACGGTCAGTATTCGATCCGTTTCCAGACGGGACGTCCCGGCGTTGCAGGATCTAACGAATACTATGTGCCGCACAAGAACGCTTGGCAGAACAAGCCCTACACCCGTGATGGCAGCACCAGCTACACCGCGACCCAGCAAACCTGGCCACAAGTCTGGAGTGCAATGCGTGTGAAATATGTGGCCTGGCAGTTCTATGCCCGCGCGCTCAGCGGCGGCGACTATAACCAGATGCCCGGGATCTTTGACACATGGATGTCGACCTTGGCGACCAGCTTTGATGGCACCACGATGGACACACAGCTGAACAACCTGTGCACAATGGCCAAGACCAACAAGGTCATCGTCTATGGCATTGCTTTCGAGGCGCCGCCCGTCGGCCAGACCGCGATTTCGAAATGTGCCACCTCGTCGGCGCATTACTTCAACGCATCCGGCATTCAGATCAGTACCGCCTTCCGTGCGATTGCCAGCAACATCAGCCAGTTGAGGTTGACACAATGATCCGCAGACTTTCCTCTGCCCTCTTTCGCGCCACGGCGGGTTTGCGCCGGGACGACGGGGCCGCAACGCTTGAATTCGCGCTGATGGTGCCCGCGCTGATGATGGTCTTTATGGCCTCGTTCGAAAGCGGTTTGCTGATGACGCGCTCGATCATGCTCGAGCAGTCGGTGGATATGACCATGCGCGAACTGCGCTTGGGCCATTACACCCTGCCCACGGCGGCAAAGCTGAAGACCGAGATCTGCAAGCGGACCGTGATCTTCAAGAATTGCGAAGCCAACATCATGATCGAGATGACGCGGATCGACACCTCGACCTGGTCACTGCCCACAAGCGGCGTCACCTGTGTGGATCGGTCCGAGGAAATTCAGCCGGTCACCACGCTGACGATCGGGCAAAAGAACGATGTGATGCTGGTGCGTGTCTGTGTGGTTCAGGATGCGATGTTCCCGACCACCGGGATTGGCCTGCATCTGCCCAAAGATGGCCAAGGCGGCTATGGCGTCGTGGCCGTGTCAGCCTTCGTCACCGAACCGAGTTAAGGAGAGAGCCATGCGTTCGCTGTCACAGATGCTGCATCGCTTTCGCAGTGATGAGCGCGGCACCGCGGTGGCCGAAGCGGTCATCGTTCTGCCCTTGCTGATCTGGTCGTACTTGGCGCTTTTCGTCTATTGGGACGCCTTTCGCACCGTGAACACCTCGCAAAAGGCCGCCTATACGATTTCCGACATGATCTCGCGCGAGATGAACACGGTGCCGCTGACGCCTGCCTATGTCACCGGCATGCGCGATATGATGAAGTATATGATGGATTCCGATCAGACTGTCAGACTGCGGGTTTCGTCGGTAACCTGGTCGCAAGCGCACAACCGCTATGAGGTGGATTGGTCCGTGTCACCCGGTGGTGCGTTTTCGCTGCTGACCACGTCTAATATCGGCACCGTCAAGGATCGCATCCCGACGCTGGCCGATGGAGACCATGTCATCGTGGTTGAAAGCGAGGTTGACTATCACCCGCTGGCCAACGGCTTTGGCTGGGTGGCAAGCCTGAACAGCTTTGACTGGGCCTATCAGGACTACACCGCGAATGGTCGATTTGCGACAACGCCTGACCCCGGAACGCCGCAAATCAAGCAAGACGTGCAGGACATGGTGCTCAAGCAGTTCATCGTCACGCGTCCGCGCTTTACGCCTAAGCTGTGTATGCAGGGCTTTACCTGTTCCTGATCGCCACAGACGATCACTGATCGTTTAATATGATCAACAACAGGTCACGGTGCAAATACGCACAGTGGCCCGTCCCTCTTTGGCATTGTCGCTTGCCCACCACCGCCCTACCTGTGATGCACACTGAACCAGCCCCGCAAAGGAGTCTGCCATGTCCCTGCGTCCCGTTACCCGCCAATCGCTTGCCCAACCCCATGTCGAAGGTGCGGGTGTGCATCTGCAACGCGCCTTTGGATTTGGCGATCCAGCGCGGATGGACCCGTTCCTGTTGTTCGACGATTTTCGCGGCGAAGCGCCCCGCGACTATATGGCGGGCTTTCCGTGGCACCCTCACCGCGGCATTGAAACCATCACCTATGTGCTGGCGGGTGCCGTCGATCACGGCGACAGCCTTGGCAATCGTGGCACCCTCAAGGGGGGCGATGTGCAATGGATGACCGCCGGCTCGGGCATCCTGCATCAGGAAATGCCCAAGGGAAACGCGCGTGGCCAGATGCACGGCTTTCAGCTTTGGGCCAACCTGCCGCGCGCGTTGAAAATGACCAAGCCGCGCTATCAGGATGTCAAAGGCAGCGACATCCCCGAAATCCTTGACGACGATGGCACCGTGGTCAAGGTGATCGTGGGCAGCTTCTGGGGCAAGACCGGACCGGTGGATGGCATTGCCGCCGACCCGCAATACCTTGATATCTTTATCCCGCCAGAGAAAAAGCGCACTTTCAAGATCGACACCCGTCGTCAGGCCTTTGCCTATGTGTTCGAAGGTGCCGGCAGGTTTGCCGATGCCGCCCACCCGCGCGGTGTGCTGTTGGAAAAGGAATATCAGGGCGAAGAGCTGAACATCCGCGATCTGTCGGGCAACCGCACGCTGGTCGAATTCGGCAAGGGCGACGAGATCACCGTGCAGGCCGGCCCCGAGGGCATCCGCTTTCTGCTGATCTCGGGCGCGCCGATACAGGAACCGGTGGCTTGGCACGGCCCCATCGTTATGAACACTCAGGCCGAGCTGCAACAGGCCATGACCGAATTGCGCAACGGCACTTTCATCAAACCCGCGCATTGACGGCGGCGGCGTCACTCCCACAGATTGACGCCGCCTGCGCGCGCGCTATGGTCACCCCCATGACGCGCGCCGCTCTCCTTTGCCTGTGCTTGACCGCCTGCGCCCAGTTTCCCGAACTGGACGCGGTGCATGACCCCAATGCGGTGACACCGGCCCTGCTGCCGACCGAAGATTTGGCGGCCACGCTGCCGCAGATCAATGCGGCCGATCCGCTGGCTGCGCGCACCGCCTCTCTGCGCGCCCGCGCAGCCGCCTTGCGCAACCGCTAAGTTGCAAGCGCGCGCGCCTTGGGCTAACAGACGCCAAACCACCTACCACGGAGTCCCCTCATGTCGGCTGCCCCCCTGCGCATCGGTCTTGCTGGCCTTGGCACCGTCGGTATCGGCGTGGTCAAAATCGTGCAGGACCATGCCGATCTGATCGCCCGCCGCACGGGCCGCTCTGTGGTCATCACCGCCGTCTCTGCGCGCGACCGTGCCAAGAACCGTGACGCCGATCTGTCGGCCTACGCATGGGAAAGCGACCCCATTGCCCTTGCGCGCCGCGACGATGTCGATGTGTTTATCGAGGTGATGGGCGGCCACGACGGCCCCGCCAAACGCGCCACCGAAACCGCGATTGCTGCTGGCAAAGACGTGGTTTCCGCCAACAAGGCCCTGCTGGCCCACCACGGCCAAGCCCTTGCACTCGCAGCCGAATCCGCTGGCCGCGTCATTAGGTTTGAGGCCGCCGTCGCAGGTGGCATCCCCGTGATCAAGGCGCTGACCGAAGGCCTTGCGGGCAACCAGATCAAACGCGTCATGGGTGTGATGAACGGCTCGTGCAACTATATCCTGACGCGGATGCAGAACGAAGGCCTGACCTACGCCGAGGTCTTTGATGCCGCCCAACAGCTTGGCTACCTCGAGGCGGATCCCAACCTTGACGTGGGCGGCATCGACGCGGGCCACAAACTGGCGCTGCTGGCCTCCATCGCCTTTGGCACCAAAGTCAGCTTTGACGCGGTCGAACTGGAAGGCATCGGCAAGGTCTCGATCGACGACATCCGCCTTGCCGCCGACATGGGCTATCGCATCAAACTCTTGGGCGTGGCGCAGATGACGGGTCGCGGACTGGAACAGCGCATGACCCCCTGCCTAGTGCCCGCCGACAGCCCGCTTGGCCAGTTGCAGGGCGGCACGAATATGGTGGTGCTGGAAGGCGACTCTGTCGGCCAGATCGTGCTGCGCGGGCCCGGCGCGGGCACCGGCCCCACCGCCAGCGCCGTGATGGCAGATGTGCTCGACATCGCGCGCGGCACCCGCCTTTCGACCTTTGGCCAACCGGCCAGCACACTTGCCGACCCTGTTGCCGCAATCTCGACCACGCCGGCCAGCTATTACATGCGCATGACGCTGCTCGACAAACCCGGCGCGCTTGCGAAAATCGCCACCTGTCTGGGCGAGGCGGGCGTGTCGATTGACCAGATGCGCCAATATGGCCACGAAGGCACCCTCGCCCCCGTGCTCATCGTCACCCACAAGGCGACCCGCGCCGACATCGACCACGCGATGGGCCGTTTTGATGCCACCGGCGTCATGGCCGAGGCCCCCGTCGCCATCCGTATCGAAGAGGTCTGACCGACGCGCCAACAGTTGCGGCTAACCCGCACGGCGGGCTGCAAAATCTTTCGGCGCACCGTTAGCGCCACCATCCTTGCCGCCTTCCCCGCCTGCGGGTAAGGCAAGGGAAATGCCCCCGCACAGGATGCCCAACATGGCCGATGCAACCGAATTCCAAGACCGCCTTCTCTCGCTCGGCCTCGCCCGCGTCTCCGAAGCCGCCGCCATCGCCTCGGCCAAACTGATCGGGCGCGGCGATGAGAAAGCCGCCGACCAAGCCGCCGTCAACGCCATGCGCGACCAGTTGAACCTGCTCGACATCGCAGGCGTCGTGGTGATCGGCGAAGGCGAACGCGACGAGGCACCGATGCTGTTTATCGGCGAAGAGGTTGGCACCGGAAACGGACCCGCCGTTGACATCGCGCTCGACCCGCTGGAAGGCACCACGCTGACCGCCAAGGATATGCCAAACGCGCTGACCGTGATCGCAATGGCACCGCGCGGCACCCTGCTGCACGCGCCCGACGTTTACATGGACAAACTCGCCATCGGTCCGGGTTTTGCGCCCGACACGGTGACGATGGATATGTCGCCTGCCCAACGCGTCCGCGCGCTTGCGCGGGCCAAAGGCGTGGCCGCTGACGAAATCACCGTCTGTATTCTTGAACGCCCCCGCCATGAAACCCTGATCGCCGAGGTCCGCTCGACCGGTGCCGCCATCCGGCTGATCACCGATGGCGATGTGGCCGGTGTGATCCACTGCGCCGAAAGCGAAGTGACAGGCATCGACATGTATATGGGCTCTGGCGGCGCGCCCGAAGGCGTGCTTGCGGCCTCGGCGCTCAAATGTATGGGCGGGCAGATCTATGGCCGCCTGCTGTTTCGCAATGACGACGAACGCGCGCGCGCAGCCAAAGCGGGCATCACCGACCTGAACCGCATCTATACCCGCGACGACATGGTCACCGCCGATGTGATCTTTGCCGCCACAGGCGTGACCCAAGGCTCGATCCTTGCGGGTATCAAGATGGAACCCGGCTGGGTCACCACCGAAACCATCCTGATGCGGTCAAAAACCGGATCGGTGCGCCGGATGAGCTACCGCAGCCCGCTGAAATAGCGATTTCGGCTTGCTCCAGCCCGCGCGCTGGGGCAAGCCTGAACCATGACCCAAAGCGCCTTTCTCAACGTCGAAGCCTCGCTGACCAACCGCCGCTGGATCGGCCCCAGCAACGAGGTCGAACGGCTTGCCACCGCAATGGCACAGGAAACCCGCCTGCCGTTGCCGCTGTGCAACACGCTTGTTGCCCGCGGGGTCAGCGCACAAGACGCTGTGGCCTTTCTGTCGCCGCAGCTGCGTGATCTGCTGCCTGACCCCTTGCGGATGAAAGACACAGGCCGCGCCGCCACCCGCTTTCTGCACGCGGTCAAAACACGCCAACGCATTGCAATATTTGCCGATTATGATGTCGATGGCGGCTCTTCGGCGGCCCTGCTGATCGTCTGGCTGCGTGGCATGGGGGTCGAGGCCACGCTCTATATCCCCGACCGTATCGACGAAGGCTATGGCCCAAACGTGCCCGCAATGGCCGCACTTGGCGCAGCACACGACCTGATCCTCTGCGTCGATTGCGGCACGCTCAGCCATGATCCGATTGCGGCGGCAAACTGCGATGTGATCGTGCTCGACCACCACTTGGGTGGCGAAACCCTGCCCCCCGCCTTTGCCGTGGTGAACCCCAACCGTCAGGACGAAGACGGCGAGCTTGCGCATCTTTGCGCCGCCTCGGTGGTGTTTCTGATGCTGGTCGAGGCCAACCGCCAACTGCGCGGCCAAGGCATCACCGGCCCCGATCTGATGGCCATGCTTGACCTCGTGGCGCTGGCCACCGTGGCCGATGTGGCCCCGCTGATCGGCGTCAACCGCGCGCTGGTGCGCCAAGGCCTCAAGGTGATGGCGCGGCGCGACCGGATCGGCCTGCGCACCCTCGCCGACATTGCCCGCATGGATCAGGCCCCCACCGCCTATGCGCTTGGCTTTCTACTCGGGCCGCGCATCAACGCAGGCGGGCGCATCGGCCAGGCCGACCTTGGCGCGCGCCTGCTTTCTACCGACAGCCCGACCGAGGCAAAGGCCCTCGCCGAGCGTCTCGACACCCTGAACACCGAACGCCGCGCCATTGAGGCCGCCGTGCGCGAAGAAGCCCTTGCCCAAGCCGAGGCCCGCGGCACCGATGGCCCGCTCGTCTGGGCTGCAGGCGACGGCTGGCACCCCGGCGTCGTCGGCATCGTCGCCGCCCGCCTGAAAGAGGCCACCCACCGCCCCGCCGTGGTAATCGGGCTTGACGGCGACGAGGGCAAAGGCTCGGCGCGCTCCGTGACAGGTGTCGATCTGGGTGCCGCGATCCACCGCGTCGCCGCCGAGGGCCTGCTGCTCAAGGGCGGCGGTCACAAGATGGCCGCGGGCCTCTCGCTGCGCCGCGATCAGCTCGAACCCGCAATGGCCCGCCTGTCAGAACTGCTCGCGAAACAAGGCGCGGGCGCGGGCGGGCGCGAAGATCTTCGCATCGACAGCCTGCTCATGCCCACCGCCGCCACCCCCGCCTTTGTCGAGCAGCTTGAACAGGCGGGACCGTTTGGCACCGCAGCCCCCGCCCCGCGCTTTGTGTTCACCGACACCCCCGTCACCAGCCGCCGCATTGGCGAGACCCACCTGAAACTCAGTTTCGGCGACGGGATGGGCCAGCGGATCGAGGGGATTGCCTTTGGTGCCTTTGACACCCCCTTGGGCGCTGCGCTTGAAAATGCAGGCCATCAGCATTTTCATCTGGCAGGCCGGCTTGAGATGAACAGCTACGGCGGACGCAGCAAGGTGCAATTGCGTCTGGAAGATGCCGCAAAGGCGTAAATTTCCTCTTGCGAGTCACTAACGCAGCCCTTAAACACCGCCCTCAGTGGCCCGTTCGTCTATCGGTTAGGACATCTGGTTTTCAACCAGGCAAGAGGGGTTCGACTCCCCTACGGGCTGCCACTCTTCCTTGAAATATAGTGGTTCCTGAATGCTGTAACATAGCCAAATCGGGGGCTGGCGGCTAGCAGTGCCTGAACCGGCCTGAAACAGCGCGCTGCGTTACACTCCATAAACCTCGCGCGCGGTGTCCTGACCTATGCGGGCCTGTTCTTGGGGTGTCAGTTCAGCCAAAATCTCTTGGGTCAGCGTGATCCAGTCGGGCAGCGAGGCGTTGATGTTGACCACGGGCCAGTCGCCGCCCCAGAGCACACGCGCAGGCCCGAAACAGTCGATCACATGCCGCACATAAGGCCGCAGCACATCAGCGCGCACCTGTCCCGGCGCGCAGTTGGTCGGAAGGCCCGAGAGCTTGACGTAAAGCCCCGGATATTGCGCGAGGCGACGCAGACTTGCCGCCCAAGGCCGAAAGGCGCCCGCTGCGATATCGGGGTTGCCACAATGGTCCAGCACCAACCGCTGATCGGGGCAAGCGCGGATCAGATCCTCGGCCACAGCGTGTTGACGCGCAAAAAAGCACAGATCAAACGGCAGCCCCTTGGTTCCGATCTTGCGCAGATTGCGCCGGAAGGTTTCGCTTTGCGACAGCCCGTCATCGACCACATGCAGGATGCGCCGGAAACCGACAACGCCCAGCCCCCTGCACACCTCGAGCCAAGCGTCAAAGCCCGCATCACTCTCGGGGCGGCACGCGGCGATCTGCCCCAACAGGCCAGCCTTGCCCACCAGCCCCGCCACCGCCTGCGCCTCGCGCTGATAGTCGGCATCATCGACACCGCTTTCCATGAAGATCGAGCCGATCACATCGCGCCCGGCAATCTGGGCGGCATAATCTTGCGGCGTGAAGGCACGGCCCGCAAGCGCCGGCACATCATCGGTCCAGCCATAGCCCAGATCCCCGCGCAGAATCAGATGCTGATGGGTGTCGATCAGCTGCATCAGTCGGCGATCACGTCCTGTCGCTGCTGGCCCAACCCCTCGATGGCGAGTTCAACCACATCGCCCTTGCGCAGATAGGTCGGCGGCTTCATCCCCATGCCCACGCCGGGCGGGGTGCCGGTCGAGATCACATCGCCGGGATGCAGCGTCATGAACTGCGACAAATAGCTGACGACATGCGCCACGCCATAAACCATCGTCTTGGTCGAGCCGTTCTGCATGGTCTTGCCGTTGACCGTCAGCCACATCTTGAGGTTTTGCGGGTCGGCCACCTCATCGCGCGTCACCAACCAGGGCCCGATCTGGCCAAAGTTGTCGCAGGATTTGCCCTTGGTCCACTGGCCCGCGCGCTCGGTCTGAAACGCCCGCTCGCTCACGTCGTTGATCACGCAGTAACCGGCCACATGCGCAAGGGCATCCGCTTCACTGACATATTTGGCCTTGGTGCCGATGACGACGCCAAGCTCGACCTCCCAGTCGGTCTTTTCCGAACCGCGAGGGATGATGATCGGATCGTTCGGCCCGCAGATCGCCGAGGTGGCTTTCATAAAGATCACCGGCTCGGGCGGCACCGCCATGCCCGATTCCGCCGCGTGGTCGGCATAATTCAGACCAATGCAGATGAATTTACCCGTGCCTGCGACACAAGCGCCGAGCCGCGCATTTTCCGCCACGATCGGCAGGACGCCCGCATCCAGAACGCGCAGCTTGGCAAGGCCCGCGTCCGACAGCACCTTGCCACCAATGTCTTCGACCACATCAGTCAGATCGCGAATGGTGCCATCCGTATGCATCATGGCGGGGCGTTCCGCCCCGACCGGGCCATAGCGCAGAAGTTTCATTGTCCGTCCTTTCAGGTATTCGACCAGCCGCCGTCAATGACATGGGCCGCGCCCGTCACAAAAGCAGATTCGTCCGAGGCAAGGAAGACCACAAGTCCGGCAATATCCTCGGCCGCTGCAAGTTTTCCGGTGGGCTGGCGTGCGAGGAACGCCTTGCGCGCGGTCTCATAATCGCCGCCCGCCTTCATCCGGTCGTGCAGCGACGGCGTGTCGACCGTCCCGGGGCAGATCGCATTGCAGCGGATACCCTTGGTGATGAAATCGGCCGCAATCGCCTTGGTCATGCCGATCACAGCCGCCTTGGTCGCGCCATAGACAAAGCGATTTGGCGCCGCGATGATCGACGAGGCCACCGAAGCCATATTGATGATCGACCCGCCACCGCCCTCGATCATGGCCGGCAGAAACGCGCGGTTCATCCGATACATGGCGGTCACATTCAGATCGAAGGAAAACGCCCAGTCCTCTTCGGCACAGTCCAGAATGGTGCCGTTGGCCACAAAGCCTGCGCAATTGAACAGCACATCCAGCGCGCCCACCTCGGCAGCACACGCGCCCACCGCCGCCGGATCGCGCACGTTCAGCACCCGCGTTTCCAGCCCCGCCGCTGCCAGTTCCGCCAGCGCTGCCGCGTTGATATCGGTCGCGATCACCCGCGCCCCTTCGCGCGCCATCGCCAGCGCCGAAGCCTTGCCGATGCCCTGCCCCGCCGCCGTTACCAGCGCCGTCTTACCCTGCAGTCGTCCCATAAGTCCCCCTTACATCACCGCGCCGATTTGCCACGGCACGAATTCCGCCCCGCCAAAGCCCAAGGCTTCGGATTTCGTCACCTCGCCACTGGCGACGCGAATGAACAATTCGAACATCTCGCGACCTTTGTCGGCAAGGCTGACGCCGCCGTCAATGATGTCGCCGGTGTTCAGGTCCATATCTTCTTCCATATGGCGGAACATCTCGGAATTGGTGGCAACCTTGATGCAGGGCACAGGCTTATAGCCCGAAACCGACCCGCGCCCCGTTGTAAACACGATCAGATTTGCCCCGCTTGCCACCTGCCCCGTGACCGAGCAAGGGTCATAGCCGGGGCTGTCCATGAACACAAAGCCCTTCTTGGTCACGCGCTCTGCGAACAGATAGACATCCTCCAGCGGGGCCGTGCCGCCCTTGGCCACCGCCCCCAGTGATTTCTCCAGAATGGTGGTCAAACCGCCGCGCTTGTTGCCGGGGCTTGGGTTGTTGTTCATCTCGCCCTTGTTGCGCGCGGTGTAATCTTCCCACCACAGGATGCGGTCGATCAGCTTTTGCCCCACCTCGGGGGTGACCGCACGGCGCGTCAGCAGATGCTCGGCACCATAGATTTCCGAGGTTTCCGACAAAATCGTCGTGCCACCATGCTGCACCAACAGATCCGAGGCCACGCCCAGCGCCGGATTGGCGGTGATGCCGGAATAGCCGTCCGACCCGCCGCATTGCATCCCGATCACCAGCTCTGACACGGGGATCGGCTCGCGCGCATAGGCGTTGGCAATAGCGGCCATCTCGCGCAGCGCCTCGACGCCGCGCTCGACCGTTTTGCGGGTGCCGCCAACCTGCTGGATGGTCATATGGCGAAAGTTGTTATCCGCCCGCAACATGCCCTTGCCCAGCAGATCGGGCAGCTGCATCACTTCGCAGCCCAATCCCACCAGCAGAATACCGCCAAAGTTTGGATTGCGCGCATAGCCCTGCAGGGTGCGCATCAGCGTGGCATAGCCCTCGTCCGACCCCGACATCCCGCAGCCCGAGGCATGGGCAATCGGCACGATCCCGTCAACATTGCCCAGCGCCTTGAACCAGTCGGTCTGCTCGGCGGCCTCGGCGATGAACCGCGCCACCGATCCCGAACAGTTCACGCTTGTCAAAACGCCCAGATAATTGCGCGTCCCCGCCGACCCATCGGCACGCCGATACCCCATAAAGCTGCGCGCCGTGTTCGCCGCAGGCAGCGCCACGGCCTCGGTCGCAAAGCCGTAATCCTGCGCGTGATCGGCCATAGCGATATTGTGCACATGCACATGCGCGCCCGCCGCGATCTCTTGCGTCGCAGCCCCGATGATCTGGCCATAACGGCGAATGTTCTCGCCCACGGCAATCGCGCGGTTGGCCAGCTTGTGGCCGCGCGCAATCCGCTCCACCACGCCCACGCCAAGGCTTTGCGCCCCCGGCAACAGGTCGGCCAAGGCAATATCGATATTGTCGTCAGGGTGCAGGCGAATGGTCAGCGACATGTCAGGCCTCAAGAGTTCGGTGCAAGCGTGGTCAGCGCGCGATCCAGATGGGTATAGCCGCCATCAACAAACAGCCATTGGCCGGTGGTATGCCCTGCCTTTGACGACAGCGCAAACAACACCGTCGCGGCCATTTCCGTATCCAGCGTCATGCGGCCTTCCAGCGGAATACGCGCGGTAATTTCGGCAAGTGTCGCTTCGGGATCGTCCATCTTGTCCAGCCAGCGGCGATAAAGCGGCGTCATCACTTCGGCAGGGATCACCGCATTGACCCGCACACCATCGCCCGCCAGCGCCGCCGCCCATTCCCGTGTCAGACCCAGTTGAGCCGCCTTGGCCGCCACATAGGCCGAAGTGCCACCCTGCCCCGTCACGGCCGTTTTCGAGCTGATATTGACAATCGCCCCCTTGGCTGCGCGCAGATCCTCGACCAGCAGATGCGCCAGCGTGTAGTAATGGATCAGGTTCTGCTCCAGCGAGGCGCGAAACGCCTCTGGGCCTGCGTCCAGACCGATGCCGTCATTGACGCCCGCGTTGTTGACCAGCGCATCGACCCGCCCCCAACGCGCATGCGTTTCCTCGACCGCGCGACGACAGTCCGCGTCCTTGGACAGATCGGCATGCACCCAGCCCGCGCGCGGCGACATCGCCACCAGTCGCGCCATAAAGGCCCCGTCCGGCGTTGATCGCGCATAGATCACCGGCACCGCGCCCTCTTCGGCCAGCGCAACCGAGATCGCCCCGCCGATCCCAGAGGCACCGCCCGTCACCACCACAATCTTGCCTGCCAACCCCAGATCCATTGCCCTGCCTTTCATGGTTGGGCGGCGCCACAGCCCTTGGACCGCAGCACCGCCCGCATTCCCCTTGGGAGGGACTCAGTCGTACAGAACCGCAGCGATTTGCGGATCGGTCATGTTCGTCTTGTCATACCAGAAGAAACCGGTGTCGATGTTCTTTGGCACGGCCTCGCCCTTGGCTGCAGCCACGGCCGCCTTGACCGTCTCATAGCCGATGCCGACAGGGTTCTGCGTGATCGCACCCGCCATCGTGCCGTCCATGATCGCAGCCTTTTGTGCCGCACCCGAGTCATAGCCGATCACGATCACTTCCTTGCGTCCGGTTTCCTTGATCGCATTGACCACACCCAGGGCCGAGCCTTCGTTGGCACCGAAAATGCCCTTCAGGTCCGGATGCGCGGTCAGGATCGCCTTGGTGATCTCGGTCGATTGCAACTGGTCGCCCGCGCCGTATTGAATATCGACGATCTCGATGTTCGGATACTTCGCCTTGACCTGGTTGACAAAGCCGTCCCGACGGTCGATGCCGGTGCGCGAGGTCTGGTCATGCACCACCAGCGCCACCTTGCCTGCGCCACCGATCAGCTCTGCCATCTTGTCCGCGGCAAGTGCCGCCGCCGCAAGGTTGTCGGTCGAGGCTGTTGCCGCCGGAATGTCGCTGTCCACACCAGAGTCAAACGCGATGACCGGAATGCCCGCTTCCTGCGCTTGCTTCAGCAGAGGAATGGCGGC
>JAHEBX010000065.1 GCA_024642045.1 Pseudorhodobacter sp. | reverse complement strand
TTCGATTTCGCGATCCGACACGGCGATACAGCCCGCTGTCCAATCTGGCCCGCGCGGCGTGCGAGGGCGACCCGAGACCTTTTTCGGTGGCCCGCCGTGAATAAAGATATCGCCGCCCGGTTCTTTGCCCTGCGATGCCGCATAGTCGCGGTCGGCATTATTCGGATAGCTGACCTGCAACGACAGATGGTAGGTCGAGTTGGGGTTCTTTTTGTTGATGAAATAGACGCCTTCGGGGGTCTTTTTGTCACCCTCGAATTGTTTGTGACCAATGGGATTGCCGCCCAAATGGATCTTATAGGCCTTCAAAACCTTACCTTCGTGCAGCAGATACATCCTGCGCTCAGCCTTATGCACTTCGATTCCGGTCACACTCGGCCCGGTGTAGGTTTTGAATTTGGACGCACAGGCGGTCAAAAGCACACCTGCAAGCACAACCAAGATAATCCTTAAAATCCGCATCAGACGCCTGCTCTTTATTGTTTTGCGGGGCTTCTAACGCAAAGCCGTTACCCTGCATAGTAGCAGTTTTCGCACAGTTGGAACCTGCCGTCGTGAACACTTAATCGCGAGAAAACCGCGCGACCAATTCGACATGGGCGGACCAGCGGAACTGATCGACGACCTGCACCCAATCCAGATGATAGCCCCCTGCAATCAGGGTCTTGGCGTCACGGGCAAAGCTGATGGGATTGCAGGACACGCTTGCGATCACCGGCACGTTCGATTTTGCCAAGGTGGCCATCTGCGCCTCGGCACCGGCGCGCGGCGGGTCAATGACCACGGCCTCGACACCTTTGAACTCGTCAGGCTCCAGCGGGCGGCGGAACAGGTCGCGGGTTTCCACGCTGACACGCTTGAGGCCCTCGGTGTTATGCGCGGCCTTTTCCAGCGCGGCGGTCATCGGGGCCTCGCCTTCAACGGCATGCACCTCGGCGTGTTCGGCAAGGGGAAGGGCAAAGGTGCCGACGCCTGCGAAAAGATCAACGATCTTGCGCGCAGGCGCAATCGCTTGGGCCACGGCGCGCAGCAGGGCGTGTTCGCCCTCGACTGTGGCCTGCAAGAACGCGCCGGGCGGGGGCGAGACAAGAGCCTTGCCGAATCGCTGCATCGGGGCTGTGCGCAGGGCAACCGTTTCGCCGTTCCAGGTCAGGCGGGCGAAACCAAAGGCCTCGGTGGTGCGGGCAAGGTCCAGAATCAGGCTCGACTCCAGCGGTTTTCCACCCACAACCATCACATCCGCACCCGAAAGCGAGCGGGTGACGGTCAGTGAGACTTCGCCTGTGCGCGAGCCGCCCAGCTTGACCAAAGCCTCCAGCCCCGGAAAGCTGGCGATCAGATCGGGGTGCAACAACTGGCAGTTCGGCACGTTGACCAGCATGTCAGAGGCGCGCGCGTGAAAACCCATCAGCGCGCCGCTCTTGGTGCGGCGGGCGGCGATCGTGGCACGGCGGCGCGATTTTGGCGGCGAGGTCACGATCGGCTTGAACGGTGCGTCTAGCCCCTGCCCCGCTAGAGCACCCTTGACGATGTTCTGTTTCCACTCGGCGACGAAAGCATCCGAGGCGTGCTGCATCAGGCAGCCGCCACAGGTTTTCGCATGGCTGCACGGCGGTTTTACCCGATTGATCGAAGGTGTCAGGATACGGAAATCGGCCAGCTGGTCGCCCTGCAACTCGCCCTCGACCACCTCACCCGGCAGCAGGCCCGGCACATAGATCGGGCCATCCGGCCCCTGTGCGATCCCGTCACCCAGATGGCCAATTCGGTCGATGGTCAGTTTCACTCTGCCGCTTCCTTTTCTTCGGTGCCAATGAAACCGCCTGACTGGCGATTCCAATAGCGGGCGTACAGCCCGTTCGCGGCCAACAGGTCCGCATGGCTGCCCTGTTCCACAATGCGGCCTTCGTCAAGCACCACGATGCGATCCATCTCGGCGATGGTCGACAGTCGGTGCGCAATTGCCAGCACGGTCTTGCCCTGCATCACCTTGGCGAGCGCGTCCTGAATGCTCGCCTCAACCTCGGAATCCAGCGCCGAAGTCGCCTCGTCCAGCACCAGAATTGGCGCGTCTTTCAGAAAAGCGCGGGCAAGGGCGATGCGCTGGCGTTGCCCGCCCGACAGTTTCACGCCGCGCTCACCCAGATAGGCGTCATAGCCGGTACGGCCCATGAAATCCTTCAGCCCCAGAATGAAATCATGCGCCTCGGCCTGCTTGGCGGCGGTGATCATTTCCTCTTCTGTGGCATTGGGGCGACCATACATGATGTTCTCGCGCGCGGTGCGGTTGAACATCGCCGTTTCCTGCGTGACCATCCCGATTTGGCCGCGCAGCGATTCCTGCGTGATGTGACGCACGTCATGCCCGTCGATCAGAACCGCGCCTTTTTCGGTGTCATAGAGCCGCAAAAGCAGGGAAACCAGCGTCGTCTTGCCCGCACCAGAGGCGCCGACAAGCCCGATCTTTTCACCCGGCGCGATGCTTAGGGTGACATCGTCCAGCCCGCCTTTCTTGCGCCCGTAAGCAAAAGAAACGCCCTCCATCCTGACCTCGCCTTTTGCGCGCGGCAGGGTGATTGCATCAGGCGCGTCGGCCAGCGTATAGGGCGGGGTCAGGGTCTTTACGCCGTCCTCGACCTCGCCCAGATTGCCAAAGATCGACATCAAGCTGAAGGACACCCAGCCCGTCATCTGCGCCAGTCGAAACGAAATCGCCCCCGCCGCCGCGATGTCGCCCGAGGTTGCGGTGCCGTGCGACCACAGCCAGACCGTTGCGCCAACCAAGAGCACTGGCAGAACGCCCGCCAGCGCCATCAGCGACAAACGAAACCAGCTCGAGATGATGCCATACTCAATCGCCTTGTCGCGAAAGGCGCTCATCGCTTCCAGCGCTACCGAATCTTCGTGCTTGGCGTGGGCGAACAGCTTGACGGTCTTCATGTTGGTGACCGTATCGACGATCTGCCCCGTCACCATGGCCCTTGCCGCAGCGCGCGCACCCGAGGCGCCGCGCACCTTTTTCAGAAAGCCGCGAATAAACAGCAGATAAGCCGCGATCCACAATACCAAAAGCAGCGACACCCGCGCGTCAATCGTCACTAACAAGGCCACAGAGCCCGCGACCGAGGCCAGTGCAAAGGCCACGGTTTCGATCGTGCCAGAGGTCACATCGGTGGCCGCGCGCGCGACCTGCATCTGCTTTTGCGCAATGCGGCCCGCAAAGTCATTGTCGAAAAACGTCACCGCCTGCCCGATGGTAAAGCGGTGCATTCGCGACAGGACCAGCGGAAACAGGTTCGGCTCCACCACAATCGCGGCGGCATAGGTGTTGATCCCGAAAATCAGCGGGCGGGCGAACAGATAGAACGCCACAAAGCCGGCCAGCAGCCAGAAATGCGTCTGCCAGATCGTCGCAGGGTTGGCCGTGTTCGCCGCGTCGATGACATCACCCAGTATGGTGGCCGAAATCGCCTCGAGCGAGCCCGCGCAAGCCGACCAGAAGCCGGCCCAGAGAATGCCGCCCCAAGCGCCCTTGAGCGCCCAGCGAAAAAACGCCCATGTCGTGCGTGGTGGCACCTCGGTTGCCGGGCTGAAGGGTTCGATTTTGGGGCCGAACATCATGCGTCTTCCAATCCGATAAAGCCGCCCGATTGGCGTGCCCAGAACCGGGCATATAGCCCGTTTTGCGCCAAAAGCGCGGTATGGCTGCCGTCCTCAGCGATTTTCCCGTCCTCCAAAACGATAATCCGATCCATCGCGGCAATCGTCGACAGGCGGTGCGCGATGGCGATCACGGTCTTGCCCTGCATCACGCCGAACAGCGCGTCCTGAATGGTGGCCTCTGCCTCGCTGTCAAGTGCGCTGGTCGCTTCGTCCAAAATCAGGATCGGCGCGTCCTTCAGGATCACCCGCGCAAGTGCGACGCGCTGACGCTGCCCCCCCGACAATTTCACCCCGCGCTCGCCGACATGGGCGTCATAGCCGATGCGCCCCTCGGGGTCTTGCAGCGTCTGGATGAACTCGTGCGCGTCGGCCTGTTTTGCGGCCGCGATCATCGCGTCTTCGCCAGCATCCGGGCGGCCATAGAGGATATTCTCGCGCACCGAGCGGTGCAGCAGCGAGCTGTCTTGCTGTACCATGCCGATCTGGCGGCGCAGGCTGTCTTGGGTAACACTTGTGATATCTTGCCCGTCGATCAGAATCCGCCCCGATTCCGCGTCGTAGAACCGCAAAAGCAGCTTGACCAGTGTCGATTTGCCCGCCCCCGAGCGCCCGACAACGCCAATCCGCTCACCCGGTTTTACGGTCAGGTTGATCGCCTGCAAACCGCCCGATCCGCGGCCATAGTGGTGCGATACGGCTTCAAGCCGGATCTCGCCGCGACCAAAAGCCAACGCGCCGGCCTGAGGCCTGTCGATCAGCGAAATCGGCTGGGTGATCGTCTCCATCCCCTCCTGCACGGTGCCTAAGTTCTGCACAAGGTTCGTCGTCGCCCACATGATCCAATACGTCATGTTGTTCAGCCGCAGCACCAGCGTCACCGCCGCTGCAACCGTGCCGACGCTGGCGGTTCCGTGATACCACATCCACAGCGCCCAAGCGGTGACCGAGGTGATCAGCAGCCCGTTCAGCACGGTCAGGGTCACATCCATCTGCGTGACCACCCGCATCTCGGCCATGAACGTAAGCCGCGCCTTTTCGATCGCAGCGCGACCGTAATCAAGTTCCAGATCATGGTGCGCAAACAGCTTGACGGAATGGATGTTGGAATAGGCATCGACCACACGGCCCGTAACGGCCGAGCGCGCCTCGGAACTTGCCGTTGCGGCGGGGGCCGCGCGCTGCACCGTCCAGCGCATCAGGGCCAGATAGCCTCCGAACCATAGCACCAGCGGTAGCAAAAGTCGCGGATCGGCGTCCGCCAACATAAGCGCGGCGCCGATCAGGGTGGTAAAGGCAAATGCCACCGCGTCAAAGGTTTGAAACACCGCCTCGCCCGCAGCCGGGGGCGCTTGCATGATTCGGTTTGCAATGCGGCCGGCAAAATCGCTCTCGAACCAGCCGACGGGTTGGCGCAACACATGCCGATGCGCACGCCAGCGCATCATGGTGCCGAAATTCGGCAAGATCGTATTGTGCAGCAGGGCCACGCCCGTGCCACCGACAATCGGTCGCAAGATCAGAACGGCCAGCGCGACAAAGATAATCTCGGTGCCATGGCTGGCCCAGACGGCCGCGGGTGTGCCGCCTGCCAGCAGATCGACCATGCGGCCCAGATACCAGATCAGCCCGACATCAAAGACCGAATTCAGTGTCGAAACAACCGCTGTGACCGCAAACACCCCTCGAAACGGGCGGATATAGTCACGCAGAAACGGCCACAGCCGGCGCGGCGGTGTGTCGGTTTCGGCATAGGGCGCATAGGGGTCAACCAGACCCTCGAAGAACTTGAACATGCTGATCTCGTGTGGCTTCGGTTCGATCACCGAAAGGGCAAGAGTGTCTCTAGGCCAACAAGTCAGCCTTGCCCAATTTCAGGTCAGAGGCAAGCCAGCGCGTCTCGATTTCACGCAAGCGTATGCCCAAAGCGGGGCCATCCAGTGCTGGCATCAAATCAGCGGCGCTGACCGGCAGTTGCGCGGCGACGCCACGGGCGAGCTGGGCCTGCCACCCTTTGGGCAGGGGTGTTTCAAACAGGGCCGCACGACACAGAACAATTGCCTGAGCGATCGTGCCACCGTATTTCCAGCCAAGCGCAGCGGGGCTGAGGCTTGTGCCGATTTCGTCTCTGATCACGCGGTTTGTGATATTTTCAATCTTGGACAGGCGCAGCGCATTGGCAACATCCTGCCCACCGATGACGGCAAGGCGGGCTTGCCAGTCGGGCGCAATTCCGGTCTCCAGATGCACCAGGGGGGCCAAAGCGCGTGGGTCGGCAGCGGGCAGGATTTGCGCCAGAACGCCCGCTTGCGCCATGCTTGCGACCGCAGGCGCGGGGTCGGTTGCCGCCAGAAGTTTGCGCATCTCGGCACCGATGCGCTCGCGCGACAGCCCAGACAGCCCGTCCAGATGCGCGGCGCAGGCGGCGAGGCCGGGCGCGTCGATGCCTTGCTCTGGGTTGCCATAGACCGCGTAAAAGCGAAAGAACCGCAGGATGCGCAAGTAATCTTCGCGTATCCGCGCCTCTGGCTCCCCCACAAAGCGCAGGCGACGGGCAAGCAGATCTGGCAGACCGCCCAAGGGGTCGATGACTGTGCCGTCCGCCTGGGCATAAAGCGCATTCATGGTGAAATCACGCCGTGCCGCGTCTTGGGCGATGTCGGTGGCAAAGGCCACCACGGCGCGGCGGCCATCGGTGGTAACATCGCGGCGAAAGGTCGTGACCTCATGCGCGATACCACCGGCTATGACCGTGACAGTGCCGTGGTCGATGCCGGTCGGGATGGCTCGAAACCCTGCCTTTTCCGCGATATCAGAGACTATTTTGGGCACCGCATCGGTGGCAATATCGATGTCAGACACCGGCAGACCCATCAGCGCATTGCGCACGCACCCGCCAACGAAAAGCGCACCGTAGCCCGCGTTACCGAGGGCGCGACACAGGGCCTGCGTGCCTTCGGCGTTGATCCAAGGGTCGGCGATTTTCATGATGACGCCCGTTCTGCCAAGCCGCGCAGTATTCGCGCGGTAGCGCCCCAGATGTAATAGGGGCCATAAGGGACAGCATAATAGTTGCGGGGCTGGCCCTTCCAAATGCGCCCCTCGACGATGTAGCGCGCCTTGTCCAGCACATGGCTGAGCGGCACGGAAAACACTTCATCGACCTCGCCCAGTTCGGGCGTTGGGGTAAATGCGTCTCTAATCAGGCCCAAAACTGGAACGATATGATAGCTGGTAACGGTTTCATGCGGGGAAAGACGGCCCAAAACCTCGACCCGATCTGGCGGCAGACCGATCTCTTCCCATGATTCGCGCAGGGCAGCGCTTTCGGGGCCGCTGTCAGTGTCGTCGACCTTGCCGCCCGGAAAGGCGATCTGACCGGGGTGGTGCTTGAGATGCGAGGCGCGTTTGGTGAGGATCAGCCGCGCCTGACCGTCGTGCAGCCAGATTGGCACCAGCACCGCCGCCTGCCGCAAAACGCCGCCCGCAGGACGGGCGACGTTGGGGTTCAGATCGAAATCAGACGACGAGCCCGCGCCACGGGCCAGCGCCGAGATCAGTCGGGCGACCTCATCCGGCATTGCCCTTTGCCTTTTCTGCCTCGAAGCCCAGCGTTTCTGGGTCAAATTCATAGTGCGCGCCGCAGAACTGGCAGTCTGCGGTGACGATACCATCTTCGGTCGTCATCGTCTTGATATCCTTGGCAGAATAGATCGACATCGCCTGGCGCACCTTGTCGGCATTGCACGAACAGCCGAACTTGACCGGCGTGGCGTCATAGACGCGCGGGCCCTCTTCATGGAACAGGCGCACCAGCAGATCAGTGGGGGCAACCGAAGGGCCGATCATCTCAAGCTCTTCGACCGTGTCGAGCAGGACATTCGCGCGGTTCCAGTTTTCGGCCTCTTCCCCGGCGAGGATATCAGTGTGGTTCAGCAAGCCGCCGTCGCCCGTGCCTTCGGGCGAGGCAACGCCGCCCATACTGGGCATATGTTGCAGCATTACGCCGCCCGCACGCCAACGTGCGGGTTCTCCGGGCATCTGGCTTTTGCCAAAGCTGAGCGAAAAGCGGGTCGGAATCTGCTCGGACTGGGCGAAATAGGTCTGCGCGCAATCAGACAAAGACTTGCCCGATATCGGAGTAAGTCCTTGATAAGGCTGCATGTCTTGACCTTGATCAATCAGCACGGCGAAATAGCCTTCGCCGATCTGGCTGAAGGGCGAGGCATTTTGGTCGAGCCGGTTGGCGTCATAGCTGGCCCAGGCGCGGATTCGGGCGGGCTCGCCCTCGGCAGAGGGGCCGTAGTAATCGGTCGCGATCAGCCGTGCTGGTCCGCTGCCGCGAATTTGCAGGCTCAGCTTCCAGCGCAGTTTGACCGATTGCCCGATCAGCGCGGTCAGCACGGCGGCCTCGGCTACCAGCGCCTCAATCACCGGCGGATAAGCGTGCTGGCGCAGAACATTGTCGAGCACCCCGTCCAGACGCGCGACGCGGCCACGGATATCGGAGAGGTCGAGTTGAAAGGGCAGGACAGTATCGTCCCAAGCGATTTGCGTTCCAATGGTCATGGGGTTTCCTAAACGTGCCAGACTTGGCATACCGCGCCTATATAGTCAGGGCAACCGCAGGTCCAAGGGGTCAGAATGATCAAACGCTATGGAAACAGCCCGCAACCGGGACGCCGTTACATTCGCAGGCCGGGTGTTTATGCGGTTTTACTCCATCCGCGCGGGCTGCTTTTGACCCACCAAGCCGAACCAGAGCCGGAATTTCAGTTGCCGGGCGGGGGGATAGATCGCGGCGAGCATCCGATTGCGGCCCTGCACCGTGAGGTGATGGAGGAAACCGGCTGGCACATTGCGGGCTTGCGCAAGCTGGGGGTGTTCCGGCGATTCACCTTCATGCCGGACTATGACCTTTGGGCGGAAAAGCTGTGCAGCGTTTACCTTGCCCGTCCCAGTCTGCGAATCGGTCCACCAACCGAGCCGGGCCATCGCGCGGTCTGGATGGACCCTTGGCAGGCGCATGACCTGCTCGGCAATGATGGCGACCGCGCCATGCTGAGGCGCGCGCTGTCCTAGCCGTGACCGAGGTAGTCGAAAATCAGTCCCGAGACATCGTCGGGAAAGTCCCGCCCTTCGGCAAAGCTGTTGAGATCCCAGAGCAAAGCCTCAAGCAACTGCGGGCTGTCGAGCCTGATATTTTGCCGCAAGATGGAGATGAGACCTTCGGCCTCAAGTTCTTCGCCCGCGACGTTCGGGCATTCGGTGACACCGTCCGAGACCAGAAACAGCCTGTCCCCGGCGGCCATGACAAAATTCGTCTGATCGAAATCAGCCGCATTGATCAGCCCGATCGGCAGCCCACCGCTGCCCAACTCTTCGATTTCGCCGGATTTGCGCAGCAAAAGCGGATGCGGATGACCCGCCTGCACCAGCTGCACTTCGCCGGTCAACAGGTTGATTTCGGCATAGGCGATGGTGAAGTATTGGTCGACCTGCATCTCTTCCAACATCATGCGGTTCAGGCGCGCGGCGACTTCGGCGGGCGGCCAGGCGTCTTTGCTGCCATCGGCGGCGGTTTTGAGCGCGATGTTCTGGTCCACCGAGCCGCCAGACAGCAGCCCGGCCAGCCGTGCCGTCATCATCGCCGAGGCCACCCCATGGCCTGAAACATCGACCGAATAGACGACGATGCGGTGCGGGCTGATAGCGAAACTGCCGACAAGATCGCCACCAACATGCCCCGACGGTCGCAACATCAGAGCCGCCGTGCCCGCGCCAAAATCGCGAAACCGGTCACGCACAAGCGTCTGTTGCAGCTTGCGCGCCTCGATCAGATCGCGATCGAGCGAATCATAAAGGCTTTGCAATTTATCCAGTGTGCTGCTGATCAGACGGTTCTTTTCAACCAGCTCGTCCTGCATGCCCAGAATGCGTTCGCCCGCCCGCAGGCGCGCGCGCAATTCGTCCGAATTCACTGGTTTAGAGACGAAATCATCGGCCCCGTTTTCCAAACCGTCGGCGACTTCGGTCTTTTCCGACTTCGAAGTCAAAAGCACGAAATAG
Organism: Pseudorhodobacter sp.; assembly: GCA_024642045.1. Taxonomy (GTDB): domain Bacteria; phylum Pseudomonadota; class Alphaproteobacteria; order Rhodobacterales; family Rhodobacteraceae; genus Cypionkella. Next base: position 8,199 of record JAHEBX010000065.1, on the reverse strand, counting down.
CCATAGCCTTCGCGTGGAAGCGCGCGAAAGGCCTTGCAAAATTCCAACCCTGACATGCCGGTCATCATCCAATCGGACAGCACGATGTCGAAATTTCGGGTCAGGCACAGCGTCAAAGCCTCTTCGCCCGAGGCGGCTTCGGTGACCTCATAGCCCCATCGGCTAAGCTGCATTTGCAAGATCCGGCGCTGCGCCTTGCTGTCGTCCACCACCAGAATCGGGCGCGGCGCAAAGCTGCTGCGTCGTGCTTGGCTTGCAGGGTTTGATGGGCTGACGCTCACGAATGTCTCCTTTGTCTGGAGTCTTTCTGATCCACAGGAATTAACGCGAGGTGAAATCTAAAACTGTCGGTTTTCCAGCTGTGCGGCCTTAGCATTTGTTAACCCGGAGGCTTCAGGATTAGAGGGATCACAGCGTAAAAGGCGGGCCGTGGATGATTGAATGGGATCGGGTGAACGAGCTTTGCTCGGAAATTGGCGAGGATGATTTCGCAGAGGTCGTCGAATTGTTTCTGCAAGAGGCAGACGAGGTGATCGCGCGGATCGCGCAAGAGTCCGGCGCCGCTGTGCTTGAGGCAGATTTGCACTTCCTCAAGGGGGCGGCGCTGAATCTTGGCTTTCGCGAATTTGCGCGCTTGTGTCAGGATGGTGAGCGGCGTGCTGCCACGGGCGCATGTGACGTTGATCTCGATTCACTCAAGATCAGTTATCAACGATCAAAAACCGCATTGTCGCAGGGGCAAGGCAAAGCGGACGCGGCCTAGATCAGGAATTCGGACAAAATCTCGTCATTCGTGATGTCGCGATAGCTGAAAGCTGCGGCTTCCAGTTGGCTGAACAGGGCTTTGAAATTCTCGGAACGGCTGGTTTCGATCCCGATCAGCACCGATCCGAAATTGCGCGCGGATTTCTTCAGATATTCAAAGCGGGCAATGTCGTCGTCCGGCCCCAACATCGAAAGAAACTCTTTCAGCGCGCCGGGACGCTGCGGCATGCGCAGGATGAAGTATTTCTTCACACCGGAATAGCGTTGGGCGCGTTCCTTCACCTCGGGCAGTCGTTCAAAATCGAAATTGCCGCCAGAGGTGACGCAGACAACGGTTTTGCCAGAGATCTGCTCGGCCAGATCGGGCAGCACGTCGATGGACAGCGCGCCGGCGGGTTCCAACACCATGCCCTCAAGGTTCAGCATTTCCAGCATGGTCACGCAGATCCGGTCTTCGGGGGCAAGCAACACTTCTTCGGGTCGGACCCAGGACAGCGCCGCAAAAGTGCGATCGCCCAGCCGCGCCACGGCCGCGCCATCGACAAAGCTGTTGACCTGTTTCAGCGTCACAGGCTCTTGCGCCGCCAAAGCTGCCGTCAGACTGGCCCCGCCCGCGGGCTCCACAAAGCGGAATTCGGTCTGCGGCGCCGCGCTGCGCAGATAGCGGGTCACACCCGAGGCAAGGCCGCCACCGCCCACCGGCAGAATCACCAGATCAGGCGCCTGTCCCAACTGGTCCAGCATCTCGACCGCGACCGAGGCCTGACCTTCGATCACGTCCTCGTCGTCAAAGGGTGACAGGAAATGCGCGCCCTTTTCGGCGCAAAACTTCTGGCTCGCCGTCAGGGTCTGGTCGAAATAGTCGCCCGTCAGCACGATGCGCACCGCGTCACCGCCAAAGGCGCGTGTCTTGTCGATCTTTTGCTGCGGCGTGGTGACTGGCATAAAGATCGTGCCCTTGACCCCGAAATGTTTGCAGGCAAAGGCAACACCCTGCGCGTGATTGCCCGCCGAGGCGCAGACGAAATCCATTTGTTCGGGCTGCGCTGCACGCACCTTGCGCATGGCCGTAAATGCCCCGCGCAGTTTATAGCTGCGCACGGGCGAAAGATCCTCGCGCTTGAGGTAAATCTCGGCCCCGAACCGCCGCGACAGATGGTCATTGCGCTGCAACGGCGTGCGCGGGAAAAGCTCGCGCAGGCGTTTGGTCGATTGGCGGGCGGCGTCTGCGAAATTGGTCATCTGAGTGACATGCCGCAACCCCGCCCGCAAGGCAAGTGTCGCGTCAGGCGGCGCTGACACGCCAGATCACATCGCCCACATCGTCCGCCATCAGCAGCGATTTGCCATCCGGGCCGACTTTGACGCCGACCGGGCGACCGTAAGAGTATTTTTCGTCCGGCGACAGGAACCCTGACAGGATATCGCGCGGTGCGCCTGCAGGTTTGCCATTGGCAAAGGGCACAAAGATCAGCTTGTAGCCGCTGAGCGTCGAGCGGTTCCACGAGCCGTGCTGTCCGATCACCATGCCTTCGCCAAATCCGGGCAGGGTGCCCGCTGGCATCCAGCACAGACCGAGCGAGGCGGTGTGGCCGCCCAGTGCGTAATCGGGCGTGATCGCGCGCGCGACCAAGGCCGGGTCTTGCGGCACGCGGTCGTCGACTGTCTTGCCCCAATAACAATAGGGCCAGCCGTAAAATCCGCCATCTTTTACCGAAGTCAGATAGTCAGGAGGCGTCTCATCGCCCAGCCCGTCACGCTCGTTCACCACGGTCCAGAGCGCGCCAGTCGTCGGCTCCCAAGCGGTGCCGACCGCGTTGCGCAACCCGCCGGCAAAGATCCGGGTCTTGCCGCTGGCAATGTCATATTCCCAGATGCAGGCGCGACCTTCTTCGGCCTGCATTCCCTCGTCTGCGATGTTGGAAAGCGACCCTACGCCTGCGTAAATCTTGCTTCCGTCGGGCGAGGCGATCAGGCTGCGCGTCCAATGGCCACCGGGTTTGAAGTCACACAGTTTCTTGCCAGCGCCCGTGATCTTCAGATCACCGTTGGCATAGGGGAACGACGAAATACCATCGGTATTGCCGACATAAAAGGTGCCGTTGACCAAGGCCATGCCAAAGGGCTGGCGCTGATTTTCCAGAAAAACCTCGCGCTGTTCGGCCACGCCGTCGCCATCGGAGTCACGCCACAGCGTAATGCGATTGGCGCTGACGCCCAGCGCGCGCGCGCGGCGCATCGTGGCCTGCATCGCGCGGTCCATCAGCGTTTTCGGCGGATCGGCTTCCTGCAGCGCTTCGGCCACCAGCACATCGCCATTGGGCAGAACCTCGATCCAGCGCGGATGCAGCAGATTGCTGGCAAAGGCGTTCACCTTGAGCCCCGCGGCGGCCGTCGGGGTATGGCCTGCCTCCCAACCCTTGGCGGTGGGCATCTTCAAGGTCATGATACCCTGCTTCTTCGCCTCAGGGATTGCCGGGCTGGCCCCCATCGCTTGGGTCTTGGGGGCATTGAAGCGGCGCAGCAGCACCATCGTTGCGCCGACTGCAGCGGTCGCGCGGGCCATAAAGCTCATTGGATTTCCCTCGTGTTTCGGATCAGAGTTAGCGCAATCGCCCTGGCAAGGAAAGTGCGCAAAGGGTCAGTTTTTGCCGCCATAGCGGGCCATGAACATCTCGATCGCGGCGTCAAGCACGCGATTGGCAGCGTCAGAGCTGGTGTGCCGGGCTTGATTGAACAGCACACAGTCTTGCAACTCGACCTTGCACAGCTGGGCGAATTGCGCGGCGGCAAGCGGAATGTCTTCGATCACCAATGCGCCGCTTTCAACCGCGCTGCGCAAATAGGCCCCGATCCGTTGCTGCGCCATCAGCGGGCCGGAGCGATAGAATTCATCGGCAAGCGCGGGAAACCGTTCCGACTCGGCGATCGCGATGCGCAGAATACGCTGCCCGAAATCACTTTGCATAAAGCCAATGATTCGAGCTCCGGTTTGACGCAAAACCTGCGGCACCGGCGCGCTGAAGTCGATTTGCGCAATCGCTTCCTCGGCCTGTCTGCGGCACTCGGTCAGGGCAAACTCCATGAACAGTATGCGTTTGTCGGGGAAATAGGCATAAAGCGTCGCCTTGGAAACGCCAGCCTCGCGGGCAATGTCATCGACCGAGGCACGCTCGAATCCATCGCGCAAGAACACCGTGCGGGCACCCTCGAGCACCTGCGCGAACTTGCGGCCCCTGACGATGAGTTGCGGCTTCGCGGTCATGCTGATCTCCTTGGTGCAGTCTAGACTGCGGGCCTGTCTTGCGGCAAGCGGCTCGGTGATCACAAATTTTGGGCTTCCCCTCAGCGGTGAATTCAGATTATTTAGAATCATTCCAGAATGAGGCTCCAATGATCCCCGGACTATCAAACCGCCGCCGCTTTTCCGATCTGAGCGAACAGGAAATTCTTGCGCTTGCGATTTCTTCCGAAGAGGACGACGCGCAAATCTATCGCACCTATGCCCAGCGCTTGCGGGCAGATTTTCCGGCCTCGGCTGCGGTGTTTGATGGTATGGCGTTGGAAGAGGACGGCCACCGCAAGCGCCTGATCGACTTGCATATCTCGCGCTTTGGTGACGTGATCCCGTTGATCCGACGCGAGCATGTGGCCGGGTTTTACGCCCGCAGACCGGTCTGGCTGACCGAAAACCTCGGGCTCGAGCGGATCCGCGAAGAAGCGCGTGCGATGGAGCATCAGGCGGGTGAATTCTATTTGCGCGCGGCGGCTCAGACGCAGGACGCGGCAACGCGCAAACTGTTGGGTGATCTTGCGGCGGCCGAGCAGGGGCACGAGCAGCACGCGATGGACCTTGAGGCCGAGCACTTGGGCGACGATGTGCGCCACGACGAAGACAAGGCGGCGCATCGCCAGTTCATCCTGACATGGGTGCAGCCGGGTCTGGCGGGGCTGATGGATGGGTCGGTCTCGACCCTTGCGCCGATTTTTGCCACCGCTTTTGCCACACAGAACACCTGGACGACGTTTCTGGTCGGGCTTGCCGCCTCTGTTGGCGCGGGCATCTCGATGGGCTTTACCGAAGCCGCGCATGACGACGGCGTGTTGTCGGGCCGCGGCAGCCCGTTCAAGCGCGGTTTGGCGTCGGGCGTCATGACCGCGTTGGGCGGTTTGGGTCATGCGCTTCCGTATCTCATCCCGGATTTCTGGACTGCGACAACGATTGCGATGGTGGTGGTTTTTGTCGAACTTTGGGCAATCGCGTGGATCCAGAACAAGTTCATGGAAACACCGTTCTTGCGCGCGGCCTTGCAGGTTGTGCTTGGCGGTGCTTTGGTCTTTGCTGCGGGGGTGTTGATCGGGGGCGGCTGAATGTATCGCAAGGGCGAAGTGAAATACGAAGCGCTGGCGCTGCCGGACCGCGTGCAAATGCCGGACGATCAGGCGCAGACTGCGGCAGAGGGTTTTCGCGACTACATGCGCAAGCGCCATTCGGTGCGGCAATACTCCTTGCGTCCGGTGCCCGAGGCTGTCGTGACGGCCTGTATCGAGGCGGCCTGCACGGCGCCCAGCGGGGCCAATCATCAGCCTTGGCATTTCGTCGCCATCGCTGATCCCGCGATGAAGGCGCAGATCCGGGCTGCGGCCGAGGAAGAGGAACGCGAGTTCTATGCCGGCGGCGCGGGCGACGAATGGCTCGCGGCGCTGGAACCCATCGGCACGGGGGTGGATAAGCCGCATCTGACCGACGCGCCCTGGCTGATCGTAGTCTTTGCCCAGCGCTATGGGCTGACCGAAGATGGCACACGCTATAAAAATTACTATGTTCCTGAAAGCGTCGGCATCGCGACTGGGATGCTGATCACGGCGCTGCATCAGGCGGGGCTGGTCTGTCTCGAACACACGCCAAACCCGATGAAATTCCTGCCCGAGCTTTGTGGTCGGCCCGCGCATGAAAAGGCCGTGATGATCCTGCCCGTCGGCTATCCGGCCGAGAATGCAACGGTGCCTGCGGTGGCCAAGCGCAAAAAGCCGCGCGATCAGGTGATGACCGTATTTCGATAGGTTTTTGCGCGCGCGCCACCTCGGTGCCGTTTTGAGTTTTTCATCTGGTCTAGCAAAGCCTGCTGCAGCCCTAAACCTGCAAAGACCAGAGCCTTGGACGAGCCCCATCGCAAAACACAGCGGCATTTGACGCAATGAAGGGTAAGAGCGCAACAGCAAACCTTTGCAGATCCACGCTGGCCCCAAGGCTAAAGGCGAAGCTGCTCTTTGCGGCAGGACCCCGCGGATTTGGGCCAAGATAAGAGAGCCCGCGTTGAGGGTGCAGTGATCTGGGGGCTTGTGCCTGCCTTGGGGGCGTGAGACGAATGTGGGATGCTGGCGATCTTTCTGAAAACTCTGCCGTTCTTTGCGGTCATCGGACTTGGCTTTTGGGCGGGGCGAGCGCGGTTTTTTACCGCTGAGGCGACCGCCTATCTGACCAAGTTTGTGTTCTACTTTGCGCTGTCGGCGATGCTGTTCGGCTTTGCCGCCAACCTTGATCTGAGCGCGGTGTTCTCCTGGGCCTTTGTCTGGGCGTATTTTTTGGCCTCGGCAAGCGTGTGGGCGCTGGTGGCGGGGGCTGCGCTTTTGCGCGGGGCGGGGGCAGAAGAGGCGGTGTTCGAGGCTCATACCGGCGTGATCGGCAATGTCGGCTTTCTGGGCATTCCGATGCTGAGCCTGCTTTTGGGCCCCGCAGCCGTGGGGCCGGTTCTCTTGGTGCTTGCGGTCGATCTGATCGTGTTTTCCTCGATCCTGACAATTGTGATCACCGGGGTGCGCGAAGGGCGGATGAGTGCAGGCATTTTCCGTATTCTGGCCGTGGGACTGCTGAAAAACCCGATGATCGTCAGCGTGGTTCTGGGCCTTGCCTGGGGGGCTACGGGGTGGAAACTGCCGGTGCCGGTGAACGAATTCATGACCCTGCTGGGGGCGGCGGCAACGCCTTGTGCGCTGTTTGCGATTGGTGGCAGTCTGGCGGGGCGGTCGGCAGAGCGGTGGCAGGTGGCGGGTTGGCTTTCGGTGTCAAAACTGTTTTTGCACCCCGCAGCGGTGGCCTTTGCGGCCTTTGTGGTGTTTCCGGTCGAGCGCTATGCGGCGGGGGTTATGGTGGCAGCGGCCAGTCTGCCGGTGGCGGGCAACGTCTATATTCTGGCGCAGCACTATGGTGTGGCACCGCAGCGGGTGTCGACCGCTATTCTGATTTCGACAGCGGTTTCGGTTCTGACCGTGACGGCCGTGATTGCGCTCGTGACGCGCTAGGAGGACAGCATGAAGACGATCAGCGAGAACAGAGCCTTTGGCGGCGTGCAGGGCGTCTATTCGCACCCGTCCGAAGCGACGGGAACAGAGATGACCTTTGGTTTGTTCCTGCCCGAAGGGGCGGAGGACGGGCGGGTGCCTTTGCTTTGGTATCTGTCGGGACTGACCTGCACGCATGAGAATGCGATGGTGAAATCAGGCGTGCAGCGCTGGGCGGCCGAGGCAGGCATAGCGGTGGTTTTTCCCGATACCAGTCCGCGCGGCGAGGGCGTGCCGGACAATCCGGCCTATGATCTGGGTCAGGGGGCCGGATTCTACGTCAACGCCACTCAAGCGCCGTGGAACACCCATTTCCGTATGTGGGATTATGTGACGGACGAGCTGCCGCGGCTTTTGTTCAATACCTTTCCGCTGGCCGAGCCTGCGCAGGCGATCACCGGCCATTCGATGGGCGGGCATGGCGCACTGACCATCGCGATGAGCTTTCCGGGGCGGTTCCGCTCGGTTTCAGCCTTTGCGCCGATCTGCAACCCGACGGCCAGTGAGTGGGGCCGCAAGCAATTCACCGCCTATCTGGGCGCGGATGAGACGCAATGGGCCGCCTATGACGCCTCGAGCCTGATGAAGAAGCGTGGTTTTGATGGGCCAATTTTGATAGATCAGGGCACCAGCGACCAATTTCTTGACCTACTAAAGCCAGAGTCTTTGGCGACATCTATGTCAGAGCGCCGTCAAAGCGGCTCATGCAGGATGCAAAAAGGCTATGATCACAGCTATTTCTTCGTCAGCACATTCATTGAAGAGCATGTCGCCTTTCATGCGGCGGCTTTGTTTGCGTAGCGCTGTGGCCCTTGGGCTTGGTCTGCCTGCCCTTGCCACGGCGGGCGAAGTCGAGCAGCAGGCGCTTGCCATGATCAACCAAGCGCGGGCGCAGGCCGGCTGCGGGCCGTTGCAGATCGAGGGTCGGTTGACCTCGGCTGCGGCAGGGCACGCAGACGCGATGGCAAAGCGTGGCTTCTTTAGCCACATCGACCCGAATGGTGCGACGCCGATGCGCAGGGTCAAGGCGCGGGGCTATACCTATCGCGCAATGGCGGAAAACATCGCTGCCGGTAACGCTGCCCCCGACAA
>JAHEBX010000208.1 GCA_024642045.1 Pseudorhodobacter sp. | reverse complement strand
TAGCAGGCCTTGCCCGCATCAACACAAAGCGAGACGCCCACCAACTCTGCCTTCATCTCGTCCAGAGATGTGGTTTCGGTATCCACCGCGACATGGCCGACCTCGTTGATCCGGTCGATCCACGTCTGCAGAGCCGACAGCGTCGAAATTCGTTCATAGCCGCTGTGTTCGAAGGGCACCTGCGCCGTCTCGATCGCATCATGCGCGCCTGCGACATGCATCCCCGCGCCCTCGGCCAGCACCGGGGCCTCGACCTTGAGTTTGTCCGCCACCCGCTTGGTCAGGGTGCGAAACTCCATCTGATTGAGAAAACCCATGATGACTTCGGGCTCTGGCTCGCGTAATGCCATCGCGGCCAAATCCGCCACGAGCGGCATGTCGGCATCCAAACTCACCAGCCTGCGCGAAACGCGGATCAGCTCGGCATTGTCAAGCAAAGCCTCGCGGCGCTTGGGCTGCTTGATCTCGCCCGCCCGCTCCAAAAGGGCGTCTAAATTTCCGTATTCATTAATCAACAGCGCGGCAGTCTTTATACCGATCCCTGGCGCGCCCGGTACATTATCGACGGAATCTCCGGCCAAGGATTGGACATCAACCACGCGTTCCGGTCCTACACCGAATTTCTCCATCACCTCATCCGGGCCGATCCGCTTGTTCTTCATCGGATCCAGCATATCGACACCGGGGCCGATCAGCTGCATCAGGTCCTTATCTGAGGAGATAATCGTCGCTGTCCCGCCCGCCTCGACCGCGCGGCGCGCCAAGGTCGCGATAATGTCGTCGGCTTCATAGCCCTCGACCTCGATGCACGCCACGTTGAACGCCCGCGTCGCCTCGCGGGTGAAGGCGAACTGCGGACGCAAATCCTCGGGAAGATCAGGTCGATTGGCCTTATACAGCGGGTAAATCTCGTTGCGAAACGTCTTTGACCCCGCATCGAAAATCACCGCCAGATGCGTCGGTGCAGTTTCCTTGCGAGTCGAGGTCAACTCGCCCCACAGCAGGTTGCAAAACCCCGCGACCGCCCCCACAGGCATACCATCCGACTTGCGCGTCAGTGGTGGAAGCGCGTGATAGGCGCGGAAAATAAAGGCCGAGCCGTCAATCAAATGCAGATGATTGCCTTTGCCAAAGGTCTCGCTCATGTTCGCCTCCATACCCGTGTGAACACTGTTTGCCATGTTCCGCCCCGCGCTTCCAGTCTTTGCGCCGCAGCGTCCGGCACTCTCGGTTTGGCCGGGTAAAAACACTGCCGACGCGTCGCGGTAAATCGAAACCTTGCAATCCGCTAACGCAGTGCGAACCAACTCAAACTAAGGTCGACGGCCTGCGGGGTGGGCGTCCAGACACCAAAGGGCAGTCCTGCGGCGCGCAGTGCTTCGCCGATCCAGACGTTGCAGGTGCGGAAAAGATTGAACTGCCCGCGCCCTGCGAAAAACGCGTCGTGGTCGCTGAAACGCTCTGTCAAGGCAATCGGTTGACCGGTCTGGTCCCGCTGAAAACTCGAGTCGATGAAATCAATCAAAGCACCCATTTGAGCGCGCGACAGTCCGCGAAAATCGATGGAGTCGACGCCGCGCAAATTCCCACTGATGTCCAGATGGATCACCGAATCGTCGCCAACGATGCCGTGCCAGACGGCGCTTTTGTTGATCTGCGCGAGAGTCGCGGTGCTGGTATAGAAGTCGCGCGCGCCCCAGCCAACCACCAGCCACTCTGCATTCGGGTTGGCAATGTCGACCCCGGCTCCCTTGGCATATCCGAAATGGCTGCGGATTTCGGGGGTCAGCGGCAACAGCAAATCATAGTGAATCGGCCCGCGCACAAGCCCGACAAACTGATCCGCCGCGCGCGGCAGATCAGCACTGGCCCCGGGCGCAACAGCCCCCAACAATGCCGCGCAGTAATACAGCAATGGCAAGGAAATAAGCGCCGTCAGGCTGCGGAGTACCCAGCGCAAAGGCCGTGCCTAGTGATCGTCGTGCGCGTGGGCACGGTCAATCTCGTAGCGGCGATCACAGTAACCACATTCAACAAAGCCCGTGTCATCGGGGATGGTCAGCCAGACCCTTGGATGCCCCAGCGCACCTTCGCCGCCGTCGCAGGCGATCTTCCACTTGGTCACTATCACGGTCTCGGGCGCATGGGCGGTCATCTGGGCTTCCTTGAACTAACGTGGCCGCACTCTAACCGCTGCGGGGCCCGTGCGACAAGGGCCGAAGGGGCACCCCAATGCGGTTTTCGATCTCGCGCGGGTCGGTGGCACGGGCCGCCTGCTCAGGTGCCGATCAGGCGTGAGCGGGCCTTGAGCGCCGAGAGCCAGCCCAGCCCGTGCACGGTGGCGCGCAGGGGGCGATATTCGGCGGCGACCCAGCCTGAGTAGTCGCTGGCCTCAAGTTCCGAGCAGAGCCCCGTCAGATCGAAACCGCCGCCCCCCGGTTCATTGCGGGCCGGAAACCCAGCGATCTGGATATGATTGACCCGCTGCCTGTGGCGCGCCCAAACTTGCCCCGCATCGCCATGAATGCGCGCTGCATGCCACAAATCGAACTGAATACCGATATTGGCGCGCCCCAGATCATCGACGATCCGCCCCGCTTGATCAAAGTCGTTCAGGAAATAACCCGGCATATCGTCAGGGTTCAAAGGCTCGAGCGTCAGGGTCAACTCGGGTGCCTGGTCGGCGGCCCAGGCCAGGTTCTCGACGTAAGCCTGTTCGGCCTCTGGCCCCTTGGCGACCCCGGCCATGACATGCACCCGCCCGACCCGCAGCCGGCTTGCAAATTCGGCCGCGCGCAGAAAGCTGTCGCGAAACCGCTGCTCTTGCCCGATGACAGCGGCAAAGCCACGATCCCCCTCGCCCCAGTTACCCGGCGGCGCGTTAATGAGAGCCAGCGGCAGCCCGTTCAGCGCCACCTCCCATTCTGCGGCGCTGAATTCGTAGGGAAACAGCACCTCTGCGCCGTCAAACCCCGCCTGAGCGGCAAGTCCGGGCCGGTCGAGCGTGGCGACCTCGGTGAAAAGCATGGTCAGGTTTGCACAAAATCTTAGCATCACCGAAGCTCTAACGAAGGAATCACCGGAAAGAAACTCCCCCCGGACCACAAACCGAACCAGCTTGTCCCGTCAACTTCGTGATGCGCGCCCAAATCGACCAAACGGTAAAAGGATTTCCGGTCGATCAAAGCCTCTAGCCCGCGCCTGACATGCACATAGGGCGAAGGCTCGCCGCTGATCGGATCGCGCACGACACGGATCGGATGTTCGGAATTGGCCACGACCTCGTCGTCCGTTTTGGTGAAAAACCGCAAGGCCTGCGCCTCACCCGCGCCTTCGGCTTCGAAATCCACCGCCAGCATCGGCGCGTCATCGACCTTGATGCCCACCTTTTCGACGGGCGTGACCAGAAAGTATTTCCCGTCCTCGATCCGCAGAATCGATGAGAAGAGCTTGACCAGAGGCATCCGACCGATGGGCGTGCCGTCGTGAAACCACGTCCCATCGCGCGCAATCCGCATGTCAATCTCGCCGCAATAGGGCGGATTCCACAAATGCACGGGTGGCGGCCCCTTTTTTGACGCAGCCCGCACCGCCTCTGCCAGCCCCTCGGTCAGCGGTTTCACGATCATTTGTGGATTCTTGCTGTTTGTCATTTGTGCCCGGGCCCTAGATTGGCTCATATAGCACCATATAAACACTTCCGGAGGAATGTCATGGCCGATCCCACCCAACTCGTCGCCGAGATCGAAGCGCTTGGCGCGCGACTGGGCGAGGCCAAGGCCTCGATTAACCAACGCTTTATCGGGCAGGACCGTGTGGTCGATCAGGTGCTTGCGGCGATGCTGTGTGGTGGTCACGCGCTTTTGGTCGGCCTGCCGGGTCTGGGAAAAACGCTGCTGGTCGATACGCTGAGCACCGTTATGGGGCTGAAGGGCAACCGCATTCAGTTCACGCCCGACCTGATGCCTGCCGATATCCTTGGGTCTGAAGTGCTGGAAACCGCAGCCGACGGCAGCCGCGCCTTTCGCTTTCTGGAGGGCCCGGTGTTTTGCCAGTTGTTGATGGCCGACGAGATCAACCGCGCCAGCCCGCGCACGCAATCCGCGCTGTTGCAAGCGATGCAGGAACGCGAGGTTACCATCGCGGGCCAGCACCGCCCTCTGGGGCGCCCCTTCCACGTTTTGGCCACGCAAAACCCGATTGAACAGGAAGGCACCTATCCTCTACCCGAAGCGCAGCTTGACCGCTTCTTGTTGCAGGTAAACGTCGAATACCCGACCCGTGCGCATGAACGCGACATCCTGCTCGCCACCACGGGCGCCACCGAATCCGAGGCGCATCAGGTTTTTTCTGCGGCCGAGTTGATCGCGGCACAGGCGGTGTTACGTCGCATGCCTGTGGGCGAAGCTGTGGTCGAGGCGATTCTTGACCTTGTGCGTGCCTGCCGCCCTGCTGAGCCTGAAGGGACTGATCTGGCGGGCAGTCTGTCTTGGGGGCCCGGCCCGCGGGCGGCCCAAGCCCTTATGCTGACAGTGCGCGCCCGCGCGCTGCTCGAAGGTCGCTTGGTCCCCACCATCGCCGATGTCGCGACAATGGCAAAACCCGTGCTAGAGCACCGCATGGCGCTGTCCTTTGCCGCTCGCGCGCGCGGCGAAACCCTGTCTGGCCTGATCGATCGCACCGTCGTGCGCAGC
>JAHEBX010000207.1 GCA_024642045.1 Pseudorhodobacter sp. | reverse complement strand
GTGGCTCGGCGAAAATCATCACGCCAGCTGCCGATTGCAACAGATGGGCGCAGGTACGCGAGCCTACGACCAGAAAGAAGGCATCCTGCATCTTGCGGTGCAGCCAGATAATCCCGGTCAGGCCACAAAACACTTCGCGCTGACCGCGTTCTTTAAGGACGGGGGCCGCAGTGCACCCTGGCGCGGGGCTGGGAAGGGTCATGCCTGCACCGCCTTGTCCAGCCGCGCCATGCGCAACTTACGGATGAATTGCGCGGCGTTAATCGCATAGGCCGTATAGGCGGTCAGCGCCAAGGCCATTTGCTGTTCTGGGGTCAAAAAGCCTGTCCAAAGCGCTATCAAATAGGCGGTGTGAAGCCCTATGACCGCGAAGGAGAACACATCCTCCCAGTAGAAAGCCGGTGCCAGCAGATATTGGCCGAACACTACCTTTTCCCAGATCGCGCCGGTTACCATGATCAGATACAAAAGCCCGGTCTTGATCAGGATCGAGACTGTCGCCGCGCCATAGCCTTCGCCGGTCAGCAGATAGCGACTGACCAGAACGACAGAAATCCCAAAGGCCAGAAACTGTACCGGGGCGAGAATGCCTTGAACCAGAGTCCATTTCGTCTGATCGCGTCGTGCCCGCTCTGCCGCTGTATAAAGCGGACGATGGGCGGCGGCGTGAGGGCGATTCTTTGGCATGGTTTGACTTTCGGACGGCGTGTCCTGACACCAACCTAGCGCCCTGATTCCAAATGTGTCAATCAAAACTTACACATTGAAAGTTGACAGTTTGTGCAGATATTAGGCATTCGCAAGATCGTTTTGCAGCAGCTTTCGCAACATATTTATATTTATAAACAGGGGCTTCCCAAAAAACGGCATCTGGCTTATACCTGAAAGTGTCAATTTTCTTTGACAATTTGCGGGTCCTAATGGAAGGTTGTTCTCAAAGGTGCCTCCGATCGTGCTGACAGAGTGTTGCGGTTGTGCGGGGAACTTAGGGGAGGGCTCTTCGCATGCAGGATTTCCACCTGGGCGAAACAGCGCGCGCGAATGCCCACGGCTCCTCGGGCGTCGACTATTTTGCATCACAGGTCGTATCTCTTTTGGCGAACCGAAGCGCCAAAGCCGTCTCCGAGCTGCGCGAGCCCTTGGTCGAGGGGCTGATCAAAGCGTCGCTCACGGGCTCAAAGGATGCCTTTGCCGCACTTTTGGTCGAGATGCGCAAATCTCGGATCAGTCTTGCCGCTCTGGCCGATATCTACATCCCCGAAGCGGCGCGGCGCATGGGGACCGATTGGCACGAGGATCGGATGTCCTGGATGGATGTGTCGATCGGGGTCGGGCGCATGCAATCGCTTTTACGAGAGATCGGCGTCGCCTGGATCGCGGATCAGGCGGGCGACGCAGGGCATGGCACGGTCTTGCTGATTGTGGCCGACCGCGAGCAGCACACTTTGGGCGCAATGGTCCTGATGGGGCAACTGCGCCGTTTCGGGGTTTCGGTCTGCTTGCGGATCGCCCCCAGCATGGCGGAGCTGCATTCTCTTTTCACGACACGCCAGTTCGACGGCACTTTGATCTCGGTCGCGACCAAAGACAAATTGCAAGCGGTTGGAAAAACCGTGGATACCATCAAAACCATCATGAGCAAACCCGGCCCGATCATCGTGGGCGGGGCGGTCATGTCAACTGTGGAGGATCCGGCATCACTGACGGGAGCTGATTTCTCTACCAATGACATTGGCGCCGCTCTTGAGGTGATTGGCCTTAAGTTCGACGCCTCCTGCGTGCTTCGGCGCGCCTAACATACCGTTGTCCCGATCGGACGGGTGGGCGGCAAATATGGCGAAAAAACCAGTGAAGACTGACACGAAACACTTTCTAGACGGAATGAGCCTTGCGCTTATTGAACCGGACCATTTGTCCGAGATTGTCGCGACGGCGGCAGATATATCCTTGCTCGTCTCGTCCGAGGGGCGGGTGACAGCTGTCATGATTAACCCGCACCATCCTGCCTTTGGTCAACTGGAAGGCTGGGTTGGCAAGCATTTCAACGACATTGTCACGGAAGAAAGCCGCGAGAAGTTCAACCGCAGGCTCAAGGCGATTGCCGCACCCGACGCCAAGTCTCTGGTCGTCGAGGTCAATCATCTTGGTTCGGCGATGTGGGAATTCCCGATCCGCTATACGATGCATCGGATCGAAAAGGGCAAATCGATCCTGATGCTGGGTCGTGACATGCGTGCTATCGCCGAGATGCAGCAACAGCTGGTGATGGCGCAGATCGCGCTTGAGCGTGATTATGAAACTCAGCGCGAGATGGACACCCGCTATCGTGTGCTGATGGAGGCGACGCGCGACGCGATGATCTTGCTGGCCATGAACACAGGCCGCATCGTCGATGTGAATGCCGCCGCCGCCGCCATGCTGGGCGCCTCGCGTCAAGAGCTTGCCGGTGGCTCGATTGCGCAGGAATTCGATGGCCGCAGACGCGGTGAGTTTTTGGAAAGCCTGTCGAGCATTGCCTCTTCGGATACGATCAGCCCTGTCGAATTGGTCGCGCGCCGGTCGCAAAACAGGCTGCGGGTGATCCCCAAGCTGTTTCGGGCGGCGGGCGAGCGCTTTATGCTGTGCCGGTTGGAGGCGCCCGAGCACGCCAACGCACCGCAGAGCGAGATCAGTGAAAACCTTGAAAAGCTGTATCACGAAGGCAGCGATGCGATCCTGTTTCTGGATCAGGATGGCATCATTACCTATGGCAACGACGCGTTTATGAAATTGACGGACAGCACGCATCTGGCCAGCGTGCGCGGTCGGTCCTTGGGCGATTTTCTGGCGCGCGGGCTTGTCGATCTGCGGGTCATTCTGGACAATGCGCGCCGCTCGCGCAATTTGCGGCTCTATTCCACCAAGATCCTGAACGAATTCAATGGCCAGATTTCGGTGGAAATCTCGGCCACGCATTTCACGGATCGCCCCGGGCAGGGATTTGCCTTGGTGATCCGCGACGCAAGCCGCGCCGATCTTTTGCGCCGTCCGGGGCTGACGGGTGGCGATGACGGCATGCGCAGTGTGATGGAGCTGGTGGGCTCTTCCACCCTGAAGGACATCGTTGCGGAAACCACAGACGTAGTGGAAAAGATGTGCATCCAGACGGCCGTCGATCTGACCAGAAACAACCGTCTTGCTGCGGCAGAAATGCTGGGCCTGTCGCGCCAATCACTCTATGTCAAGCTGCGCAAGTTTGGCCTGTTGGAAAAGAGCGACGAGTAGACAGCCGATTTCACAAGCGAACAAGGCGCCTCCGGTTGCGAGGCGCCTTCGTTCATTTTTTAGATAAATCTTTTATTGTCGAGTGTTACGGGCATGTCTTTAGGGCCTTTCTGAGGGCGCCTATTGGCGCAATGCGCTGATCACCTTACTTGGGCGCAGTTGGGTCGTGTCAACCAGATCCATGAAGTCTCTGCTTGCCCGACTCAAAAATGTAAGGCAAAGTTGACACATGATAGTCACATCAGATTTACATACGCCCGCCCGTCCTCAGCCTCGCGCCCTGCTGGAGTTGATCAAGCCGATCACCTGGTTTCCGCCGATGTGGGCCTATCTGTGCGGCATCGTTTCGGTTGGTATATCGCCTTGGTCGGCTTGGCCGCTGGTGCTGCTGGGAATCCTTCTTGCGGGACCGGTGGTCTGTGGCATGTCGCAGGCGGCTAATGACTGGTGCGATCGCCATGTTGATGCGGTAAACGAGCCGCATCGGCCGATCCCATCGGGCCGGATACCGGGGCGATGGGGGTTGTGGATTGCGCTGGCGATGACAGTTTTGTCGCTGGTCATGGGCTGGTTTCTGGGGCCTTGGGGTTTTGGCGCGACGATTGTGGGCGTGCTGGCCGCTTGGGCCTATTCGGCCGAACCGGTGCGGCTAAAGCGGTCGGGTTGGTGGGGACCGGGGCTGGTTGGCCTGTGCTACGAGGGGTTGCCGTGGTTCACCGGAGCGGCCGTGCTGTCGCAGGGTTTGCCATCGTTTCAGGTCGTCACGATGGCGATGCTCTATGCCTTTGGCGCGCATGGCATCATGACGTTGAACGATTTCAAGGCTTTGGAGGGGGACCGCTTGCATGGCGTGCGTTCGCTTCCCGTCACGCTGGGACCAGAGGTTGCGGCCAAGGTCGCCTGCACCGTCATGGGCCTTGCACAGGTTCTGGTAATGGCGCTTTTGCTGGTCTGGGGCAAGCCGTGGCACGCGCTGGCGGTTGCGGTGCTGCTTGGCTTGCAAGTGCGCGCGATGAAGACCCTGCTGTCAGACCCGAAAGGCCGCGCGCCTTGGTATAACGCCACTGGCATCGGCATGTATGTCAGCGGCATGATGATCACCGCTTTTGCTCTGCGCAGTATGGAGGTTTTGCAATGACGTACCTGTCGTGGCTGTCAATCTTTCGGTTGGGCGCGGTGCAGCTTTGCCTGGGCGCGATTGTGGTGCTCTGCACCTCGACGCTGAATCGTCTGATGGTGGTCGAGGCCTCCTTGCCAGCCGTTCTGCCGGGGCTGCTGGTGGGGCTGCATTATGCGGTGCAGATCACCCGTCCAACCTGGGGGTATCGGTCTGACACAGGCGGCAAACGCACGCGGTTTATCATTCTGGGCATGATAGTGCTGGGCTTGGGTGGTTTTCTTGCTGCTTTAGGATTCGTACCGATGTCCGAGAGTTTCAAGCTGGGTCTTGCGG
>JAHEBX010000206.1 GCA_024642045.1 Pseudorhodobacter sp. | reverse complement strand
ACCAGGTCATCGGTAGCTCACCTCGCGGCAAATTCCCTGCTGGTCAGATATGCTACGTGTTAGACGCCGATGCGCCCAAACCGCCCACATATCCCTTCAATTCCATCAATGTCAAAGAGCGCGGACACAAAACAGACAACACACCCGACATTCGGGCGTATCTGCCATCTTACATCCAGATATTCTTTGCTGCCGTTTCAGGCTGCTTCCCGTTTCCGTCCGTCTGCATCGCTGCGTCTGTTCGTCTTCGGTGAGGCGTTATCTAGGGAAAGCCGCTGCGGCCCGCAAGAGGAAAAATCGCATACTTTGTTATTTTTTTGTTACGCCCAATGTTTACAGGGGTTTTTCGCAGCGACTGCCTAAACAAATGCCGCTGCGCAAACCCCTTGCCAGACGAATTCGCGCAAAAACGCCGAATCTTCCGACTCGGTTCCCCCGATTCAGCCGAATCTGACCCCCTCATAGGTGACTTTCCCGCCCGCAATGGTCAGCGCGATTCCTGTTTCGCCCAACGCCTCGGGCGCAATCGACTCGATATCGCCGTCGATCATCACCAGATCCGCCGCAAGCCCTGCCATCAGCTTGCCCGTCAGCCCTTCCATATGCGCTGTCCACGCGCCGCCGGCCGTATAGGCGTAAAGGCTGTCCATCAGAGACAGCCGTTGATCCACCCCACCCGCATAGGTTGGCCGCGTCAGGGCCGCTTGCAGGCCACGCATCACCGACACATCCGTCACCGGCCAATCGCTGGCAAAGGCCACCTTTGCGCCCGCCGCGACCAAAGTGCGGCACAGATAGGCGTCGTCAAAGCGGTTCTCACCGATCACAGCACTCATGGTCGACAGGGGAAAGTCCATCGCCCCCGGCGCATGCGGTGGCTGCACGCTCGCCACGATCCCCAAGGCCCCGATGCGCGGGATGTCGGCCTTGTCGATCAACTCGATATGCTCGATCCGGTGGCGCAGATCGCCCTGCCCTGCCGCCTCATAGCCGTCGATCGTCGTGCGCACGGCCCCATCGCCGATCGCATGCACCGCTATTTGCAGACCCCGCACCGCAATCGCGCGGCAAATCTCTTTGAACCGCTCGGGCTCAAACAGCGGCTCGCCCGTCACATCGGTTCCCGGATAGGGGCGCAGCATATAGGCCGTGCGGCTGTCCACCACGCCGTCCATGAACATCTTGACGAAACCGCTGGTCACCCATTCGCCCTGATACTCTGCTGCCATCGCACTTGCGCGATCCAGTTCGCCCAAATCCATATGCGGTTTGAAGTGGAACGGCACCTTGACCCGCGCGGTCAACCGCCCCTCGGCCTCCAGTTCCCGCAAAAGCGCGCAGGTATAGCGGTTGCCGTCCATATTCACCATCGAGGTGATGCCATGGCGGGCACAATGCGCAAGCCCTGCTGCGACCTTATCGCGGTCCGCAGCCCGTGTGGCCTCTGAAGGCCAAGGGTCCGGCTCGCCGCCCGTGGCGATCCCCAGCTGCAAATGCGCCTCTCCGCCCAACGCAAGCACCGGCCCAAAGGCTTCGAACTCGCGCAATTCACCCGTGGCCGTGCCATCCGGCCCCATCACCACCTCATGCCCGTGCGGCATCGTGGCGCCGTTCAAGATCCCTGCCGCCTTGAGCGCCGCCGTATTGGCCCAAACCGTGTGATGATCGGGCGACATCATCGCAATCGGACGATCCGCCACCACGCGGTCCATATCCGCCCGCGTGACCGGCGCGTCCAACATCTCATAGCTTGCGCCCTGCGCCAGCAAGATCGCCTTTTCGGGATGCGCTGCCGCATAGCCCTCGAACGCGGCCTTCAGCGCGTCAAACCCATGCAGGGCCCCCAACTGCAACTGGCTCAACTCGGCCCCGCCCAACACCAGATGCAAATGGCTTTCGACAAAGCCGGGCAACAGGGTGCGCCCGCCTGCATCAATCACCCGTGCCTGCGGCAGCGCCGCCATCACCTCGGCGCTTGTGCCCACAGCGACGATCCGCCCGCCTGCATAGCCCAGCGCCTCTGCCCGAGGTCGCCCCGCATCCATCGTCAGCACCCGCGCGTTGGTAATGATCACTGCCTCAGCCATCGCCGTCATCCTTTCACGTCTTTATATGTCAGGCCAAACAACGCCCCTAGCTGCGCTGTGCCGCGACCCGCTCGGCCATCACACACAACATCTCGAACATGATCGAAACCCCAAGCCAAGCCGTGCCGCCACTGGCATCAAAGGGCGGCGAGACTTCGACCAGATCAGCGCCCACAATGGTCACACCCTTTAACTCGCGCGCCACCTGCAAGGCCTGCCACGAATTCGGCCCGCCCACCTCTGGCGTGCCCGTCCCCGGCGCAAAGGTCGGATCGACGAAATCGATGTCATAGGTAATATAGGTGTCGCCCGTCCCCACGATCTCGCGCGCTTCGGCCATCACATCGACCACGCCACGGGCATGAAACTCGGCAATCGGAATGATGCGGATGCCGTTTGCTGCGGCAAAGTCCCAATCCTCGCGCCCATAGGCGGTGCCGCGTATGCCGATCAGACAGTATCTCTTGGGGTCGAGCAGACCTTCCTCGACGGCGCGGCGAAACGGTGTGCCGTGGTTATAGCGGCTGGTGCCAAAGTAGATGTCATTCAAATCCGTGTGGCTGTCGAACTGGATCATCCCCACAGGACGCTTCTTTGCCACCGCGCGCAAGATCGGCAGCGTGCAAAGATGATCGCCCCCGCCTGTCAGCGGCAAGACCCCCGCTGCGACCACCCGGTCATAAAAGGCCTCCATCCGCGCCATGCTGTCCATCAGATCGGCAGGGTTCGGCGCCACATCCCCCAGATCGGCACAGTTGCACAGATCGAACGGTGCTACCCATGTCGCACCGTTCATTGCGCGGATCATCGTGGATAAATCACGCAATTGCCGCGGGCCATGCCGCGGTCCGGGGCGGTTCGTCGTGCCCCCGTCCCAAGGTGCGCCGATCAACCCGACTTCGACTTGCGCAAACCGCTCGTGCTCGAACGGCACATAGGGCAACCGCATGAAAGTCGGTATCCCTGCGAATCGCGGCAGATCAAACCCCGAGACGGGCGCGAAAAACCCGTCATTGCCTTTTGCTGCCATTCTAAGCCGCCTTTCAAATCGATTCCTTTGGCCATCTGATCAAATCCGTCGGCGCTTGTCAGCCGACAGATGACAACAATCGCTCATAAGCGACCCCTTGCCTGTCGCAAGGCTTGACCAGCCCGCCCGCTTCGGTCCTTATCGACGCTGACCCAAATGCTGCCAAGGAATTCCGCATGTTCTCGAAAACCGCCGACCCGACAGCTGCGCCGCAACGCCCTGCTTCCGGCTCGACAGGCACAAACAACCGCTCGGTCTTTTCTGCTGATCTCAAGATCGTCGGCGATGTATCGTCGACCGGCACGGTCGAGGTTCTGGGCGAGGTCGAAGGCACCATCGCCGCGCATACCCTGACCATCGGTGGAGAAGGTCGCGTGCAAGGCCACGTCGCCGCTGACACCATCGAGGTGAAAGGCAAACTTGATGGCCGTGTTGATGCCAACAGCTTTACGCTGCGCGCTGCGGCCCAAGTGGGCGCCGATGTCAGCTATTCGATGCTGGTCATTGAAAGCGGTGCGCAAATCGAAGGCCGCTTTTCCAAGCCCAAGACCTGACGGGGCCGCGCGAGGTTGGCCGTGTCTGAACCCGTTCTGCTGCGTCAAGACAGTCTGGGCGTTGCAACCCTCACTCTGAATGCGCCGCACAATCTGAATGCGCTGTCCGATGCGATGCTGGCCGCGCTCAGCGCGCAGATTGCCAGCCTTCAGGCAGATACCGCGATCCGCGTGGTGGTGCTGCGCGCTATGGGCAAGGCGTTTTGCGCGGGCCACGACCTGCGCGAGATGCAGGCAGGTCGCGCCGCACCCGACGCAGGGGCCGCCTATTTCAAATCGCTGTTTGACCGCTGCACCGCTGTGATGCTGGGCCTGCAAGCCCTGCCGCAGATCGTGATCGCACAGGTGCAGGGCACCGCCGCCGCCGCAGGGTGCCAGCTTGTCGCCAGTTGCGATCTGGCCATTGCCGCCGCAGATGCCCGCTTTGGCGTCAATGGGGTGAACATCGGCCTGTTCTGCTCGACGCCAATGGTCGCGCTGACGCGCAAGATCCCGCGCGCCCTCGCGCTGGAAATGCTGACCACCGGTAGCTTTATCGACGCCCCCCGCGCCCGCGACGCAGGCCTGATCAACCGCATCGCCGCGCCAGATCGCCTTGAGACCGAGGCGCAGGCGTTTGCCGCCACCATCGCAGGCAAACTTGGCCTCGCCCTGCGCATCGGCAAATCCGCCTTTTATACTCAAGCCGATCTGCCCGTGGCGGATGCCTATGCCTATGCGGGTGGCGTGATGGTCGAAAACGCTTTGGCGCGTGACACCAACGAAGGCATGGCGGCCTTTGTGGAAAAGCGCAAACCCGACTGGTCCTAGCGGCGCAACAGCGCAACCCCCAACCCCAGCGACACCACCGCCAACCCCAGACAACAGCCATAAACCAGCGCAGGCCCGCCCGTGACCAGCAAGGCCGCCCCCAGCGACGGCGCTGCCGCCGACGCAAGGATCGGCGCCACCGAAGTCGCCCCCGACACCGCGCCAAACCCGCGCCGCCCCAGAATATCCGCCACCAACACGGGCCGCAAAATCGACAAAAGCCCAGCACCCGCGCCCTGCAACGCTGCAAAGCCAAAGATCAGCAGCGGCAGGATGCC
>JAHEBX010000064.1 GCA_024642045.1 Pseudorhodobacter sp. | reverse complement strand
CGGCGCTGCGGGTGGCGGTATGGCGCAAGTTGTGCCGATGGAAGAGATGAACCTGCACTTCACCGGCGACTTCCACGCGATCACCTCGGCGCACAACCTGCTGTCGGCGATGATCGACAATCACATCTATTGGGGCAACGAGCTGGGCATTGATGCGCGCCGTGTGGTCTGGCGCCGTGTGATGGACATGAACGACCGCGCACTGCGTGACATCGTGGTCAACCTTGGTGGCGTCTCAAACGGCTTTCCGCGTCAGACCGGCTTTGACATCACTGTGGCCTCGGAAGTCATGGCGATCCTGTGCCTGTCGAACGATCTTGCAGATCTGGAAAAGCGTCTGGGCGACATCGTTGTGGCCTATACCCGCGAGAAAAAGCCGGTCTATGCCCGCGACGTAAAGGCGGATGGCGCGATGACCGTGCTGTTGAAAGACGCGATGCAGCCGAACCTGGTGCAGACGCTGGAAAACAATCCGGCCTTTGTGCATGGCGGCCCGTTTGCCAATATCGCGCATGGCTGCAACTCGGTCATTGCCACCAAGACCGCGTTGAAACTGGGCGAATATGTCGTCACCGAAGCAGGCTTTGGCGCCGATCTGGGTGCAGAAAAGTTCTTTGACATCAAATGCCGCAAGGCGGGGCTCAAGCCTTCGGCCGCGGTGATCGTGGCGACTGTGCGCGCGATGAAGATGAACGGCGGCGTGGCCAAGGCTGATCTTGGTGTGGAAAACGTCGCTGCCGTGCAAAAGGGCTGCCCGAACCTTGGCCGTCACATCGGCAACGTCAAAAGCTTTGGCGTGCCGGTCGTGGTGGCGATCAACCATTTCTATAGCGACACCGATGCCGAGATCGAGGCGGTGAAGGCCTATGTCGCAAGTCAGGGCGCCGAAGCGATTCTGTGCAAGCATTGGGCAAATGGCTCGGCCGGCATCGAGGATCTGGCTCACAAGGTCGTGCAGATGGCGGAATCGGGCAGCGCGAACTTTGCGCCGCTTTACCCCGACGAGATGCCACTGTTCCAGAAACTGGAAACCATCGCCAAGCGGATTTACCACGCTGACGAGGTGATCGCCGATAAATCGATCCGTGATCAGCTCAAAACCTGGGAAGCCGCGGGCTATGGTCATCTGCCGATCTGCGTGGCCAAGACCCAATACAGCTTTACCACCGATCCGACCGTGCGCGGCGCGCCAACAGGCCATTCGGTGCCGGTGCGTGAAGTGCGCCTTTCAGCGGGTGCTGGGTTCATCGTGGCGATTTGCGGTGAGATCATGACCATGCCTGGCCTGCCCAAAGTGCCATCTGCCGAGGTGATCCGGCTGAACGCAGAAGGCAATGTCGAGGGCCTGTTCTAAGGCTCTGCGATTGTTCTTTGCCTGTGGCGTCGTTATAGCGGCGCCACAGGCAACCGAGGCACCGTTATGAAACTTCCGGCAGATTGCACCAATATGATCGACATTCGCGCCGAGATTGATCGGCTGGATCGTGACCTGATGGCGCTGTTTGCCGAGCGCGCGGCCTATATCGACCGGGCGGCAGAAATCAAATCCGGCGCGGCTTTGCCCGCTCGCATTACCGCGCGGGTCGAAGAAGTTGTCGCAAACGTGCGCGCCCATGCAGTGGCACAGGGCTTGCCGCCGGATCACTTCGAGAAACTCTGGCGCGATCTGATCGACTGGTCGATTGATCGCGAAGACGCGCATCTGGCAAAGGATCAGGCTAAATGACTGCTAAAGTAATCGACGGCAAGGAATTCGCAGCAAATGTCCGCGCACAGGTGCAGGTTCAGGTTGCAAAGTTGCGCGAAGAACATGGGATCAAGCCTGGTCTGGCCGTGGTTCTGGTGGGTGAAGATCCTGCAAGTCAGGTCTATGTACGCAATAAACATGCCTCGACCGTCGAGGTTGGCATGGCTTCGTTTGAACACCGCCTGCCTGCCGATACCGGCGAGGCGGACCTGCTGGCCTTGGTCGAAAGCCTGAACGCCGATCCAAAGGTGCATGGTATTCTGGTGCAACTGCCCCTGCCGGCACATCTGAATTCGGACCTGATCATCAACACGATTGATCCAGCCAAGGATGTCGACGGATTTCACATCTCGAACGTCGGTCTTCTGGGCACAGGGCAAAAGTCGATGGTCCCCTGTACGCCGCTGGGGTGTCTGATGATGCTGCGCGACCATCATGGCAAGCTGGCGGGGTTGAACGCGGTGGTGGTTGGCCGCAGCAATATCGTCGGCAAGCCGATGGCGCAGCTATTGCTGGGCGACAGCTGCACTGTGACCATCGCGCATAGCCGCACTAAGGATTTACAGGCGGTGTGCCGCGGGGCCGATATTCTGGTTGCCGCCGTGGGGCGCCCCGAAATGATCACAGGTGATTTCGTCAAGCCGGGGGCCACGGTGATTGACGTTGGCATCAACCGGATCGAGCGCGACGGCAAGGCCAAGCTGGTGGGCGATGTGCATTATGCCTCGGCTGCCGCTGTTGCAGGTGCGATCACGCCGGTTCCGGGTGGCGTGGGTCCAATGACCATTGCATGCCTGCTGGCCAATACCCTGACGGCCTGCTGCCGCGCAAACGGGTTGCCAGAACCCGAAGGGTTGACGGCCTGAGCCGTCGCTGACGCATAAGTTGACTTGAAGCGATTGCCGCCAGCACCTTTCACAGCTAGATTGAAGCTGTAAAGTGTGGTTGTTGGAGGTTTCCCCTGTTTTCGAACGAGTTAAAGACCGAGTTTCAGGTTCGTGCTTCTTGGATCTTTTGGGGGGCGATGACGGTTTTCGTCATAGTGACCGGCCCGTTTGGCAGTTATCAGGCCATGAGTTTTCCCCTGAGGGTCGTCGTTGGTTTGCCCATCATGGCCGTGATGATGCTGGTCGGGGCGTTTCTGCGCTCTTTGGTTTTTCAAGCGGTGGCGCAAAAGGGCTTTCGCGTTGCGGCACTGACGACAGCCAGTGTTGCTTCAGCGGTGATGACGCCAATGGGCTTGACTGTGATCAAACTGCTTCCCGTCAAGGATCAAGAGCAAGGCCCCGGCGTTGCTGAATTCATGCTGCTTGTGTTCAGTCTTTCGTTGGCCCACTCGACGCTGATCAAGGTGTTGGAGCCGCGTCCTGACCCGGAAGAGGTGGCGGACGCGCCCGCACCTGAGCCGGAACCGGTGACAGACAGACTTTTGCACCGGATTGAGCCCGAGCAGCGTGGGCCGATCCTGTCAATGTCGGTGCGCGATCATTATGTCGATGTGCAAACAGGCAAGGGGCAGGTCAGCCTGCTGCTGCGGTTTTCCGACGCGATGACCGAGGTCGATCCGCAAGCGGGTGTGCAGGTGCACCGCTCGCACTGGGTCGCGTGGCAGGCGATCGAGGCTGTCGAGCGCGATGGCACCAAGCTGCATCTGCGTCTCAAGTCCGGCACGCGGGTGCCGGTATCAAAAAATCACCGTGAGAAGTTGCAGGCGCGTGGGCTGATCTAACGCGGCATCGGCAGTGGCAGGATCGTCTTGCTCAGCGCGAGAGCAAGCGCCGTGGGCTGCATCAGACCGACGAGGATGGCGTCATCGCTCCACAAGCCGCCGGTGTAGGTGCCATAGGCGGGTAGGACCAGCCGCTGCGCGTCGAGCAAAAAGCAGCGTAGCGCCCGCCCCGCGAGACGCAGTTTGGGGTGGTAATGGCCCGAGATCTCTGCCGGGTCCGAGGTCGCGATATGACGAAACCGCAGCGGCCCAAGCCGCAGCTCTGCGAGATGGCTGCCACCAATCTCGACCGGGCCCGCGTCGTGATTGCCCTCAATCCAGATCCACTCGCGTCCCGCCATCAACCGCGTCAACCAAAGCTGATCGGCGGAATCGAGCCCCTCTGCCGCAGCGAGATCGTCAAAGCTGTCGCCAAGGCACACGATGCGGCGGGCTCCGGTCGCTTCGATATCGCTATCGAGCCGTTCGAGCGTGGCGCGGGTTTCATACGGGGGCAGCAGGCTGCCGCCTCGACGCGCGATCCGCTCGGATTTGCCCAAATGCAGGTCGGAGATGCACAAAAGCTGCTGATCTGGCCAATACAGCGCGCCAGAGGGCAGGGCGCAAAGGCGGCAGTCTGCGAGGGCGAAGGGATACATGCTTGGACCGTTGGGTTGTTGGCGGCTTGGGGGGCCTCCGGCGGGGATATTTAAGCCAGTATGAAAGCCTTTAGAGCAATCCGGCATTGCGCATCAACTGGCGCGCGGCCTCTTCGGCGAGTTTTTCGCGGCCCTGTCCGTGGATCGGGATCTTGCCGGGTTCCAGGAACAGCGGTGCGGCAAAGGGCGAAGGCTGGTTGAGCCGAATGTGGTCGATATCGGTGCCGATCCGCGCCAGCAGATCTTCGAGCCGCCCGAAATCGACCAGTCCGCGCATGGCCTCTTCGCGGGTCAGCTGCATCAGCAGATGGTCAGGGTCGTATTTGCGCAGCGTGTCGTAGAGGATGTCCGACGAGAAGGTCGCTTGCCGTCCGCTTTTGCGTCGACCTTGGTGTTGACGCTCGATCAGCCCTGCGATGGTGGCGATGTTGCGAAACCCGCGCTTCATCACAGCATTGCCCGAGAGCCAGGTTTCAAGGTCGTGGCGCAGCGTTTGTAGTGACAGCAGTGCTGCGGGGTCCGGGGTTGGAGCAAGGCCCCAGATCAGTGTTGCGTAATCGGTGGCGACAAAACCCAAAGGGTTAAGACCCTGATCTTCCATCCGTTTTGTGAGTAAGAGCCCAAGGGTTTGCTGGGCGTTGCGGCCTGCAAAGCCATAGAGGCAAAGGTGCTCGCGCCCGTCATAGGGGAAGCTTTCGATCAGCAGGCGCCCCGGTGCGGGCAGGCGCGAGAGGTCGCGCTGCAGCTTCAGCCATTGCACAGTATGCGCGGGCAAGTCGGGCCAGTCTGGTTGTTGCAACAGGCGCAGGATGCGCTCGGAAAGCTGGGTGGAGGTGGCGAATTTGGTGCCGGAGAACACGGCGACCTTGGGGTCGCGACCCGGTTGGCGGGTGACTTCGACGGTGAGTTCGTTCAGCCCCTCGTAGCGCACGATCTGTCCGCCGATCAGAAAGGTGTCGCCGCGGGTGAGGGTGGAGGCAAAGGCCTCTTCTACCTCGCCCAAGGGTGTGCCGCCCATCCGGCCTTTGAGCCGGACTTTGAGGGTCTCGGTATCGATGATCGTGCCGAGGTTCTGGCGGATGGTTGCGGCAGTGCGTGGATCGCGTAATGAATGTTTTCCCTGCCTTATCATCAACCTTTGCCATTTGTCATAGGCCCGCAGCGCATAGCCACCGGTGGCCGTGAACTCGAGGCAGGCATCGAATTCGGCGCGGGTGAGGCTTGCGTAGGGGCCAGCGCTGATGGCTTCGGCATAGAGTGCGCCTGCGTCAAAGGGCGCAGCGCAGGCGGTGGCAAGGATGTGCTGGCAAAGCACATCGCGGGGGCCGCGGGCGCGTGGGTCACCATCGAGGGTACGCGCGCGGACAGCCTCGAGGGCGGCCTGACATTCGATCACTTCAAAGCGGTTTGCGGGCACCAGCAATGCTTTGGACGGGGCATTATAGCGGTGGTTGGCGCGGCCGATGCGTTGGACGAGGCGTTTGATATTCTTGGGCGCTCCGACCTGGATGACCAGGTCGACATCGCCCCAGTCCAACCCCAGATCAAGGCTGCCGGTGCACACAACGGCGCGCAGGCGGCCGTCGGTCATCGCCTGTTCCACGCGCGCGCGCTGGTCGCGCGACAGGCTGCCGTGGTGGATACCGATGGGTAGATCGTCGGTATTGGCCAGCCAGAGGTGATGAAAGAAGATCTCGGCCTGAGCGCGGGTATTGTGAAAGATCAGTGTGGTTTTATGCGCGGCAACTTGTTGTAAAACATCCGCAATTGCATAGCGCCCGCCACCGCCTGCCCAAGGGGGCGGGGCTTGGGTGTGCAGCATCTGGATGTCGGGATCGGGTCCGGGATCAGCTTGCAGGATCGCGGTTTGAGATCCAAGAAAGGCAGCGAGGGCGGGGGGATCTTCGACAGTGGCCGAGAGGCCGACGCGGCGCAGGCCGGGGTTCAGGGCCTGCAGGCGGGCGAGTTGCAACATGAGTTGATCGCCGCGTTTGCTTTCGGCAAGGGCATGAATTTCATCAATAACGACGCGTTTCAGGCCCGCGAAGATCCGTGGGGCATCTTCGTAGCTGAGCAAGAGCGCGAGGCTTTCGGGTGTGGTCAACAGGATATGCGGCGGGTCAGCGCGTTGGCGGCGGCGTTGAGTGTAACTGGTGTCGCCGGTGCGATCCTCGATGCGGATCGGCAGGCCCGCGCCCTCGACGGGGCGGCGCAGATTGCGGCGGATATCGGCCGCAAGTGCTTTGAGCGGCGAGAGGTAGAGCGTGTGCAAGCCTTGGGTTTCAGGAGTGATCTCGGCCAGGGACGGCAGAAACCCTGCCAATGTTTTACCACCGCCTGTGGGCGCGATCAGCAGAGTTGACGCTTCAGACGCGCGCGACAGCATCTCGGTTTGATGCGGATGCAGCGCCCAGCCTTGGGCGGAAAACCAGTCAGACAGGGCGGAGGGCAGGCGCATGGGTCTGAAGCTAGGGCGGTGCTGGGGGCGGGGGAAGGGCGTCGCTGCGAATAGGCATGTGAGATGGGGTAATATTCTGAAAACGCTTGTATAATCGGATCTGCAGGGCGGGCAATACCTGTGTCCATCGCGCGCCGAGAGCCCGGCATTCCCCAATTCTGCCGAATCGGCGCGCCTTTTGGCTTGCGACGCGGCGGCCGAGGCCCTAATCCAAGGGCATGAAAATTCTCTTCCTAGGCGATGTAATGGGGCGCGCGGGCCGGGCTGCGGTGGCGGAGCGGCTGCCGTCGTTGCGCACGGCTTGGGGGCTGGATTTTGTCGTGGTCAATGGCGAGAACGCGAGCCAAGGGGCGGGGCTGACCGCCGAACACGCGCGCATTCTGTTGCAGGCAGGGGCCGATTGCGTCACCTTGGGCGACCATGCCTTTGACCAGAAGGATATGTTGCAGTTCATCGAGCAAGAGCCCCGCATTCTGCGGCCCATCAACTTTTCCAAGGTCGCCCCCGGACGTGGCGTCAAGATTTTTGAGGCGACGCAGGGGCGCAAGGTGTTGGTTGCTCAGGCGCTGGGGCAGGTGTTCATGAAGCGGCCGTTTGATGATCCGTTTTCGGCGGTGGAAACCCTGCTCAAGACGCATCGGATTGGCGGTGCTGTGCAGGCCGCGATTATCGAGATTCACGCCGAGGCGACGAGCGAAAAGATGGCGATGGGGCATTGGTGCGACGGGCAGGCCAGCCTTGTCGTCGGCACCCACACGCATGTGCCGACGGGCGATGCGCAGATTTTGCCGGGGGGCACGGCGTATCTGACCGATGCGGGCATGTGTGGCGATTACAATTCGGTCATCGGGATGGAAAAGCTGGAGCCGCTGCGGCGGTTTATCACCGGCATGGCGGGTGGACGCTTTACCCCCGCCGAAGGGCCTGCCACGCTGTCGGGCGTTTATGTTGAAACCGACGACCGCACTGGCAAGGCGACCAGAGTGCGGATGATCCGCGAGGGTGGCCTGTTACAGCAAGCGGCCCCCTGAACCTGCGCTGGTACAAAGGTGTTGACTGGATTTGAAACTACCGGATAATACTCGTCAAAGTTAGTCGAGATTAATGGGCCGCTTTTCTGCCCGTTTCTGTTGCCTGTGTCGATGATCGCCGGAAGGACACTGTGATGCTTGGACTCGAGCTTGATCCCACATTCGAGGCGCTGATGGCTTTGGGCATTCTGGTTGGGATGTTCGTACTCTTTCTGCGTGAAACCTATCCGGTCGAGGTGACGGCGCTGGGCGGCGCGCTTTTGATGCTGGTGCTGGGGATTTTGCCGATGCAGGATGTTTCGGGTGTGTTGTCGAACAACGCGCCTTGGACGATTGCGGCGATGTTCATCATCGTGGGGGCTTTGGTGCGCACGGGGGCGTTGGAGGGCGCAAGCCAGATGGCCTCGCGCAATGTCGAGGCGCATCCGGTGCGCACGCTGCTGCTCTTGGGCTTGGGGGTGACGACGGTTTCGGCCTTTGTCAACAATACGCCGCTGGTGGTCGTGATGATGCCGATCTTTATGCGCTTGGCAAAGCAGTTGCAGATATCGCCGTCCAAGCTTTTGATTCCGCTTAGTTACATGACGATTTTGGGTGGCACTGTGACGCTGGTGGGCACCTCGACCAACCTTGTGGTGGATGGCGTAGCACAGGCCAAGGGGCTGGCACCCTTTGGCATTTTCGAGATCGCGGGCGTGGGGGTTTGTGTGGCGCTGGCCGGACTGATCTATCTGGCGCTGTTCGCCAAGCGACTGTTGCCGGACCGAGATTCCATGTCGGCTTTGTTGTCGGACCGCAAGGGGATGAAGTTTTTCACCGAGGTCGCGATCCCTGATGATTCCGCTTTCATCGGCCAGTCTCCGAATGAGATCGAGCTTTTCAAGCGGGGCGGGGCGCGGGTGATCGACGTGCTGCGGGGCGATCTGTCCTTGCGGCGCAGCATGGAGTCGGTGCAGCTGGCGGCCGGCGACCGGGTGGTGTTGCGCACGCCGATGGCCGAACTGTTGGGCCTGAAGGGGAACAAAGAGCTGCGGCAAGTGGACGAGCTGGCCACGGTGCAGACTTCGACCGTCGAGGTGCTGATTACGCCGGGGTGCCGGATGGTCGGGCGCAGTCTGGGGCAGATGCGCCTGCGGCGGCGCTATGGCGTTTATCCGTTGGCGGTGCATCGGCGCAATCAGAACATCGGGCGGCAGCTGGATGATCTGGTGGTCGAGGTCGGCGATACCTTGCTGCTGGAAGGCGCGATGGCTGACATCCAGCGGCTGGCGACGGATATGGATATGGTGGATGTCTCGCACCCTTCCGAGCGCGCATATCGGCGGGGGCATGCTCCCTTGGTGGTCGCAATTCTGGTGGGCGTGGTGGTGCTGGCCGCGCTGGAAGTGGCGCAGATCCAATACCTTGCCTTTGTCGGTGTCGGCATTGTGCTGCTGACCCGTGCGATTGATGCAGACGAGGCGATGGCCTCGATTGACGGCCGGCTTCTGGCGCTGTTGTTTGGGATGCTGGGTGTGGGTGCGGGGCTGGAGCATTCCGGCGCGATTCAGGTGCTGGTAGGCTTTGTAAGCCCGGCCTTGAAGGGCGTCTCGCCCTATCTGCTGGTGTTTTTGGTTTATGCGATGACGTCGTTTTTGACCGAGATGGTATCGAACAACGCCGTGGCGGTGATCGTAACGCCAATTGCGATCCAACTTGCGCAGCAGATCGGGGTGGACCCGCGGCCCTTGGTGGTGGTGGTGATGATCGGGGCCTCCGCGTCGTTCGCCACGCCGATCGGCTATCAGACCAACACGCTGGTCTACGGGCCGGGGGGGTATCGGTTCAGCGACTTCATTCGTTTCGGTGTGCCGTTGAACCTGATCTCTGCAATTGTGGTGACAGTGGTGGTGCCGCTGTTCTATACCCTTTGATATGAAACACATCGCCCTTACACTTGCCTGTCTGACCGCCCTTAGTGGATGCGCCGCGCTAAACGTGCCGACGCCAGAGGCCGCGCGGTTGTCAGATCAAACCCTGACCGTGACCCTGAATTCGGGCGCGGTGTGCCGCGCCGAGTGGCGTGCGGCACCTCAGGGGCAGATTTGCGGCTTTGGTTATCGCGTAAACGAGGTGGCAAGTGCCAACCTGTTGCGCCAGCTGGCGCAAGGGCTGACGGCGGCACTGGGGGCCGAGGGCTTGCTCTCGCCGCAGGCCGAGGTGGTGCTGACCAGCGCTGCCGGGCAGAGCTATCGCTTTGTTTCGCCGCCGCCCGTTGATCTGAACCCCTGAGCTGGCAGCACACGGGGTTGCGGGACGCCCCCTTGCTGGTGTAAGGCAACCCATCACCGAAAAGGTCCGGAGTTTAAGGTCATGGCAGGCCATTCAAAATGGGCGAATATCCAGCACCGTAAAGGCAAGCAGGATAAGTTGCGCTCGAAGATGTTCTCGAAGCTGGCGAAGGAAATCACCGTCGCCGCGAAAATGGGGATGCCCGATGTGGATATGAATCCGCGTCTGCGGTTGGCGGTAAAGGCGGCGAAGGCCGTCTCGATGCCCAAAGATGTGATCGATCGAGCGATCAAGAAATCGCAGTTGGGCGATGCGGCGGACTATACCGAGATCCGCTATGAAGGCTATGGCGCCAATGGCATCGCGATCATCGTCGAGGCGATGACCGATAACCTGAATCGCACAGCGTCGAACGTGCGCAGCTATTTCACCAAAGGCGGCGGCAATCTGGGCCAGACCGGGTCAGTCAGCCATGGCTTTGACCGCGTGGGCGAGATTTCTTATGCGGCCTCGGCGGGGTCGGCGGATGACGTGATGATGGCCGCGCTGGACGCCGGTGCCGATGACGTCGAATCCGACGAGGACGGCCATTGGATCTATTGTTCGATGGACAGCCTGAACGAGGTTTCGGATGCGCTGGAAAAATCCTTGGGCGAATCGCTGGAATCCAAACTGATCTGGAAGCCGCAAGTTGTGACCGAAGTGGATCTGGAAACGGCAGAAAAGCTGATGAAGCTGATCGACATGCTGGAAGAAGATGACGATGTGCAGGCGGTGACCCACAATTTCGACATGAGCGATGAGGTTGCAGCGCAGCTGGAATAGCGGCTTCGCCAAGTTTTTCGACCAAGGGGGCGCAGGGAAACTTGCGCCCTTTGTCATGCGATCAGCACGCTCGCAGCGGCCGTGCGGATTGCGGCCGTCAACGGGGCCAGTGCGGGGGCCGTCAGGCGGGCAAATTGCCAATGCAGTCCCACGTCCAGTGGGCTGTCGGGGGCAAGCTCGACCAGCGCGCCGCTGGCCAGATGCGGCGCGACCAGTGCCTCGGGGTTTAGCCCCCAGCCAAGACCGGCAAGACAGGCATCGACAAATCCTTGCGACGAGGCCAGCCGGTGACTGGGAAAGCTTGCACGTTTGGCCATGCGGGCGTGGCGGCTGATCCAGATGTCTTGCAGCCGATCCTTATCGGAAAAGGTCAGCGCCGGGGCGAGGGCCAAGTCGGCGGGGAGAGCGCCCTGCGGCAGCCAGCGCGCCATATAGGCCGGCGAGGCGGTCGCGCGATACCGCAGCGCGCCAAGGGGCATGGTGTCGCAGCCCTGCAGAGGACCCGGATGTGAGGTGATGGCGGCGGCGACCTCGCCACGTTTCAGCCAGTCCTGGCTGACATCCTGATCATCGATCACCAGATCAAACAGAAACCCCTCGGTCGCGGCAAGTGCCGTGATCACCCACGTGGCCAGACTGTCGGCATTCACCGCGATGCGCAGGCTCGCAGGGCGCGGCGAAAGCTGTGGCAGATCGGCGGTCAGCGCGCGTTCCAGCAGCGTGACTTCATCGTGGTGACGTATCAGGCGCAGGCCTGCGGGAGTGGCAGTGCAGGGCTGGCTGCGCTGGATCAGCAGGGTGCCGATCGCCTCTTCCAGCGCCTTGAGCCGCTGCGAAATAGCAGAGGGTGTGACATGCAACGCCGCCGCCGCAAGGTCGAAGGACCCGCGACGGTGAATGGCGGCAAGCGCTGCGAGTTGGGCGGGGTCAAACATTAGCTTTGCTTAACTACCTATAAAAACATTAACTGGATTTGAGGGGGTCAACGCACCTATGTCAAGCCAAACAGGAGGCTTTTATGGCAGCTGAACACGATCTGAAGGTGCTTCTGCACAGCATGGAGCCAGTGCTTTTTGCCGAAAGCTATGGCTTTGGCGTGGTGCCTGAGGGGCAGGCGGTGTCGCCCGTTTTCGCGCAAATCGCCGAGACCGAGGGCATGACGGTGATCGCGACGACGACGCAGATGCGCGCGCAAGGCATTGAGAGCGTTGCAGAGTGGGCACGGATCAGCCTGACAGTCCATTCCGATCTGGCGGCGGTCGGGCTGACGGCTGCGATTGCGGCGGCACTGACGGCGCGGGGGATCAGCGCCAATGTGGTGGCGGGTTTCTATCATGACCATATCTTTGTGCAGTGGCACCGTCGCGCGGATGCGATGGCGGCGTTGCAGGCGTTGAGCGATGCTTGAGGCGGGCCTGCGGGGGTTTCTGGTTTCGGTCAGCCTGATCATGGCGATCGGCGCGCAAAACGCCTTTGTGCTGCGCCAAGGCATTCGGCGCGAGCATGTTCTGGCGGTCGTTCTGGCTTGTGCGGGGTCGGATGCACTTTTGATCGCGGCAGGGGTGGCGGGGTTTGGCGCGGCCTCGCACGCGCTGCCGTGGCTGGGCGAGGCGATGCGCTGGGGTGGCGTCGCGTTTCTGCTGGCCTATGGCGCGCTGCGGTTTCGCGCGGCGCTGCAGGGCGACGAAGCCTTGCGGCCAAAAGCAGGCGGGGCTGTGCGTTTGCGCGGTGTCTTGACCACGGTGCTGGTGCTGACATGGGCCAATCCGCATGTCTATCTGGATACAGTGGTGCTGCTGGGGTCGATTTCGGCGCAATATGCGCCGTTTCAGCTTGGCTTTGGCATCGGCGCTGGGCTTGGCAGTCTGGTGTTTTTCTCGGCGTTGGGATTTGGCGCGCGATTGCTTGCGCCGGTGTTTGAAAATCCGCGCGCCTGGGTGGGGCTCGAAGTGATTGTGGGCCTGACGATGTGGAGCATCGCGGCGGGGCTTGCCTTTGGCGGTTAGGCGGCGTTTGGTGCCGCCATGGAACGCTTTACGGATCTTGGCCGCCCGCGCGAGGGCATGTTGTGGATGGTGCTGTCTGGCCTGTCTTTCGTGACAGTCAACGGCGTGGTGCGCTATCTGGGCACCGATCTGCCCGTGGCCCAGTCGGCTTTCTTGCGCTTTGCCTTTGGGGTGGTCTTCTTGCTGCCCGTCCTGCCCAGATTGGTGCGCGACGGCGTTCCGGCGCAGGCGCTGCGGCTGTTCGCCTGGCGCGGGCTGGTGCATTGCGGGGCGGTGCTGCTGTGGTTTTACGCGATGGTGCGTATCCCGGTCGCGCAGGTCACCGCGATTGGCTATCTGAACCCGGTTCTGATGATCCTTGCCGGCGCGCTTTTGTTTGGCGAGCGGTTGCGGGCGCGCAAGCTGGTTGCAGTGGCGGTGGCGCTGCTGGGCGCGTTGGTGGTGCTTCGACCGGGCGTGCAGGTGCTGAGTCTTGGGCATTATGCGCAGATCGGGGCTGCGGTGCTGTTCTGCGGCAGCTATCTGTTCGCCAAACGACTCAGTGGGATCGTGAGCGCAAGCCAGATCGTTGCAGTGCTGTCGCTGACGGTGACGCTGGGGCTGGCCCCGCTGGCTTGGTGGGTCTGGGTGCCGGTCAGTGCAAGCCAGTTAGGCTGGTTGGCACTGGTGGCGGTGGGGGCGACATCGGGGCATTATTGCATGACGCGGGCGTTTCGAGCCGCGCCGATCGCGGTCACCCAGCCGGTGACCTTTCTGCAACTGGTCTGGGCCTCGCTGCTGGGCGCGGTGGTGTTCCACGAGCCAGTGGACGGCTTTGTGCTTTTGGGCGGGGCGATGATCATCGCGGCGATCACTTGGGTCAGTTGGCGCGATGCACGTGATGCGCAAAGGCCAGCCCAGACGGGTGTTGTCGTTTGACACCCGCGTCGGCAGTTTCTAGACAGGTGCGGATAGACAACAGGCGGATACTTCTATGAAAATTGCAATGATCGGCACCGGCTATGTCGGCTTGGTCTCTGGCGTGTGCTTCTCGGACTTTGGCCATGAGGTGGTTTGCGTCGACAAGGACCCGCGCAAGATTGAACTTCTGCAGGCCGGCGAAGTGCCCATTTTCGAGCCGGGGCTGGATGTGCTGATGGCCAAGAATGTGGCGGCGGGCCGGTTGTCCTTTACGCTTGATCTGGCCGAGGCGATTGCCGGTGCCGAGGCGGTGTTCATCGCCGTAGGCACGCCCACGCGCCGCGGCGATGGCCATGCCGATCTGACCTATGTGATGGCGGCTGCGGCAGAAATCGGTCGCGCGCTTACGGGCTATGCCGTGATCGTGACCAAATCCACCGTCCCTGTCGGCACCAATCGCAAGGTCTATGAGGCGGCCAAGGCCGCCAATCCCAATGCGAAATTCGATGTGGCCTCGAACCCTGAATTCTTGCGGGAAGGGGCGGCCATCGATGACTTCATGCGGCCTGACCGCGTGGTTGTGGGCGTGGAATCGCCCAAGGCGCGCAAGGTGATGGCTGACATTTACCGACCGCTGTTCCTGCGCGAATTCCCCGTAGTCTACACCGGGCTGGAAAGCGCCGAGATGATCAAATACGCGGCCAATGCGTTCCTTGCTACCAAGATCACCTTTATCAACGAGATCGCTTCGCTGTGCGAAAAGGTTGGTGCCGATATCAAGGATGTCTCCAAGGGGATGGGGATGGACGGGCGGATCGGCAACAAGTTCCTGCACGCCGGGCCGGGCTATGGCGGGTCGTGTTTTCCAAAGGATACCAAGGCCTTGGCGCGTATCGGCCAAGATCATGCCGTGCCGATGCAGATCACCGAAGCCGTGATCAAGGTCAATGATGAGATCAAGCGGCGGATGATCGACAAGCTCGAAGATCTTTGCGACGGATCGTTCAACGGCAAGACCATT
Source organism: Pseudorhodobacter sp. (assembly GCA_024642045.1). Taxonomy (GTDB): domain Bacteria; phylum Pseudomonadota; class Alphaproteobacteria; order Rhodobacterales; family Rhodobacteraceae; genus Cypionkella. Next base: position 3,781 of record JAHEBX010000064.1, on the reverse strand, counting down.
GCGGTGCTGGGCGTGACCTTCAAGCCCAACACGGATGACATGCGCGACGCGCCGTCGCTGACCATCGTGCCCGCTTTGGTGGGCGGGGGTGCCAAGGTCCGCGTTGTCGATCCGCAAGGCCAACGCGAGGGCGAGGCGCTGCTGCCGGGCGTGAAATGGTGCGACACACCCTATCAGGCTGCGGCGAGCGCTGATCTGGTGGTCTTGTTGACCGAGTGGAACGAATTTCGCGCCATGGATCTGGAAAAGTTGGCGAAAAAGATGCAGACCCCGCGCATGGCCGATCTGCGCAACATTTACTCGGCCGAAGAAGCCAAAGAGGCCGGCTTCGAGACTTATGTCGCGGTGGGGCGCTAAGCGGAGGGAAGCCGATGCAACAGCACATTCTGGTCACCGGCGGCGCGGGCTATATCGGCGCTCATGCCTGCAAGGCGCTGGCGCGGGCAGGATTTGTGCCCGTGGCGTTTGACAATTTGTCAACAGGATGGGCCGAAGCGGTCAAGTTCGGGCCATTTGTGCAGGGCGATCTGATGGACTCTGCTGCGCTGGATGCAGCGTTTTCGCGCTATCGTCCGGTGGCAGTGGTGCATTTCGCGGCACTGTCGCTGGTGGGCGAGTCGATGAAGGATCCGGGCCGATATTGGCGCACCAACGTGAACGGCTCGCTCAATCTGGTTGAGGCTGCGGTCAAGGCCGGTTGCCTCAATCTCGTTTTCTCCAGCACTTGCGCGACCTATGGCGATCAGGACGGGGTGCTCTTGGACGAGGAGACTCCGCAGCATCCGATCAATGCCTATGGTGCATCAAAAAAGGCGATCGAGGAGATCATCAAGAATTTCGGCGCGGCCTATGGGCTGAACCATGTGATCTTTCGCTATTTCAATGTTGCAGGCGCGGACCCCGAGGCCGAGGTAGGTGAGCAACATCGCCCCGAGACGCATCTGATCCCACTGATGCTGGACGCAATCGCGGGCCGCCGTCCGGCGCTGACGGTATTCGGGCAGGACTACCCGACGCCCGACGGCACCTGCGTGCGCGATTATGTGCATGTGATGGATCTGGTCGATGCGCATGTGAAGGGCCTGGAGTGGCTGCTGGTGGGACGCGGCAATCGGGTGTTCAACCTTGGCTCGGGTCAGGGGTTTTCAGTGCGGCAAGTGCTGGATGCCAGCCGCGTGGTGACCAACCGCGAGGTGCCGATTGTGATGGGTGCGCGGCGCGAGGGGGATGCCGCCTCGCTGGTATCAGGCTCGGTGCGCGCGCGCGACGAATTGGGCTGGGCACCAAAACGCTCGACCCTGCCGGTGATGATCGCGGATGCCCTCGCTTGGAGCCAGAAGCCGGGTTTTAGCCGCTGACGGGCCTGTAATCGCGGCCTTGCGTCGAGAGCCGTGCAGGATCGCGGGGCGGCAGATCGGCAATCAGCAGGGCCGCGCCTTCGCCCGCCTGCGCCAAGACCTCGCCATGTGGCCCTGCAATCAGCGAGCGCCCGCAATAGGTCAGATCGGCCTCACTCCCACAATAATTGGCGTAGACGATGCTGACGCCGTGGTTGGCGGCCATAGCGGGCACCGTGGCGGTGCAGACATGGGTAAAGGGCTGCATATTGGCCGTCGGCACGAATATCAGGGTGACCCCTTGCGCGGCCAATGCCGCGATATGGGATGCAAATTCAACGTCATAGCAGATCAATAGCGCCGCCTTTTGGCCTTGAAACTCAAACGTAGTATAGCGCTCGCCGGGGGTGTAGATCGCAGCTTCGCGCGCGCCATACAGCTGGATCTTGCGGTAATGCGCGAGGGGCGCGCCCTGTGCGTCCAACGTCAGCGCAGCGTTATAGACCTGCATGCCGCAGCGCTCGGCATAGCCCAGCGTCACGCCGCAGCCCGCACTTTGGCACATCTCGGCCAATCGGTCCTGCCAGCCGCCCTGCGCCGTCAGTGCAAGCCGCGCAATGGCGTCCGAGTTATAGCCCGGAAGCAAGGTTTCAGGCGCCACCATCATCTGCGCCCCCGCTGCCCCCGCCGCGCGCAGGGCGGGGCCGAGGGCCGCAAAGCCTGCCTCAATGTCGCCCGCCGGAGACGGGCATTGCAGCAGTGCAAGTCGAAGGGTCATTGGCAACTCCCGCGTGGTTTTATGGCATCATGGCAAGGCTTTGCCCGCTTGTCACGCCGCCGCTGCGGTTGACTTTGGCCCCCCATGCTTTTCAATAGCGCAACGCTGCAAAAAGGCCCGCAAGTGACCGATGCCCCCCCGCGCCATGTGCTGATTTCGAGCATGAAGAACGAAGGCCCCTTCGTGCTGGAATGGGTGGCGCATCATCTGGTGCTGGGGTTTGACCGGATCATCGTGGCCTCAAACGATTGCGTCGATGGAACGGACAGGATGTTAGCGGCCTTGGCCGAGGCGGGGCATATCGCGCATGTTCCCAATGTGGTGAAGCCGGGCGAAATTCCGCAACACGCAGGCTATAACAAGATCCGCAAACTGCACGACATCGACACTGCCGACTGGCTGATGATGCTGGACGCGGACGAGTTTCTGAACGTGCATCTGGGCACGGGACGGGTGCAGGATCTGACGGCGCGCGCCGAGGAAGATGTCGATGTCATCGCGTTAAACGGGATGTTTTTCACGCCTGAACCCGAGGTGAACTGGCGCGCGGGCCGGGTGTGCCAGATGTTTCAGGCGCGGCTGCCGATCCGGCACAAGGCCAATATTGCGTTGAAAACCCTGACCCGCCAGCCCGCGCGCTTCAAGGAAATTCACAATCACTCATTGGTTAATCTGCGCCAGAATGTGCCGCTTTCGGTGCTTTGGGGCGATGGCACTCGCACACGAACCGACCCCGCCTTGCCTCTGTGGAAACAGCTGCGCAATGGGCGGATCGATGCAGTCTCGCACCGGCTGGCGCAGTACAATCACTATGGTCTGAAAACCTGGGACAGTTTCATGCTGCGAGGTCTGAGGGGGCGGGGGGCGGTGGCGGAGACGACGGCCCAGAACGCCCGCCATACCCGGGATTACTTTGCCGAGCGATGCCAGCCCGAGGCGCAGGACACCAGCATCCAGCATTATCGCGCCGCGGTCGAGGCGCAGCTCGTGCAGTTGCTCGAGAATGAAAAAATCGCGCGCAGACAGCGCAAGGCGGAAAAGATCTACGCCGAAAGGGTGGCGCCGTTTCAAAGCTAGAATGCGATATGCGGCAAGCCCGAAAACCCGCCGCATATCGCACCCTTTCAGAGCCGTCAGTTGATGGACAAAACCTTCATTGCAGCGGCTTTCATATCGGAATTGCTGCCGCCGTTGCTGAAGATGTCGGACAGTTGTGCGACCTGATCAAAGCTGAGCTTGTCCTTCGGTGGCAGTTTCAGGCCAACTTGCTGCAGTGAAGCGGTCAGCTCTTTGCGCAACTGATGCGCGCCTGCGTTGTGCATGCTGGTCATCGCGGGATGGCTGATCTCGTCCAGCACCGAAATGGCCAGTTTCTTTCCGGCTGCAGGAGAGGTCTGGAACGCCGTTGTCAGCTCGTCGATCTGAGCCACGCTGAGCTTCTTGATGCCGGGCCATTGCAGACCGGCGGTTTCAAATTCGGCTTTGAGCTGCACGGCCATTTGTTGCGCGCCTGCGTTTGCGGTGGTGAGTTTGCCGGGGTGGGTGGCCGTGTCGATCACTTGCGTTGCGGCGGCGGCGCGGTCAGCTGCGGGATCGGTGCTGTCGATGATTTGCGACAGTTGCAAGATCTGCGCCATGGTCAAATGGCTGACGGCAGCGGTTGGCA
>JAHEBX010000063.1 GCA_024642045.1 Pseudorhodobacter sp. | reverse complement strand
AGCTTGCGCCGCGTGTGGCTCGACGATTGCGCGGCGACCTTGTTGAAGAGGTCGAGGTTGCGGCGCTCGTGGCGGGCGATCTGGTGCAGATCCGTCCGGGCGAGCGGATCGCGGTCGATGGCGTCGTGGTTTCGGGCCATTCGGCGGTGGACGAGGCGATGCTGACCGGCGAGGCGGTGGCACAAGAAAAGCAAGCAGGCGACGCGCTGACCGGGGGCACGGTGAATGGCACAGGTGCTTTGGTGATGGAAGTGCGCGCCGTTGGTTCTGAGACGGTGCTGGCGCGCATCATCGCGATGGTTGAGGCTGCACAGGGCGGCAAGCTGCCTGTGCAGGCGCTGGTGGACCGCATCACCGGCTGGTTTGTGCCGATTGTGATGGCGCTTGCGCTGGTTGCGGGTGGGGTCTGGCTGGCCTTTGGCGGTGTGGCACAGGCCTTGGTGGCGGCGGTTTCAGTGCTGATCATCGCGTGCCCCTGCGCTATGGGGCTGGCGACACCTGTCTCTATTCTGGTGGGCACGGGGCGGGCGGCCGAGCTGGGCGTGCTCTTTCGCAAGGGCGAGGGCCTGCAACGGCTGGAAGAGGCCAAGCGGGTGGCCTTTGACAAAACCGGCACGCTGACCTTGGGGAAACCCGTGGTGCAACGTGTTGAAGGCGAAGGCGCTTTGGCGATCGCGGCGGCGGTCGAGGCGGGGTCCGAGCATCCGCTTGCGGCGGCGGTGCTGGCTGAGGCTGCGCGGCAGGGCCTGCGCGTCGCCCCCGTCACCGGGTTTCAGGCGGTGCCGGGGCATGGCGCGCGTGCGGTTCTGGCGGGCGAGGCTGTGGCGGTCGGCTCGGCGCGGATGTTTGATGTGCCGCCCCAGATGCGCGAGCGGGCCGAGGCGGCGCAGGGCTTGGGTCAGGGTGTGCTTTATGTGGCCCGCGCGGGCGCCGTCATCGGCATGATCACTGTGGCCGATCCCGTTAAACCCGAGGCGCGCGCGGCGATTGCGGCGCTGACGGATATGGGCATTTCTCCCGTAATGATTACCGGCGATGCCGAGACAACAGCGCGGGCGGTGGCGGCAGAGCTGGGGATCTCGGACGTGCGTGCCGGTATCTTACCCGAAGGCAAGGCGGCTGTGATTGCCGAACTGGGCGCGGGCACGGTCTTTGTTGGGGACGGGATCAATGACGCGCCAGCGCTGGCGCAGGCCGATGTGGGCATCGCGATGGGCACAGGCACGGATGTCGCGATCGAGGCGGGCGATGTTGTGCTGATGCGCGGTGATCTTGCGGGCGTGGTCGATGCCATTGCTCTCAGCCGCGCGGTGATGCGCAATATCCGGCAGAACCTGACCTGGGCCTTTGGCTATAACGCGGCCCTGATTCCGGTGGCGGCTGGTGTGCTGGTGCCCTTTGGAGGGCCGCAACTGTCGCCAATGCTGGGCGCAGGTGCGATGGCGTTGTCGTCGGTGTTCGTGTTGGGCAATGCGCTGCGACTGCGCCGGTTTCGGAGGTTGGTATGAACATCGCCGAGGTCGCACGCGCCACGGGTTTGGCCGCGAAAACCATCCGCTACTATGAAGAAATCGGTCTGGTGCGCCCCTTGCGCAGCGACAACGGCTATCGTCAGTTCCGCGAAAGCGATGTGCATAAACTGGCTTTTGTCGCGCGCTCGCGCTCGCTTGGTTTTCGGGTCGAGGATTGCCGCGCGCTTTTGAGTCTTTACGAGGATCGCTCACGCGCAAGTCGTGATGTGCATGATCTGGCGGTCGGACATCTGTGCCAGATCCGCGACAAGATCGACGAACTTCGGCAAATGGAGGCGGTGCTGTCGCGGCTGGTCGAGGCGTGCCACCACGATGCAAGGCCCGAGTGTCCGATCTTGAACGAGCTGTCAGGCAACCTGAAGTAAGTTGCGCAAGGGTTTGTTATCCTGAACCAGTTCTTGCAATGACACTGAATCGAGGCGGGTATAGAATGCCTCGACCGCGGTGGCCAGAACGCACTGCAGCCGACAGGCCCCAGTGAGCGGGCAGTCACTGTTCGCCTCGGCGCAATCCGTAAAGGGCAGCACGGATTCAAACACCCGAAACACTTGCCCGACGCTGATCTGATCGGGCGGGCGCGCAAGCATCAGCCCGCCAGAGCGCCCTCTGATGGTTTTCAGAAATCCTGATCGCGCCAACAGGTTGATCACTTGCGCCAAGTGATTTTCCGAAGCCCCACAGGCCAGCGCAACCGCGTGTTTGCGCACAATGGTGTTTTCGTTCACCGCGCAGAACATCAACGTGCGCATGGCGAGGTTGGTGCGGGTTGTCAGACGCATCGCTGTCCATCCTTGATCTGGCTGCTAACGGATTAGGCGACGTGGCGGTTTTGTGCTTTGATTCAGATCAGTTGGCATACACAAATTGCAATTACGCTTGCCGCCAGTCGTGAAACGGGCAACATGTCAATTATCGCACGGGGAGGACGGTGAGCAGCCAAAGCGTTTTGAATTTGCCTTCATGATGGAATTGCAGCGACTTTTTGCGTGATTTGCGCGAATGTTTGCGGTAACATGAAAGCGATTTGAGTTTTGTTGCCCAGCGGTGTGTGCCAGATTTAAATTGAACGAGAGATGGATGCTGCCGTGAACGTAGAAACCCCGATCAATGCCGATGTGACGCCGGCCGCCTTGAAATCCAAGGTATTGCGGCATCTGACCTATACTTTGGGCAAAGATATTGCCAATGCGACCAGCTATGATTGGCGTATGGCGTTGTCGTTTGCGATCCGCGATCATATCGTCGCGCCGTGGTTTGCTTCGACCAAGCGAACCTGGGCCGAGAACCGCAAGCGGGTCTATTATCTGTCGATGGAGTTCCTGATCGGGCGGATTCTGGAAGATGCGACGGTCAATCTGGGCTTGCGCGATGCGGCCGAAGAGGTGATGGCGAGCTTTGGTCAGGACTTTCGCGGGCTTGTCGAGGGCGAGCCGGATGCGGCGCTTGGTAACGGTGGTCTGGGGCGGCTGGCGGCCTGCTTTATGGAGAGCATGGCGACGGTGGGCTGCCCGGCCTATGGCTATGGCATTCGCTATGAGCATGGGCTGTTCAAGCAGAGTTTTCAGGGCGGCCAGCAGATCGAGATGCCCGAAGACTGGTTAAACATGTCAAACCCGTGGGAATTTGCGCGCCCCGAAAGCGCCTATACGATTCCCTTCAAGGGCGAGGTCAAGACGATCGCAGGTCGCGAGGTCTGGACTCCGGGCGAGACGGTTCTGGCCAGCGCTTATGACACGCCGGTCATTGGCTGGCAGGGCAAATGGGCCAATACCCTGCGGCTGTGGGCGGCTAAATCGACGCAGATGTTCGATCTGGAGCGGTTCAACCGTGGCGATTTTGCCGCTGCCGCAGAGCCAGAGGCGCTTGCGCGCACACTGAGCCGGGTCTTGTATCCCGACGACACCACCTATCAGGGCAAAGAATTGCGCCTGAAACAGGAGTTTTTTCTGACCTCGGCCGCGCTGCAGGATATCCTTCGCCGCTTCAAGGCGCAGAATTCCAATCTGCGTGATCTGCCAAAATTTGTGGCGATCCAGATGAACGACACGCACCCGGCGATTGCGGGGCCCGAGTTGATCCGGTTGCTGACCGATGAGAACGGCCTGAGCTTTGAGGATGCGCTTGATACGGCACGCGGCTGTTTGGGCTATACCAACCACACGCTCTTGCCCGAGGCGCTGGAGCGGTGGGCGACGTTTACCTTTGGGACCACGCTGCCGCGCCACATGCAGATCGTCGAGCGTATCGACAGCTGGCATCGGCGCACCTACAACCCGCCGCATTATATTGGCATCGTCAAGCACCATGAGGTGCGGATGGGCGAATTGGCTTTTGTGATGGCGCATAAGGTGAACGGCGTTTCGGCCCTGCATTCCGATCTGGTCAAGAAAAGCCTGTTTCCGGAATTGAATGCCCTGCATCCGGACAGAATTTGCAATCAAACCAACGGAGTTACGCCGCGACGTTGGCTCAAGATGTCGAACCGTCCGCTGTCCGATCTGATCACCAAAACGATCGGCGTGGGCTGGGAAGCCGATCTTGACCGTCTGCGCGAGTTGGAGCCCCATATTGCCGAGCAGCCCTTCCTTGACGCCTTTGATGCGGCCAAACGGGAAAACAAAGTCGCGCTTGCCGCCTGGATCGACGAGAATTGTGGTGTCAAAGTCTCGCCCGACGCTTTGTTTGATGTGCAGATCAAGCGGATTCACGAATACAAACGTCAGTTGTTGAACATCCTGCAAACCATCGCCCATTATCAGCGCATCAAGGCTGATCCCGAAGCGAATTGGGTGCCACGCGTCAAGATCTTTGGAGGCAAGTCTGCGCCGGGCTATGCGGTTGCCAAGGAAATAATACATCTGATCAATGATGTGGCGCAGGTTATTAACAACGATCCTGAAGTTGGTGATCGGTTGAAAGTGGTTTATCCTGCGAACTACAACGTCTCGATGGCAGAGCATCTGATCCCTGCGGCAGACCTGTCGGAACAAATCTCGACGGCGGGCAAAGAGGCCTCGGGCACGGGAAACATGAAATTCATGATCAACGGGGCCCCAACCATTGGCACTCTGGACGGCGCCAATGTCGAAATATTGCAAGAGGTCGGGGCCGAAAACTTCTTTTTGTTCGGTATGACCACCGAAGAGGCGATGAAGCGGCGCGAAGACCCTGAACAATCGCGCAAGGCCATCGAGGCGAGCGAGGCCTTGCCAGGTGTATTACAGGCCATTGCCGAAGGCGTGTTCAGCCCAAGCCAAAAGGACCGCTATCATGGACTGGTGCATCGGGTCTGGCATCACGACTACTTCCTCGTTGCGGCTGATTTCGATGCCTATGATGCGGCGCAGGTCGAGGTCGATAAAGCCTATGCAGATCGTGCGCGCTGGGTCAAAATGGCGGCGATGAACACTGCAAGATCGGGCTTTTTCAGCTCGGACCGCACCATTCGCAGCTATATGAAAGACATCTGGTCGATCGACTCCGCCCTATAACCCAAGAGGCCGCCATGACCGAATTGCTGATCCATCCCGACGAGGCGCGTGCCATTGCTGAGGGACGACATGGTGACCCGTTTTCGGTCTTGGGGCTGCACAAGCGGGGTGGCAAGTGGGTCGTGCTGGGGTTTGACCCCGGAGCTGAGACGATGTTTGTGCTGACGGGTCGGGCGGGCAAACCGGTCGCTGCTGCTGCGGTGGCGGGTGCGCCTGGGCTGTTTGCGGCGGAATTGCCCAAGAAGTCTGCGTACCGTCTGCGCTGGCAGGGGCATGGGGCCGAATGGGAGGGCGAGGACGCTTTTGCCTTTGGCCCGGTGCTGGGGGAGCTTGATGAATATCTGCTGGGCGAGGGCAGGCACAAGCGGCTTTGGCAGGTGCTGGGCGCGCATGTCATCACGCACGAAGGGGTGCAAGGCACGCATTTTGCGGTTTGGGCGCCGAACGCCGAGCGCGTCTCGGTCGTGGGCGATTTCAACCAATGGGATGGGCGGCGCCACCCGATGCGGCGGCGCGGTGGCACAGGGGTTTGGGAGACCTTTTTGCCGAACATTGGCGAAGGGGCCACATACCGTTATGAAATTCGCGGGCCGGGGGGGGCGTTGCAGCCCTTGAAATCGGATCCTGTCGGCTTTGGCTCGGAACATGCGCCGGCCAACGCGAGCGTGGTGCGCAGCCTAGAGGGTGCTGCCTGGACCGATGGCGACTGGATGGCCACGCGTGGCGCCAAACAGAATATCGAGGCGCCGATTTCGGTTTATGAGGTACATCTGGGCAGCTGGCGTCGCGCGCCGGGGGACCGGATGCTGTCTTATCTGGAACTGGCCGAGCAACTCGTCGATTACGTCACAGATATGGGCTTTACACATATCGAATTGCTGCCGGTGTCGGAATATCCGTTTGACGGCTCTTGGGGCTATCAACCGGTTGGCCTTTTTGCGCCAACGATCCGGCACGGCACGCCGCCCGAGTTCCGCGCCTTTATGCAGGCCGCTCATGCCAAAGGCTTGGGCGTTCTACTTGACTGGGTGCCGGGGCATTTTCCGACCGACGCGCATGGTTTGGGGCGCTTTGACGGCACCGCTTTGTATGAACACCAAGACCCGCGCGAGGGCTTCCATCAGGATTGGAACACACTGATCTATAATTATGGCCGCGTTGAGGTATCCAATTTTCTGGTCTCTAACGCGCTGTATTGGCTGGAAGAATACCACATGGACGGGCTTCGGGTGGATGCGGTGGCGTCAATGCTCTACCGTGACTATTCCCGTGAGGCGGGCCAGTGGATCCCGAACAAAGATGGCGGGCGCGAGAATTATGAGGCGATTGCGCTTTTGCAACGGATGAACACCGTGGCGTACGGCGAAGTACAGGGCGTGATGACTGTGGCCGAGGAAAGCACGGCCTTTCCGGGCGTGTCGCGCCCGGTCAATCACGGTGGGCTTGGCTTTGGGTTCAAGTGGAACATGGGGTGGATGAACGACACCCTGAGCTACATGCACAAAGATCCTGTTTATCGCAAATACCATCACCACCAGATGACCTTTGGCCTGCATTACGCCTGGTCGGAAAACTACGTTCTGCCGATCAGCCATGACGAAGTGGTGCATGGCAAGGGCAGCATGATCGAAAAGATGCCCGGAAATGGCGCGGAAAAGTTTGCCAACCTGCGGGCCTATTACGGTTTCATGTGGGCGCATCCGGGCAAAAAGCTGTTGTTCATGGGCTGCGAGTTTGGCCAAGGCGCCGAATGGAACCACAAGCAGAGCCTTGACTGGCACCAGCTTGAGATCCCGGCACATAAGGGCGTGCAGTCCTTGGTGCGCGATCTGAACCGCATCTATCGCGACGAACCCGCGCTGCATATCAACGACACGCGCCCCGAAGGATTCGAGTGGATTGAGAGCAACGACGCCGAGGCAGGGGTATACTCTTGGGTCCGCAAGGGGCGCGAGGGCGATCCGATGGTTGTGGCGCTGGTAAACATGACACCCGTCGAGCGCAGGTATCGCGTTGGTTTGCCGGCAGGGGGGCATTGGAGCGAAATTTTGAATACGGATGCTGCGGATTACGGAGGAGGTAACCGCGGCAATCTGGGTGGAGTGGCAGCTCAGGCTGTCGCGCACCACGGCCGGGCGCAATCGGCAGAGGTGGTTTTGCCACCCCTGTCAGCGGTTTGGCTCAAGCAAGGGTAACCAGCGGGTCTAATTCCGCGCTAAGGGAGGAGCGTTATGCAGCCAAGACCGAATACGCGTCTATCGTCGCAAGCCATGGCCTTTGTGTTGGCGGGTGGGCGGGGCAGCCGACTGAAAGAGTTGACAGATACCCGCGCCAAACCGGCGGTGTATTTTGGCGGCAAAACCCGGATCATCGACTTTGCGCTGTCCAACGCGCTGAATTCCGGCATCCGCAAGATGGCGATTGCGACGCAATACAAGGCCCATAGTCTGATCCGCCACATGCAGCGTGGCTGGGGATTCTTTCGCGCCGAGCGGAATGAATATCTGGACATCCTGCCGGCAAGTCAGCGGGTTGCAGAGAACAAATGGTATCTGGGAACGGCCGATGCTGTGGCGCAAAACATTGATATTGTTGATAGCTATGGGGTCAAATACATCGTCGTTCTGGCGGGCGACCATGTCTATAAAATGGACTACGAGATCATGCTGCAGCAGCATGTAAGTTCCGGTGCGGATGTGACCATCGGCTGTCTGACGGTGCCGCGGATGGAGGCCACCGCCTTTGGCGTGATGCATGTCGACAAGGATATGCGGATCACAGATTTTCTGGAAAAACCCGCCGATCCGCCCTCGATTCCCGGGGACCCCAAGCATGCGCTGGCGTCGATGGGGATCTATATCTTTGACTGGGCTTTCCTGCGCGATCTGCTGTTGCGCGATATGGCCGACGACAACTCCAGCCATGATTTCGGCAACGACCTGATCCCCGATATCGTCAAGAACGGCAAAGCAGTGGCGCATAAGTTTGCCGACAGCTGCGTGACCTCTGGTCTGGAAACCGAGCCTTACTGGCGTGATGTCGGAACGATCGACGCCTTTTGGCAGGCCAATATCGATCTGACAGATTTTGTACCCAAGCTTGATCTTTATGACCGTTCCTGGCCGATCTGGACCTATTCCGAGATTTTGCCGCCCGCCAAGTTCATCCACGATGAGAAAACGCGACGCGGCATGGCCGTTTCGTCGTTGGTATCGGGGGATTGTATCGTTTCGGGGTCGGAAGTGCGCAATTCGCTGCTGTTTACCGGCTGCCGAACGCACAGCTATTCCAGCCTTGATCATGTCGTTGCCCTGCCGCATGTCATCGTGAACCGCAAGGCAGAGCTGTCAAACTGCGTGATTGACCGCGGTGTGATCATCCCCGAAGGTCTGGTGGTCGGCAAGGATCCGATCGAAGATGCCAAGTGGTTCCGGCGCACCGATGCGGGTATTGTGCTGGTCACACAGAATATGCTGGATTCGCGCGCGCGCGTCGTGTCGTAAGCTGGCGCGAATGGCATGGCTGGGGTTTTAGACCCCCAGCCCCCTGAGATATGTTTAGAAAGAGGATGATCATGGCCGCTTCGAGCGAAATTCGCGGGCGCGTTTTGTCGGTGGCTTCGGAATGCGTGCCTTTGATCAAGACCGGTGGATTGGCGGATGTGGTTGGGGCGCTGCCGGCGGCCTTGGCGAAAGTGGGCTGGGATATGCGGGTTTTAATTCCTGCCTACAAAGCCTTGCGATCAAAAATTGATAAAATGGATGAAGTCTGGAGAGAGCCCGGCTTGTTTGGCGGGGATGCAAAGGTATTCTCAGGGACGGTGGCGGGGATTCAGGTGATGCTGCTGGATGCGCCGCATCTGTTTGACCGCGAGGGTGGGCCTTATTCAGGCCCCGGCGGCGATTGGTTTGACAATGCCCGCCGGTTTGCCGCGCTGTCTTGGGTGGCAGCAAGGATTGCGCGCGAAGGTGTCGAGGGGTGGAAGCCGGATGTGCTACATGCGCATGACTGGCAGGCGGGGCTCGCCCCGGCCTATCTGGAATATAACGGCGCTGACGGCGTGGCTTCGGTGATGACGGTGCATAATATTGCGTTTCAAGGCTGGGCGCCCGCCTCGGCGCTGACGGATTTGCGCTTGCCGTTCGAACAGTATCACCCCGCCGCGCTTGAGTATTATGGCGGTCTGTCGAGCCTGAAGGCAGGATTGGTGACGGCCGATGCGGTGACCACTGTTTCGCCCAATTACGCGCGTGAGTTGATGCGGCCCGAATTTGGCATGGGCTTGGAAGGCGTGATCGCGGCGCGAGGGGCTGCGGTCTCGGGTATCCTGAACGGGATCGACTCGGAAGTTTGGTCGCCCGAGCATGAACCTGTGCCCTATTCCGCCAAGGCGATGAAGGGCAAGTCTGAGAACCGCGCTGCCCTATGTGCCGAGTTCGGTCTGAATGTGCCCGGCCCTTTGGCAATTCTGGTCAGCCGGTTAACCGACCAGAAGGGGATTGACCTGCTTGAGGCAGTGGTTCCCGATTTCATTGATGCAGGCGGTGGACTTGCGGTCTTGGGCTCGGGTGATCCGGCCTTGGAAGCGGCGGTCAAGCGGCTGCAGACGCGCTTTGACGGGCGTGTCGGCGTGAAAATCGGCTATGATGAGGCCTTGAGCCACCGCATGTTTGCAGGCGGCGATGCTGTGTTGGTGCCAAGCCGGTTCGAGCCTTGTGGCCTGACCCAGATCTATGGGCTGGCCTATGGCACTGTGCCCGTCGTCTCGGCGGTGGGCGGTCTGGCCGACACGGTTATCGATGCAAGCCCTGCGGCCATCTCGGCAGGGGTTGCGACGGGGATCGTGTTTCAGCCCGTCGATGCACTTGCCTTTGCTCAGGCTCTGCGCGGTCTGATCGGGCTCTATGCAGATAAGAAACTTTGGACGCAAATCCAGAAAAATGCGATGAAACAAGACGTTGATTGGGCGGCTTCGGCGGCGAAATATGCGGCGCTCTACGAGGGGCTGACCAAGTGAATATCGGCGCGATTGAAGCCTCGGCGGGGCGCGCGTGGCCGATGGGGGCCAGTATCACCGATGATGGGGTGAATTTCGCAGTCTTTTCCGCCCATGCCACAGCGATGGAACTGTGCCTCTATTCCCAAGACGGGCGACGCGAGATTGCGCGTCTGCCGATGACCGAGCGTGATGGCGACATCTGGCATATTCATGTCAGCGGTATCGACGAGGGCCAGCTCTACGGCTTTCGTGTCGATGGTCCCTATCTGCCCGAGCAAGGCTTGCGCTTCAATGCCCATAAACTGCTGCTCGATCCCTATGCGCGCGGGCTTGCGGGGCGATTGCGCTGGTCGGATGCGGTGATGGGCTACAAGGTTGGCTCGGGGCGCGGTGATCAGAGTTTTGATACCCGCGACAGTGCCTTTGCGGTGCCGAAATCCGTCGTGGTGAACCCGGCCTTTCACTGGGGCAAGGACAGCCATCCGCGCATCCCCTTGGCGGATACAGTGATCTACGAGGCGCATGTCAAATCACTGACCATGCGGCATGAGGGCATTCCACAGCAGGTGCGCGGCACCTATAGCGCCGTCGCACATCCGGTGATGATCGAGCACTATCAGCGGCTGGGTGTAACCGCGATCGAACTCTTGCCGGTTCAGGCGTTCTTCGACGACCGCTTTCTTGTGGCCAAGGGGCTGAAGAACCATTGGGGCTATCAGACGATGGGATTTTTCGCGCCCGAGCCGCGCTACGGCGACGTGAACCCGCTGCGTGAAATGCAGGGAATGGTAAAAGCGTTGCATGCCGCTGGTTTAGAGGTCATTCTTGATGTCGTTTATAACCATACTGGCGAGGGGGACGAGAACGGGCCAACCTTTGGATTCCGCGGCTTGGACAATCAAAGCTATTACCGGCTGACCGAGGGCGGGCGTCGATACGCCAATGACGCGGGCACCGGCAACACGCTGGATCTGACGCATCCGGCCGTGCTGCGGATGGTGATGGATAGCTTGCGCTATTGGGTTGAGCACGTTCATATAGACGGCTTTCGCTTTGATCTTGCAAGTGTTTTGGGCCGCGAGATGTTGGGCTTTGATCAACAGGGTGGCTTTTTCGACGCCCTTCGGCAAGACCCAGTGCTGGCGGGCACGAAGCTGATTGCCGAGCCTTGGGATATTGGGCCGGGGGGGTATCAGCTGGGCAATTTTCCCGCACCCTTTCTGGAATGGAACGACCGATATCGCGATGGCGTGCGGCGGTTTTGGCGTGGCGATGCCGGGATGGCGCCCGAGCTGTCGCGCAGGTTGATGGGGTCGGCCGATTTATTTGATCGTGACCGTCGACCCGCAGGGACGTCGGTCAATTTCATCACGTCGCACGACGGTTTCACGCTGGAAGACCTCGTATCCTATTCAGTCAAGCGCAATCTGGCCAATGGCGAGGACAATCGCGACGGCCATTCTGACAACCATTCCGATAATATGGGGGTCGAAGGCCCGTCCAGCGACGCGATCGTGCGGGCGGCACGGGATTTGCGCAAACGCAACCTGCTGGCAACGCTGATCCTGAGCCAAGGCACGCCGATGCTGCTGGCGGGTGATGAGCTTGGCCATACGCAAAACGGCAATAACAACGCCTATGCGCAAGACAACGATCTGACGCGGATTGATTGGCACGGGGATCAGGCGCTGGTCGATTGGGTGGCGCGCCTGACGGCATTGCGCAGGGCGCATCCGGTCTTGCGGCAAATGCGGTTTCTGCACGGCAGAACGCGCAACGATGGGCTGGCCGATGCGATCTGGCGGCGCTCGGATGGCACGGTGCCTGCGGGCGATTACTGGCACGACCCCGCGTTTCGCTGTGTCGGTCTCGAGATGCGGATGGCCGCAGAGGGCCCGGATGTTTCCGACGCGCTTTACCTCGTGTTCAACGGCGGTGAGGCGACCGAACTGACGCTGCCTGACACCGCCGCCCACTGGCGCATGCTGATCAACAGCGCCGAGCCTGCGGCCCCGGCAAAACCTTGCGCAAATCGTCTCACGCTGCCTGCACAATCTGTTTTCGTTTTCGCCCCGAGGCTGACCGGAGAAAAGCCATGACCAAGTTGACCATCGCCACCCAACCGATTGCAGGGCAAAAGCCCGGAACCTCGGGTCTACGCAAAAAGACGCCTGTGTTCATGGGTCCGCATTATCTGGAAAACTTCGTCCAGGCGATTTTCGATGTTGTCGGATGCGCGGGAAAGACCTTTGTGCTGGGCGGCGACGGGCGCTATTTCAACGACCGCGCGGCGCAGGTGATCTTGCGGATGGCGGCGGCGAATGGGGCCGCTCGGGTGATTGTGGGTCAGGGCGCCGTTTTGTCGACGCCTGCGGCCAGCCATCTGATCCGGTTGAACAAGACCGATGGTGGCATCATCATGTCAGCCAGCCATAACCCCGGCGGGCCGAAAGAGGATTTTGGCGTCAAGTTCAACATGCCGAACGGTGGCCCTGCGCCAGAGGGCGTGACCGAAGCCATGTACAAACGTACGACCGAGATTTCCGAGTATCACATCTGGGAAAGTCAGGATGTCGATCTTGGCAAAATCGGGCGGCAAAGCCTTGGCGGCATGATCGTCGAGGTGGTGGACCCGGTTACGGACTATGCGATGCTGATGGAAAGTCTGTTTGATTTCAAAGCGATCGCTGCCATGTTCAGCGGCGGATTCCGCATGCGTATGGACAGCATGTGCGCCGTAACAGGGCCCTATGCGGTTGAGATTCTGGAAAACCGGCTGGGGGCCGCCAAGGGAACTGTGGTTAACGCGGTGCCGCTGCCCGACTTTGGCGGCATGCATCCTGACCCCAATCCAACCTGGGCGCATGCGCTTATGGACGAGATGTTTGGGCAAAATCCACCTGATTTTGGCGCGGCGAGTGATGGCGACGGCGACCGCAACATGGTCGTAGGGGCGGGGATCTATGTCTCGCCTTCTGACAGCCTTGCGGTGCTGGCGGCAAATGCGCATCTTGCTCCCGGCTATGCCAAGGGGATTGCGGGGGTGGCACGCTCGATGCCGACCTCGGCGGCGGCCGACCGTGTGGCCAAGGCAATGGGGCTGGAGTGTTTCGAGACGCCCACGGGATGGAAATTCTTTGGCAATCTGCTGGACGCAGGCCGTGTGACGATCTGTGGCGAGGAAAGCTTTGGCACAGGCTCGGATCATGTGCGCGAAAAGGACGGGCTTTGGGCGGTGCTGCTGTGGTTGAATATTCTGGCCGTGCGCAAGCAATCGGTGGCGCAGATATTGGCCGAGCATTGGGCAAAGTTCGGACGCAACTATTACAGCCGGCATGACTTCGAGGCGATCGAGACGGCAAAGGCCGATGCGATGATGGCCGAGTTGCGCGGCTCTTTGGCCGGGCTTGCCGGGCGCGAGATCGAGGGGATGCAGATCGCGGCGGCGGATGATTTCGCCTATACCGACCCGGTCGATGGGTCGGTGTCCAAAGCTCAAGGCGTGCGGATCATGTTCGCTGATGGCAGCCGGATCGTGCTGCGGTTGTCGGGCACCGGGACAGAAGGCGCCACCTTACGGCTTTATCTCGAACGCTATTCGGCGGGGCCACAGGGGTTGGACCTTGACCCGCAGCAGGCCCTCGCGCCGGTGATCCGCGCCGCACATACCCTTGCCGCGATTGCGACGCATACCGGACGCAGTGAGCCGGATGTGATCACCTGAGCGCTTGGCGCGAATAGACCTTCAGGGGTCGGCTTCCGCGCTGACATTGCCGACAAACAGTCGCTTTCTGGTGAAAAGCGTCGGTTTGACGCGTGAGGGAGAGAGCGATGAGCGAAGCGAAGCGGTCGGGCCGGCAGGCACGTCAGATCGAGCGGGCGAAAAAAGGTGGTGGAATGGGGCGCCCCTATATCGTGCGCAACATTCCAAACTATGATGTTCTGTCGGAAGAAAATCTGCAAAAGGTCGAACGCGCAGCCGACCGCATTCTGGCCGAGACGGGCATCGAATTTCGCGACGACGCCGAGGCCTTGCGGTTGTGGAAGGCGGCTGGGGCCAAGGTAGACGGGCTCTTGGTCAAATTTGAGCCCGGCATGTTGCGCGAGGTTTTGAAATCAGCACCAAGCGAGTTCACCCAGCACGCGCGCAATCCGGCCAATTCGGTGCGCATCGGTGGCAAGAACGTGGTGTTTGCGCCCGCCTATGGCAGCCCGTTTGTGATGGATCTGGACCGCGGGCGGCGCTTTGGCACGCTGGAGGATTTTCGCAACTTCATCATGCTGGCGCAGTCGAGCCCGAATTTTCACCACTCCGGCGGCACGATCTGCGAACCCACCGACATCGCGGTGAACAAGCGGCATCTGGACATGGTGATGTCCCATATCGAGCTGTCAGATCGCTGTTACATGGGGTCGGTGACAGCAGAAAGCCGCGCCGAAGATAATATCGAGATGAGCCGGATTGTCTTTGGCCGCGATTTCGTTGACGAAAACTGCGTGATCCTTGGCAACGTCAACGTTAACTCGCCACTGGTTTGGGATGGCACGATGACCAATGTGCTGCGGGCCTACGCGCGGGCAAATCAGGCGGCGGTGGTGGTGCCGTTTATCCTTGGTGGCGCTATGGGGCCGGTGACCAACGCAGGCGGTATCGCACAAAGTCTGGCCGAGACGATGGCCGGTTGCGCGCTTACGCAATTGGAACGCAAGGGCGCGCCGGTGATCTTTGGCAACTTCCTCTCCAGCATGTCCTTGCGGTCGGGCAGCCCGACGTTTGGCACACCCGAGCCTGCGATTGGCTCGATGGTGATCGGGCAGCTGGCGCGTCGTTTGAACCTGCCGCTGCGCTGTTCGGGGAACTTTACCACATCAAAACTGCCCGATGCGCAGGCGATGATGGAAGGCACGATGAGCATGTTGGCCGCGATCCATTGCGGTGCAAACTTCATCCTGCATTCGGCCGGCTTCCTCGATGGCCTGCTGAGCATGAGCTATGAGAAATTCATGCTGGACGCCGACCTGTGTGGCGCGCTGCACAGCTATCTTGACGGTGTGGTGATCAACGATGATCAACTGGCCGTCGAGGCCTTTGCCGAAGTGGGGCCGGGCAACCATTTCTTTGGCTGCAGCCATACGATGGCGCATTACGAGACCGCGTTCTGGGACAGCGATTTGTCGGACAACGAACCGTTTGAGAAATGGGAGGCGGCGGGGTCGAGCGATGCGGCTAGCCGGGCCAATGCGCTGTGGAAACGGCGCTTGGCCGAGTTCGAGGCGCCCGCGTTGGATGCGGGGTTGCGCGATGGCTTGCGCGATTTCGTCGAGGCCAAAAAGCGCAGCATGGCAGACGCCTGGTATTAAGGCCGGTTCCGGGCTGTCAGCTGCGCAGCCCGGTTTCCTGCAAAAGACCACGGCGCTTGGCTTCATAGTAGTAGCCCTTGGAATACCACATCACTGCGCGGTCTTCGTTGCCGCCCGAAACGATCCAGGCGCCCTTCAGATACCGGCCTGCGTACTGCAGGTTGGTTTCTGCATCCAGCAGGCCTTCGGGTGGGCCCTGATACCCCATCTGCTGCGCAGTCTGCGGCAGGATTTGCATCAGGCCGTAATAGGGGCCATTGCGCGCGCCGGGATTATAATTTGACTCGCGCTGAATGACCCGGTGCAGCAAGCTGTCGGGGATCTGATGGATACCCGCCCATTTGTGCACCAAGGCGCGCATCTCAGGCGTTTCTCCGACAAACAGGTTTTTCGGACCCCTTGCGTTAGAGGTGCGACGGGGGCCACAGGCCGCGAGGCTGGCAAGCGAGAGGGTCAGCAGGGCACGACGGGAAAGAAACATTGCAGGCTCCGAAGTTTTCAAACTGTTACCCCGCGCTTGCGCAGTTGGAAAGTGCGCAGCGCCCTGATGGGCCAAAATGCGACGAAAGCCCCGCTTTCACGTCGCAGGATTGCTTGTTAGGCTGGCATAAAAGAGGGGGCGCGATGACAGAGGCACACCAGCTGACCACGGCGCTGATCGTGGACGACCACCCGCTGTTCTGTGATGCGCTGGCGATGACACTAAAGGCCGTCGCGGGCCTCAGCCGGGTTGAAACAGCCGATTGTCTGGAGGCGGCGATCGACCGACTGGACGCAGGTGAGGCGCATGGGACCGCCGGGCCGGATGTCGTGGTGCTGGATCTGAACCTGCCGGATGTGAACGGGCTCGAGGGTCTGATCCGCCTGCGCCAGCTTTTGCGCGCGACGCCGATTCTGGTGGTTTCGTCGATGGCGGACAATCGGATGATCTCGGCCTGTTTGCAGGCAGGGGCTGCGGGGTTCGTGCCCAAGCATGCAGGACGTGAGGTGTTTCGCACTGCGTTCGAGGCGCTGCGGGCGGGGCGGGTGTTTACCCCCGAGGGCTATGTGGCCCTTGGGTCGGTCAGTTTGCAAGAGGCGGCAATCTCGCGGTTGGCGCTGCTGACCCGGCAGCAGACGCGCATTTTGCAGCTGATCTGCGAAGGTAAATTGAACAAACAGATCGCCTATGAGCTGACTATCGCCGAGACGACGGTCAAGGCGCATGTCACTGCGATCATGCGCAAACTGGGCGTGCAAAGCCGCACGCAGGCGGTTTTGCTTGCGGGTGAGGCGAACTTCAGCAGCCTGTTGCCCGAGGGATGAGCGCGCGCGCAAATCCCATCGCCGCGATTTTGCCGACCGCGCATGTGGCGGCCCATCAGCCCGCAGCCGCAGCCGAACTGGCCAAGGCGCTTGGCGACGGTCCGTTTTCGCATGTGGTGTTGTTCATCTCGCCCGAGGCGGATCTGGCCGCGCTGAGCCTTGGGCTTGCCGCCGAATTCGGCGATTGTCCGGTGATCGGCTGCACCACGGCGGGCGAGATTTCCAGCGAAGGCTATGTCGAGGGCGAGATTGTCGCCGTGGGATTTCCGGCGGATCTGTTTGTCTGCACCACCCTCTTGGTCGAGGATCTGGACCAGATCGACGCGCAGGCGCTGATCGGCCAGATGATCCGCCAGCGTGCCGCCCAAGAGCGGGCGCGCCCCGGTTGGCAGCATGAGTTTGCGTTTTTGATGGTGGACGGGCTGTCGCTGCGTGAAGATGAATTGACCGCAGCGCTGGCGCCGGGTCTTGGGCCGATGCCGCTGTTCGGGGGGTCGGCTGCGGATGGGCAGGGCTTTGAGAAAAGCTTTGTGTTGCACGGCGGGCGGTTTTTGCGGCATGCGGCGGTCTTGCTGATGGTGCGCACGGCCTGTCCGGTCAAAGTGTTCAATCTGGACCATCTGGTGCCGACAACGCGGCGGATGGTGGTGACGCAGGCTGATCCTGCGCGACGGCTGGTACGCCAGATCAACGCCGAACCCGCAGCGATCGAATATGCGCGTCTGTTGGGCAAGGATCCGAGGCAGCTGACCACGTTTACCTTTGCTGCCCATCCTTTGGTGGTGCGGATCGGCGGGCGGCATCATGTACGCGCGATCCAGCGGGTGGCCGAGAATGGCGATCTGGTGTTCTTTTCTGCCATCGACGAGGGGCTGGTGCTGACCCTTGCCGAACCTTCGGACATGGCGGCGCATCTGGAACAGGAACTGGCCGGCCTTTGCGCAAGTGCCAAACCCGTTGCGATCCTTGCGTGTGATTGCGTGTTGCGGCGGATGGAGGCGATGGAAAAGCAATCTTATTCCGCCGTCTCGCAGGTGTTGCGCGCGCATCGGGTGACCGGATTTGCCACCTATGGAGAGCAGTGGAATTCGATGCACGTCAATCAGACAATGACAGGGGTGGCGATCTATCCGCCAGAACCTGCATGAACGACGACCTGATCAATGCGAGCGACAGCCCCGCGCGGCAGAACGAAAAGCTGCGTGTGATCACCGAAGTGCTGATGCGGCGCGTCGAGGCGATCACAGACGAATCCGGTGCGGCCTATGCGCAGTTTCAGCGGGCCGCGATGCTGGAGGATCAGGTGCGCGAGCGCACGCGCGAGTTAGAGCAGGCGCTCGATCTGCTCAACGCCTCCAACGCGGCCCTTGCGCGCGCCAATGCCGAGACCGAAGCTGCCCGGCGCAATCTGGCCGAGGCGCTGGAAACCGTGCAAGAGGGCTTTGCGCTGTTTGATCCCGACGATGTTCTGGTGATGTGCAATTCAAGATTTGGAATGTATCTCGATGATTTGCGCGACATTCTTAAACCCGGATTGCCCTTTGACGATTATATCTCGGGCGTCAGCCTGTCGCAGTATTTCATGCTGCCAGAAGGCGAGACGCCGCAGCTTTGGGCCGAACGGCGACGACGGCGCCACCAAGAGCGCCATGTGATCTTTAACGTGGCGATGCGCGGCGATGCCTGGGTGCAGGTGTCAGAGCATCGCACCCGCGATGGCGGCACCGTGATCTTGCAGACAGATGTAACCGATATCATCCGCGCCGAGCGCGAAGAACGCGGCAAGCAGCTTGA
>JAHEBX010000062.1 GCA_024642045.1 Pseudorhodobacter sp. | reverse complement strand
GTGGCGCGGCCTGCGCGGATCTCTTTGGCCGAGGAGGAGGCCGTTTCGATCCAGCCGGGCAGGACCGCGTTGCAGGTGATGCCGTCACGGCCATACTCCAACGCGACCGAGCGGGTCATGCCGGTGATCGCGGCCTTGGCGGTGGCATAGCCGGACGAGCCGTCGATGGTGACCAACGGCCCCGTGACCGAGGCGATGTTGATGATGCGCCCCCGCCGCGCCGCCTGCATTGCGGGCAGCGCCGCGCGGATGCAGTGAAAGGTCACGCCGATATTGAGCCCCATATGATGCGCCCAATCAGCATCGGACAGACCGCCCAGCTTGGCGCGTTTCACCCGTTTGCCGCTTTGCACCATGCCGGCGTTGTTGACCAAAATCTCGACAGGACCGAGGCTTTGCGTCACTGCGGCAAAGAGGTCTGCCACTTGGCCTGTGTCGGTCAGATCGGCAATATGGCCCATGCAGCCCAGCGTGCTTGCCCGTTCAAAGATGCGTTTGGTGGTCGAGGTGACGCAGACCTTTGCCCCTGCGGCCCTTAAAACCCGAGCGATGGCGAAACCGATTCCCCCTTCGCTGCCTGCCCCTGTGACCAAAGCCACCCGTCCCGATAGATCAAACATTCCAAGCCTCTGTATTGCCCATGGCCAGCTTTGACCAACCGGCATTCGAAAACATCAAGAATCTGCTGCTATCTTCCCTGATTATCGACCAAATAATCGGTTTTCCCTGACAAAGGCGGAAAGGCGCGGGCATTTTGCATCTGCCCTTTCCCCGAGCGACCGCTGTCCTTATATGAAGGCGCCCGCCTCACCTATAGTGAGTCGCGGGGCATATTCTTATTGCGATCAGGGATCATCACAGAATGTCACTCCTTTCGGGCCTCTTCTCGTCAGACATGGCGATCGACTTGGGCACTGCCAACACGTTGGTCTATGTGCGCGGCAAGGGCATTGTGCTGAACGAGCCCTCGGTCGTAGCCTATCACGTCAAGGACGGCAAAAAGCAGGTTCTGGCCGTGGGCGAAGATGCCAAGCTGATGCTGGGCCGGACCCCCGGCACGATCGAGGCGATCCGCCCGATGCGTGACGGTGTGATCGCCGATTTTGACAGCGCGGAAGAGATGATCAAGCATTTCATCCGCAAGGTTCACAAGCGCACGACCTTTTCCAAGCCCAAGATCATCGTCTGTGTGCCGCATGGTGCCACGCCGGTGGAAAAGCGCGCGATCCGTCAGTCGGTTCTGTCGGCTGGTGCGCGGCGCGCTGGCCTGATTGCCGAACCGATTGCAGCGGCGATTGGTGCGGGCATGCCGATCACCGACCCGACCGGAAACATGGTTGTCGATATCGGCGGCGGCACCACCGAGGTCGCGGTGCTGTCCTTGGGCGACATCGTCTATGCGCGCTCGGTGCGTGTCGGTGGCGACCGGATGGACGAGGCGATCATCTCTTATTTGCGCCGCCATCAGAACCTCTTGATCGGCGAATCAACGGCCGAGCGGATCAAGACCAGCATCGGCACCGCGCGGATGCCCGATGACGGGCGCGGGTCCAGCATGACCATTCGCGGCCGCGATTTGTTGAATGGCGTGCCAAAAGAAACCGAGATCAATCAGGCGCAGGTGGCCGAGGCTTTGTCTGAACCCGTGCAGCAAATCTGCGATGCGGTGATGCAGGCGCTGGAAACAACGCCGCCGGACCTTGCTGCAGATATCGTTGACCGTGGCGTGATGCTGACGGGGGGTGGCGCGCTGCTCGGCGATCTGGATCTGTCGTTGCGCGAGCAAACCGGCCTGTCGATTTCGGTGGCCAACGAGCCTTTGAACTGCGTTGCGCTAGGCACAGGCAAGGCCTTGGAGTATGAAAAGCAACTGCGCCACGTGATCGACTACGACAGCTGATCCGCTGGTGGCCTTTTGGCTTTTCAGATGAAATGGGCCGGGCATGGCACGAAACCGCGTTGATCCAGAAGAATTTCACCGCCCGCTGAGGCGGGTGTTGGTGGCGCTGCTGATTCTGCTGCTGCTGGGGCTGTTTTTCCTGTGGCGCATTGACAGTCCGCGGGTCGAGCGGTTCCGCTCGGCGCTGGTGGACCGGTTTGTGCCCTCGTTCCAATGGGCGATGGCACCTGTAACATGGGGGCTGGGGGTGGTGGATGATTTCCAGTCCTATTCCCGTCTGTATGAGCAAAACCAGCAATTGCGCGAGGAATTGCGCCAGATGAAGGCCTGGAAAGAGGCCGCCTTGCAGCTGGAGCAAAAGAACGCCCGTCTGCTGGATCTGAACCATGTGCGGCTGGACCCCAAGCTTACCCATGTGACGGGCGTCGTGCTGGCCGACAGCGGCAGCCCGTTTCGCCAATCCGTTTTGCTGAACGTCGGCGCACGTGACGGCATTCGTGACGGCTGGGCAACGATGGATGGCATCGGGCTGGTCGGGCGCATATCCGGAGTGGGTCAGCAGACCAGCCGGGTGATTCTGCTCACCGACAGCAACAGCCGCATTCCTGTGACAGTGCAGCCCTCGGGGCAGCAGTCGATCATGTCGGGCGATAATTCCGACCTTCCTCCGTTGGAATTTCTGGAAGACCCCGATGTCGTGCGTCCTGGCGACCGTGTGGTCAGCTCGGGCGATGGCGGCATGTTTCCAGCCGGATTGCTGGTGGGCACGGTGGTCTTGGGCACCGACAAGCGGTTGCGCGTTGCCTTGGCTGCTGACTATCAGCGGCTGGAGTTCTTGCGGGTGCTGCGCAGCCACGAGCTGACGCCGATCACTGATCCCGGAGCGCTTTTGGCCGATCCGCCTGTGCAAGGCCCTCCGTCGCCGCCACCGACCGAGACCACGGCGCCACCTGCGGGGGGCAGCAATGGTTGAGATCAAGCGATGATTGACGGGGCAACACGAGAAATCTGGCTGCACCGGGCGCTGTTCGTGGCAATTGCGCTGGGCCTGTTGTTCTGGCGGCTGTTACCGCTGCCGCTGGCGGATAGCTCGCTCTGCGCGCCCGATGCGCGGCTTTGTCTTGCGCGGGTTTGGCTGGCGCGGATGCCGGGGCCTGATCTGCTGCTCTGTGTCATCTTTGCCTGGACGATGCGGCGGCCGGATTATCTGCCGGTTCTGTTGATCGCCAGCGTGGTGCTGCTGGAGGATCTGTTGCTGATGCGGCCGCCGGGGCTGTGGACGGCGTTGGTTCTGCTCGCTTCGGAGTTCATCCGCGGGCGGGTCGCACTGACTCGTGAATTGAACTTTGCAGTCGAATGGCTTTTGGTGACGGGGCTGATGTCTGCCGTTATGGTGATCTATCGGCTGATCTTTGCTATGGTGCTGTTGCCGCAGCCGGGCATAGGGTTTGCCTTTGCGCAACTGGTCTGGTCGGTGCTGTGCTATCCTGCAGTGGTCTTTCTGTCGCGGGTTGTGCTGGATCTGCAAAAGCCTGCGATGGGTGAAGTCGACGCCTATGGCCGGCGTCTGTAAGGAGCTTGGCGCGAAATGAGACGCACGCCCCGTGATACCGAAGTTACCGCACGCCGCGTGACGCGCCGTGCCCTGTTGATGGGCGCGGGCATGTCGGTGATGGTTGCGGCCTTGGGCGCGCGCATGCGGTTTCTCGGGGTTGAGCAGGCTGATGAGTTCCGTCTGCTTGCCGAAGAAAACCGCATCAACATCAGGCTGATCCCGCCAGCGCGCGGTTTGATTCAGGACCGCAACGGCAAGCTGATTGCGGGCAACGAGCAGAACTATCGTGTGGTGATCACCCGCGAGGATGCTGGCAAGACCGACCAAGAGGTCGAATCTGTGCTGAACCGGCTGAGCCATGTCATCCCGATGACACAAGAAGATCTGGCCAGCACGATGAAGGACATCAAGCGCAACAGCCCCTTTGTGCCGATCATTGTAGCCGAGCGACTGGACTGGAACGAGTTGTCGCATATTTCGATCAACAGCCCTGCCCTGCCCGGCGTGGCGCCCGAAGTGGGTCTCAGTCGCAATTATCCGCGCGATTTCGACTTTGCCCATGTGGTCGGCTATGTCGGCCCGGTCTCGGACAAGGATATCGAGGCGCAGGAAAGCCCCGACCCCTTGCTGCGCATCCCGAAATTCCAGATCGGCAAGATCGGGGTCGAACGCTGGATGGAGGACACGCTGCGCGGCTCGGCGGGCACCAAGCGGATCGAGGTCAACGCCGTGGGCCGCGTCATGCGCGAGCTGTCACGCGAAGAAGGCCAAAAGGGCAAGGATATCCGCCTGACCATCGACGCCGATGTGCAGAACTTTGTTCAGGCACGTCTGGGCGATGAAAGTGCGGCCTGCGTGGTGATGGATGTGACCAATGGCGATATCATCGCCGCGGTCTCGTCGCCCTCGTTCGACCCCAATCTGTTCGTGCGCGGGATCAGTCAAAAGGACTATTCCGCACTGACCGAGCATGACCACCGCCCGCTTGCCAACAAGGTGGTGCAGGGCGCCTATCCGCCGGGATCGACGTTCAAGATGGTGACGGCGCTGGCCGCGCTGGCCGATGGGCTGATCGACGAGAACAGCATCGTGCGCTGCCCCGGTTATGCCGAGATTGGCGGGCGGCGGTTTTATTGCTGGAAGCATGCGGGCCACGGCACAGTGAATCTGAAACGCTCGCTCGCCGAAAGCTGCGATGTGTTTTACTACGATACCTGCCAGAAGGTTGGCATCGACAAGATTGCCGAGATGGGGCGCAAACTTGGGTTTGGCGCGCGCGCCGATCTGCCGATGTCGGCCATTTCCGAGGGTGTCATGCCCGACAAGGCCTGGAAGCAGGCGCGCTACAAAAAAGACTGGGTGATCGGCGACACGATCAATGCCTCGATCGGTCAGGGCTATGTGCTGGCAACCCCGCTGCAACTGGCGGTGATGGCAGCAAGGATCGCCAGCGGCACACAGGTGGCGCCACGGATCATTCAATCGATCAACGATCAACCGGTGCCAGTCGAGCCAGCGCCCAGCCTTGGCATCGAAGGGTCCAAGCTGCGCGCGGTGCAGATGGCAATGTTCGAGGTGATGAACGGTGCGCATGGCACCGGCAAAGGCGCGCGGATCGAAGACGCAAGCATGCAGATGTGCGGCAAATCCGGCACGGCGCAGGTGCGCAACATCTCGACGGCAGAGCGTGACAGCGGCGTCATTGGAAACGACCGTCTGCCGTGGAAGCAGCGCGACCACGCCCTGTTCGTGGCCTTTGCCCCCGCCGACAACCCGAAATACGCGGTCTCGGTGGTGGTCGAACATGGCAGCTCTGGGTCTGGCACCGCAGGCCCGATTGCGCGCGATGCGCTGTTGCGGGCGCTGACGGGTGGTATCCCTCCGCTCAGCGCCTATCCCGCCTCGCAACGTGGCCGGATGGAGACGCTGCTGAACGAGCTAAAGCTGCGCCTGCCCGATGGCAGCACCCCCGCCCCGTCGAAAGTATAGGCAGATGAGTTTTCTAGAGTATCGCCTGAAACTTGCCCCGACCGGTGTGTCGAAGGTTTTCTACATCAACTGGGCGCTGATCCTGCTATTGACCGCGATTGCGGCGATCGGCTGGCTGATGCTCTATTCCATCGCGGGCGGCAATATCGACACATGGGCGTTGCCGCAAATCAAGCGGTTCGTGTTGGGCATGGTGATCTTGCTGTCGGTGGCGGTGGTGCCGATCTGGTTCTGGCGGTCGATGTCAGGGTTGGCCTATGGCGTTGCGATGATCCTGCTGCTTCTGGTCGAGTTTTTTGGCACCGTCGGTATGGGCGCGCAGCGTTGGATTGATATCGGATTCATGCGCATCCAGCCGTCAGAGCTGATGAAGGTGACGCTGGTGATGATGCTGGCCACCTATTACGATTGGCTGGACGACAAAAAGGTCTCGCGACCGCTGTGGGTGATCATCCCGGTGGTCCTGATCGTGGCGCCAACCATTCTGGTGCTGATGCAGCCCAACCTTGGCACCTCGGTCATGCTGATCGTGGCAGGCGGGGCGGTGATGTTCGCGGCGGGCGTGTCTTATTGGTATTTCGCGGGGGTGATCGCGCTGGTGGGCGGGACGATCTTTGCTGTGATCTTTTCCGAGGGCAAAAGCTGGCAACTGCTGCACGATTATCAGTACAAACGCATTCACACCTTTCTGGACCCTGCCGCCGATCCCTTGGGGGCGGGCTATAACATCATTCAGGCCAAGATCGCACTGGGTTCGGGCGGCTGGGCGGGCAAGGGGTTCATGCAGGGCACCCAAAGCCGCTTGAATTTTTTGCCCGAAAAACACACCGACTTTATCTTTACCACGCTGGGCGAAGAGTTCGGCTTTGTCGGCGCGATCTCGCTCTTGGCGCTTTATACGCTGGTGCTGGTGATGTGCATCTATGCCGCCGTGCAAAACAAGGACCGCTTTAGCCAATTGCTGATCATTGGGGTAGCGGTAAACTTTTTCCTTTATATCGCGGTCAACCTGTCGATGGTGATGGGAATGGCGCCTGTGGTGGGGGTGCCGCTGCCGTTGCTGAGTTATGGCGGCTCGGCGACGCTGGTGATCCTGCTGGCCTTTGGTCTTGTGCAAAGCGCAATTGTACACAGGCCGCGATGACAGGCATCGTTCGGCGGCATTCTCGGTTCCTTGCGGCCTTTGGGATTGGGCTGGCGGTTGGGGCTGCAAGCTTTGCAATCCCGACAAGTCTTGGCCTGCGCGCGCTTTATGCCGCCAATGGTTTTTTTGCGACCTATCTGGTGCTGATGCTGCGGCTGGCCGCCAAGACAACATCCAAGGATTTGCAACGCCGCGCCGAAGCGGAAGAGACGGGCATGGCGCTGATACTGGCCCTTGCGCTGGCCTCAGTGGTGGCCAGCCTTTCGGCGACGGTCATCTTGCTCAATTCGCCGCAGTCGAGCGAACTGGGCTTTCGGCTGATGGCACTGGCAGCAGTTCCCTTGGGTTGGGGGATGGTGCAGGTTTTGCTCGCCTTTCACTATGCGCATCTTTTCTACCGGCCAGAGCCCGCAAAACCTGCGGGCGGCTTGATCTTTCCCGACACCAGGGCGCCTGAGGCATGGGATTTCTTGTATTTCTCGTTTGGCATCGGGATGACGGCGCAGGTCTCGGATGTGCAGGTCAGCACGATGGCTTTGCGGCGGCTGGTGACCTTGCATGCGGTGGCCTCTTATTTCTACAATGCCGTGATACTTGCGCTGGCGGTCAATGCCGCCCTGAGCCTTGCGCAATAGGAGAGCCATGAGTCTTTGCATCTTTTTCGCCGCCCCCGCCGTCTGGGACGAATATTGCGACATCCTGCCCGCCTTGCTGACCGAGGCGGGGATTGCCGCAGAGGTGGTGACCGAGGCGCCCGACCCGGCTGCCGTGGATTACATCATCTATGCGCCCTCGGCCCCGCTGCAGGATTTCACCCCGTTTACCCGCTGCAAGGCGGTGCTGAGCCTTTGGGCGGGGGTTGAACGGATCGTTGGCAATGCCACCCTGACCCAACCCCTGTGCAGGATGGTCGATACAGGGCTGACCGAGGGGATGGTCGAATGGGTGGTGGGGCACACCCTGCGCCATCATCTGGGAATGGACCGACATATCGTCAATCCGGGCCATGTGTGGGATCCGACCTGCCCGCCGCTTGCGCGGGAACGCGTTGTCGCCATGTTGGGGATGGGCGCGCTGGGGACAGCCTGCGCCCGCGCGCTGGCGGCGCTGAATTTTCAGATCTTGGGGTGGAGTCGCACCTCCAAGGTGGTCGAGGGCATCAACTGTCTGCACGGCGATGCGGGGCTGGAGGCGGCGCTCCGGCGCGCGGATATCGTGGTGACGCTGCTGCCAAAGACGCCCGAGACCGAGAACCTGCTGGATGCGCGCCGCTTGGGCTGGATGAAGCGCGATGCGGTGATCGTGAATCCGGGACGCGGGGCGTTGATCGACGATGCAGCGTTGCTGGCGGCGCTGGATGCGGGGGCCTTGGGCCATGCGACGCTGGATGTGTTCCGCGTCGAACCATTGCCTGCGGATCACCCGTTCTGGAGCCATCCGCGCGTGACCGTCACCCCGCACATCGCTGCCGACACACGGGCCACGGGCGCGGCGCGGGTGCTGGTCGAGAACATCCGCCGCGCCGAGGCGGGACAGGATTTAATGAACCTTGTCGACCGTGCGCGCGGGTATTGAGGACGAAAGCCGTCCTACCGCGACTAGCGATATTTTCTGAAAAACCGTGTCCGTGCATAGAGCTCTTCCAGCCGTTTCATCCGGCTGGCAGTGTCGGTCCAGGTCTTGCTTTGTACCGAGGCCAGCAGGGTTTCGACCAGCACCATCAGGCTTACGTTGCTGTCCCATGCCGAGGGGGCCTCGATATGGCAGGCAAGCGTGTGGCTGGCGTGGGCGGCAGCGGGCGAGATCCAGCGATCGGTGATCAGGATAATTTCGGCGCCCTGTTCCTTGGCCATTTCGGCCACTTGCAGGACCGCATTTTCATAGCGGCGGATGTCGAACACCAGAACGACATCGCCCTTTTTCATATCCAAAAGCGCAGGCGGCCAGGTCGTCGAGCTGTCCGACAACAGCGTCACCTCAGAGCGCACAACCGTCATCAGCGAGGTAAAGTAATCCGCCAACACATGGGTGATCCGCCCGCCCATCGCAAAGACGTGCCGCGCAGGGTCGGCCAGAAGGGCCGCGGCGGCGTCGAACTCGGCGTGGTCGATCTGGCCCAAGGTCGCCTGCAGATTGGCCATCACCGCATCGGCAAAGCGGTTGAGAATATGTGTATCGGGCACCCCGCCAGCCCAGCGGTCGTGCTTGGTGATCGGTGAGACCAGCATCGCCTCGACCTCGGTGCGCAAGGAGGCCTGAAAATCGGGGTAGCCCCGATACCCCAGCTTTTGCGCCAGTCGCACCACCGTGGGGGTGGACACCCCCGAGGCTTTGGCCAGAATGGTGATCGAGCCCAGCGCTGCCACGGGATAGTGCGACAGGATGTGCGAGGCCAGTTGCCGCTCGGCGCGCGTAAGGTCCGGCAGCGCGCTGCGCAGTTGTTCGTCCAGTGTCGGTTTTTCAGCCATCTTCGCCCCACTTGGAACTATTGTTTCAGCACTTATACAAAAAGAAACATTCTTGACAGAAAGCAAGCAAAAGAACAGCCTCAGTGAAAATATCAGGGATGACTCGCAGCTATGGCGGCGTTGGCACAGGCAGAGCGGTATCCACCGCTGGTTGAGAGGGCAGAAGCGGCGGGGCGCTTTGTGCTGGTGTGCGAGCACGCCTCGAATGCTGTTCCAGCGCGGTGGGGCGACCTGGGGCTGACGGCCGAGGCAAGGCGCGCGCACATCGCCTGGGATCCGGGTGCACTTGCACTGTCGCAGGCGTTGTCGCAGCGGCTGGAGGCGGTGCTGATCCATGCGCCGGTCAGCCGGTTGGTCTACGACTGTAACCGCCCGCCGGATCAGGCAAGCGCGATGCCCGCACAGTCTGAAGTTTACGCCATTCCGGGCAATGCGGTGATTTCGCCGCTGGAGCGGCGGCTGCGTACCGAGGCGGTCTATCTGCCTTGGGCAGAGGCGCTGCATGGCCTGATCGCGCGGCGGCTTGCGTTGGGGCTGCGGCCTGTGATGGTGACGCTGCATTCCTTTACGCCGATTTATAACGGCAAGCCGCGGCGGGTCGAGTTGGGCGTTATCCATGACGCGGATGCGCATTTCGCGGTGGCGGTGCAGACGGCGGCAAGCAAGCTGACGCGGCTGAATGTACAACTGAACGCGCCCTATTCGGCGGCGGATGGCGTGACCCATACGCTGCGGGTGCAGGCCACGCCTTATGGTGTGCCGAATGTGATGCTGGAGGTGCGCAACGATCTGATAGCGACGCCCGAGCAAATTGTGCAGATGGCCGACCAGTTGGCGGCGGTGCTGAACATGGGCCTTGTCGAGATCCAGCGGCAGGCGAAGGCCAGCTAAGCCAGCGCAAAGAGTTCCACTGGGGGTGCATACCCCCGAATTTGAAGCGCCCCGATCCGGGGATGATCAATGGAGAACCGGATATGCCCGGCAATATGACTTTGGACGAACTGAGCGCGGCCGTGAAGGCTGGCGATATTGACACGGTGCTGGTGTGCGGCATCGACATGCAGGGCCGCCTGATGGGGAAGCGGTTTCTGGCGCCGTTTTTCGTCGATGGTGGCTGGAGGGAAACCCACTGCTGCAACTATCTGCTGACCGTGGATATGGAGATGAACACGGTGCAGGGCTATGCCTCGAGCTCGTGGCAGACGGGCTATGGCGACTATGTGCTGCGCCCCGACATGACGACGTTGCGGCGCATTCCTTGGCTGGAAGGCACGGCTTTGGTCTTGGGCGACACGCTCGACCATCACGGCCACGAGGTGCCGCACAGCCCGCGTGCGATCCTGAAAAAGCAGGTGGCGCGGGCGCGGGCGCTGGGCTTCGAGCCAATGATGGCGACCGAGTTGGAGTTTTATCTTTTCGAGAACTCTTACGCCGATCTGCGCGACAACCATTGCCGCGATCTGAAGGCCGTTTCGGGCTATAATGAGGATTACCACATCTTCCAGACCTCGAAGGAAGAGGATGTGATGCGGGCGATCCGCAACGGCCTATACGGTGCCGGCATCCCGATCGAAAATTCCAAGGGCGAGGCGGACGCCGGGCAGGAAGAGATCAACTATCACTATTCCGATGCGCTCGACACCGCTGACAACCATGTGATCGTCAAGAACGGCGTCAAGGAAATCGCCTTTGCCAAAGGTAAATCGGTGACCTTCATGGCAAAATACGACCACCGCCGCGCAGGCTCCTCCAGCCATGTGCATCAAAGCCTGTGGACCAAGGATGGCACGCCTGCCTTCTACGACCCGAAAGACAAATACGGCATGTCAGCGCTGATGAAGCATTTCGTCGCGGGGCAGCTTGCCTATGCCGAGGAAATCACGGTTTTCCTCGCGCCCTATGTCAACAGTTACAAACGGTTTTCCATCGGCATGTTTGCGCCCACCAAGGCGGTTTGGTCGGCCGACAACCGTACCGCGGGCTTCCGTGTCTGCGGCGTCGAGAGTAAGGCCGTGCGGGTGGAATGTCGCATTCCGGGATCGGACGCGAACCCCTATCTTGCCTGTGCAGCGCTGCTTGCGGCGGGGCTTGCAGGGATAGAGGCCAAGATGGAGCTGGAGCCGGAATTGTCGGGCGATATGTATAGCACCACCGGAATCCGCGAGATCCCGCATAACCTGCGCGATGCAGCGGCGCTGCTGAAAGGCTCGGCTATGTTGCGCGGCGCCTTTGGCGATGACGTGATCGACCATTACCACCACGCCGCCCAATGGGAGATTTCCGAGACCGATCGTGTGGTCACTGATTTCGAGCTTCAGCGTCTGCTCGAGCGCGCCTAAGATTGCAGGGTGCGCATGGTTTGCGCACCTTTCCCCAACGGTGGTGGGGGCGACACCCCACCTTACGAGGTAAGAAGATGAAACCGATACAATTGATTTCGCCCGTTGACGGCTCGGTCTACGCCGAGCGCACGCCATTGACGCTTGAGGCGGCCCAGAGCGCCGCCGCCCGTGCCAAGGCTGCGCAAAAGGCTTGGGCCGCGCGCGCCTTGACCGAGCGGATTGCGCTGGTCAAGGCAGGCGTGGCCGCGCTGAACGCAATGACGCCGCGCGTGGTCGAGGAACTGGCCTGGCAAATGGGCCGTCCAACCCGCTTTGGCGGCGAATTCGGCGGGGTGAACGCCCGCACCGACTATATGTCTGAAATCGCAGCCGAAACGCTCGCACCGCAGACCATCGAGGACAGCGACAAATTTCGTCGCTACCTGGCCCGCGAGGCTTTGGGCGTGGTGTTTATCGTGGCGCCTTGGAACTATCCCTATCTGACCACGATCAACACGTTGGTTCCTGCCCTGATCGCTGGAAACACGGTGATCCTGAAACACGCAAGCCAGACGATGCTGGTGGGCGAGCGGATTGCCGAGGCTTTTCATGGCGCGGGCATTCCTGCGGATGTCTTTCAGAACGTCGTGCTGGATCACGCCACGACCGAGGCATTGATTTCGGCGCGAGCGTTCAATTTCGTCAACTTCACCGGCTCGGTCGGGGGCGGTCAGGCGATTGAGCGGGCGGCGGCAGGCACCTTTACGCCACTGGGGTTGGAGTTGGGCGGCAAGGACCCGGGCTATGTGCGCGCGGATGCCAATCTTGACGCGGCGGTGGACACGCTGATGGACGGCGCGATGTATAACGCGGGGCAGTGCTGCTGCGGTATCGAGCGGATTTATGTGCACGAAAGCCTCTATGACGCCTTTGTCGAAAAGGCCGTCGTATGGGTCAAGGCGCTGAAACTCGGCAACCCTTTTGATGCAGAAACCACGCTTGGCCCGATGGCGAACAAGCGGTTTGCCGCCGTGGTGCGTGCCCAGATCGCCGAGGCTGTGGCCGCTGGTGCCAAGGCTTTGATCGATCCAGGCCTGTTCCCTGCCGATGACGGTGGCGCCTATCTTGCGCCGCAAGTTCTTGTAAATGTTGATCACTCCATGCGGGTAATGATGGAGGAATCCTTTGGCCCCGTGGTGGGCATCATGAAGGTCAAGGACGACGCCGAGGCTTTGCGGTTGATGAACGACAGCCCTTATGGCCTGACCGCAAGCGTTTGGACCAACGACTATGACACCGCCGCAACGCTCGGTGCGCAGATCGAGACCGGCACAGTGTTCATGAACCGCGCCGACTATCTTGACCCTGCACTCTGCTGGACTGGCTGCAAGGACACAGGCCGCGGCGGCTCGCTGTCTTACTTGGGTTTCCATTCGGTGACCCGTCCGAAATCCTACCACCTGAAGAAAGTCTGACCCCATGACCCACAACGTTCCCAACCGGAACTGGTCCTATCCCACCGCGATGAAATTCGGCGTCGGCCGTATTTCGGAACTGGCCGAGCATTGCAAGGCCAGCGGGATTCACAAACCGCTTTTGGTCACCGACCGTGCGCTGGCAAGTTTGCCGATCACCGCAGCGGCATTGGACCAGCTCGAGGCCGCAGGTCTTGGTCGTGCCGTGTTTTCCGAGGTCGATGCCAACCCGACCGAGATCAACATGGCCGCAGGCATTGCCGCGTTCAAGGCCGGCAAACACGACGGAGTGATCGGCTTTGGCGGCGGCTCGGCGCTTGATCTGGGCAAGATGATCGCGCTCATGGCCGATCAGCCGGCAGGTCTGACGGTCTGGGAGCTGGAGGACATCGGCGACTGGTGGACCCGCGCGGATCGCAAGGCGATCAAGCCCACGATCGCAGTGCCCACCACGGCTGGCACCGGCTCGGAAGTGGGCCGCGCTGGCGTTTTGACCAATTCGGTGACGCATAAGAAAAAGATCATCTGGCATCCTGACCTGATGGCCGCGGTCGTGATCTGCGACCCCGCGCTGACCGTCGGCATGCCGAAATTCATCACCGCAGGCACCGGCATGGATGCGCTGGCGCACTGCCTGGAGGCCTATTGCAGCCCGCATTATCACCCGATGGGGCAAGGGATTGCTCTGGAAGGCATGCGCCTGGTGTTCGAGAACCTGCCAAAAGTCTATGCCAACCCCAACGATCTGGACGCGCGCGCGCATATGATGTCGGCGGCGGCAATGGGCGCGGTTGCGTTCCAAAAGGGCCTTGGCGCGATCCACAGCCTCTCGCATCCCGTCGGCGCTGTTTACGGGACCCATCACGGCACCACCAATGCCGTGGTCATGCCCATGGTGCTCGAGTTCAACCGCCCCGCGATTGAGACGCTGATCGAACGCGCAGCGGCCTATCTGGGTTTTGAGGGCGGCTTTGCGGGATTTCATGATCAGGTGATGGAATTGCGGACTCTGCTGAACATTCCCGAAACCCTCTCGGCCATGGGCGTGCAATTCGCAGATCTGGATATGCTGACCGAGATGGCGCTCGAGGATCCGTCCTGCGGCGGCAATCCGGTCGAGATGACGCGCGAGAATACCCGCGCGCTGTTTGACGCCTGCATGTAAGACAAGCCCCGTGCCGATGCAAAAACTGACAACAGATATTGTCGTCATCGGCGCGGGAGTCGTTGGACTTGCCGTGGCAGAGGCCTTGCTGGCCGAGGGGCGCGAGGTCGTGCTGATCGACCCCGCCAAACCCGGCATGGGAGCAAGCTATGGAAATGCGGGCACGATTGCCGACTATGCGGTGATGCCGGTGGGCACGCCGGATGTGCTGCGCAACTTGCCGTCGCTGCTGTTTGATCGCAACTCGCCGTTGGCGATCCGGCGGGCGGGATTGATGGCGCTGGCGCCCTGGCTGTTGCGGTTCGCTTGGCAGTCTTTGCCAGCTCAGGCCGAACACAATGCGCGCGCGATTGCAGCGCTGGTCGCCGACGCTTGCCCGCGCTGGGAAGCACTGGCAGCGCGCATCGACGCCGCGGCAATCTTGCAACGGCGCGGCTGCCTTTACGCCTATGAGACCGCGCGCGGCTTTCAGGCAGCACGCCGCGACATCGGCTATCGTCAAAGCATCGGCATCACTGCCGAGCTGATCTCGGCACAGGCCCTCGCCGAGATGGAGCCGAACTTGCCGCATGTCGAAGGCGGGGCCGCGTTTTTCCCAAAGGCGGTGTTCATGTCCGATCCGGGCCAGATGGTCCAGCGGCTTGCCGAGCGGGTCTTTGACAAGGCGGGCTTCGTTCCGGCACGGGCCGATGCGATCGTGCGGACGCGCGGCGGCGTGGTCGTGACAGGGCCGCAAATGACTGTGCAGGCAAAGCGGGTCGTCATCGCAGCAGGTGCCCATTCCCGCGCCCTGGCCGCGCAGGCAGGCGACCGCGTGCCCCTCGATACCGAGCGGGGCTATCATCTGGAATGGGACATGCAGACGCCGCGGCTTAGCCGCCCCACTTGTCCCACCACGCGCGGATTTTATCTCTGCCCGATGTCGGGACGGCTGCGTGTGGCAGGAACGGTGGAGCTGGGCGGGCTGACCGCGCCGCCCTCGGCTCACCGGCTTGCCCTGCTTGCAAATGGAGCGCGGGCGCTGTTTCCCGATCTGGGTAAACCTGACCGCGAATGGATGGGGTTTCGCCCGTCGATGCCCGACAGCCTGCCCGTGATCGGCGCCAGCCGTGCGGGTGATGATATTCTGCATGCCTACGGGCATGGCCACATCGGGCTGACGCTTGCGCCGATCACCGCCGCCCTGATGGCAGATCTGATCGCAGGACGTGCACCTCAGATCGACCTTGGCCCCTACCGAACCACACGGTTCTAAGCGCCCTTGGCTTTCATACTGGCCTAAATATCCCCCGCGGAGCGTTTCACAGCCGCCAAGGCCGAGTCAGATCAAACCCATTAACATCGGTTCGACTTCCCACCAGCCGCGCCAGATCATATCCAGTGCGACATAGACGATAATCGCCAGACCGACATAGGCAATCCAGCGATGACGATGCAGCAGCCGCGCGATAAAGCTGGCGGCAAGGCCCATCATGGCAATCGACAACACAAGGCCAATCACCAGAACGGTGGGATGTTCGCGCGCGGCCCCTGCCACAGCGAGAACGTTATCAAGGCTCATCGAAATGTCGGCGATCACGATCTGCGTTGCGGCCTGGCGGAAGGACTTGGTGCAGCCACCGCCCGCCACCACGCCATCTGCGTTCAGATCTTGCCCCGACAACGCCTCGTTCGCGCGGTTCGCCTCGTCGTGCTGTTCCTTGAGTTCGCGCCACATCTTCCAGCAGACCCACAGCAGCAGGATGCCGCCTGCCAGCAACAGCCCGACTATGGCCAGCAATTTCGTCGTGATCAGCGCAAAGCCGATCCGCAGCACCGTGGCGGCAAGAATGCCGACAAGGATCGCCTTGGCGCGCATTTCCTTGGCCAGCCCCGCCGCAGCAAGACCGATGACAATGGCATTGTCACCCGCAAGAACAAGGTCGATCCCGATCACTTGCAGCAGTGCCAGAAAGCCGGCCGTGGTGAATATTTCCATGTCTCGCCTTGGTTTTGAGCTTTGAAACTACCTAGTGGTTTGGGGTCAAAGGTTCAACCGGCATTGCGCGAACTTCGCCGCCGCGCCCCGCTCGTAACCCACGTCAGAGCATCGCCGGGACAACCTGATCCGGGGGGCGGTGGCCATCGGCAAAGGTCTTGATGTTGATGATGACCTTTTCACCCATCTCGATCCGCCCCTCGACTGTGGCCGAACCGATGTGGGGCGAGAGCACCACATTGGGCAGCGCCCGCAGCGTCGGGTTCATTTCGGTGCCATGTTCAAACACATCCAGCCCCGCGCCCGCAATCTCGCCTGCCGCAAGGCCGCGGGTCAGCGCGTTCTCATCGATCACTTCGCCGCGCGAGGTATTGATGATCACCGCCGAAGGCTTCAACAGCTTGAGCCGCCGCGCGTTCAGCAGATGGAAGGTCGAGGGCGTATGCGGGCAGTTGATCGAGATGATGTCCATCCGCGCGATCATCTGATCAAGGCTTTCCCAATAGGTCGCCTCAAGCTCGGCCTCGGCCTCGGGGCGCAGGCGTTTGCGGTTGTGGTAATGCACTTGCAGACCAAAGGCGCGCGCGCGCCGTGCCACGGCCGAGCCGATCCGCCCCATGCCCAGAATGCCCAGGCGTCGCCCGCCCAGCCGCCCGCCCAGATGGGCCATCGGCGACCAGCCCTGCCATTTGCCCGCCTGCAATTCGGCCAAAGCCTGCGGGATGCGGCGGGTGACGGCCAGCATCAGCGCCATCGTCATATCGGCGGTGTCTTCGGTCACGGTGCCGGGGGTGTTCGAGACGAGGATCCCGCGTTGGCGGGCCGTCGCCACGTCGATATGATCGATCCCCGAACCATAATTGGCAATCAGTTTCAGCCGGGGGCCCGCCTTGGCAATCAGGGCGGCGTCGATCTGATCGGTGATCGTGGGCACCAACACATCGCAGCGCCCCACCGCATCCGCCAACTCTTCGCGGGTCATCGCCGTGTCGGGATCGCGTAGCTCTACATCGAACAGCTCTTTCATCCGCGTCTCGACCACTTCGGGCAGGGCCCTTGTCACGACAACGTTTAAACGGGTTGCTGGCATGAGGGCCTCCCTGCACTTCCATATCCGAGTATTATTTGTCAAAGTGACGACAAGCGGGGCAATCCACAAGCCCCCGTTGCGCAAAGAGGCGGCAGGATGAACCGGAAACAGTTTTTGACCACGGCTTTGGCAGGCGGGCTGGCGGCTTTGGTTCGCCCCGTGCTGGCGCAGGAGGCCCCCTCGGACGAGGCCGCCGCCCGTGCCGATGAGGCCATGCCGCAGGCCAACCCAGTCGCGGGCAAAGACATGCCACGCGATCCGAACAAAGGCGCGGTGACCAACCTGCCAATCCCGCGCTATGTCAGCCTGAAAGGTCACGAAGGCAACGCGCGCCGCGGCCCGGGCCTGACGCATCGCATCGACTGGGTGTTCAAGGCCTCAGGCATGCCGCTGCGGATCACCGCCGAGCATGAGCATTGGCGCCGCGTCGAGGATTCCGAGGGATTGGGTGGCTGGGTGCACTACTCGCTGCTGTCGGGTGTGCGTGCGGTGTTGGTCATTCAAGATCAGGCAGAATTTCACGACAAACCCGACGCAAGCTCGCAAGTGGCCTTCAAGGCCGAGCGCAACGTGATCGGCAAGCTGTTGGAATGCAACAAGGACTGGTGCCGGGTCAGCACCGACGGCGACAAGGGCTGGATCGAGAAAACCGCGCTTTGGGGTGTCGATCCTGACGAGATTCTGAATTAGGA
Organism: Pseudorhodobacter sp.; assembly: GCA_024642045.1. GTDB lineage: Bacteria > Pseudomonadota > Alphaproteobacteria > Rhodobacterales > Rhodobacteraceae > Cypionkella. The sequence goes on along the minus strand of JAHEBX010000062.1, from coordinate 822 downwards.
TAGGCCTAACCGTCGCGCGTAAGGCTGCGTGGGGCGCGATGGATTGGGGGCCAGATGAGCGGCACTGACAGCATCAAGCTGAATTACTCGGCCGGGCTCGCCTCGGTCGGGATTGCAGCTGCGCTTGTGATGCTCAAACTCTGGGCGCTGTCGGCAACCGGGGCGTTGTCGGTTGCGGCGTCGCTCGCCGACAGCGCGATGGATCTGATGGTGTCGCTGGGCGCGATGGCGGCGCTGATCTATGCCGCCAAGCCCGCCGATGAAGATCACGCCTTTGGCCACACCTCGGCCGAAGATCTGGCGGCACTGGGACAGGCCTTGTTCGTGTTGATCTCGGCGGGGGTTATCGCTTGGGCTGCGATCTCGCGCCTGCTTGCGCCCGAGGTTGGCCAGCTGCGCGATCAGGGCGCGGGGATGATGGTGATGGCGGCCTCGGTGGCGCTGACGCTGGGGCTGGTCTGGTGGCAAGGCCGTGTGGCCAGACGCACCGGCAGTCGCGTGGTGGCAGCAGACCGGCTGCATTATCTGGGCGATCTGCTGCCCAACATCGGCGCAATCATCTCGCTCTGGGCTTCGAAAGCGCTTGGGCTGGCCTCGATCGACTCGATCGTGGCACTGGGGGCGGCGGGGCTTTTGGTTATCGGGGCGGTGCGGATCGGGCGCGGCGCTTGGGATGCGTTGATGGATCGCACAGCGGACCCGCAGATCGTTGAGGGTATCGCCAAAATCGCCCACGACTGGCCCGGAGTGCACGGATTTCACGACCTGAAAACCCGCACCGCTGGAAGCCGCGTTTTTGTCCACCTTCACATCGAACTGGAC
>JAHEBX010000205.1 GCA_024642045.1 Pseudorhodobacter sp. | reverse complement strand
CAACGGGCGCGATGGTGAATGGCGCGCGACCGTGGCCGAGGCAGGCAAACGCGGCGGCATTCTGATTTGCGAGGCACAAACAGCCCCCCTGCGCCTGCCCCCCGACCTCTGGCTGATCTTCGCCCCGATCAAAAAGGCCCGTACCGATTTCATCGTCGAGAAAGCCGCCGAGATGGGCGCCGCCCGTATCATGCCGGTGCAGACCCGCCACACCAATGCCGACCGCATCCGCCAAGACCGCCTGCAAGCCCACGCGATGGAGGCCGCCGAGCAATGCGGCGCCACCTTCGTGCCCGAGGTGACCGATATCACCTCGCTGGACAAGCTCCTTGCCGCCTGGCCCGCAGAGCGACATCTGATGTGGTGCGACGAAAGCCTGACGGGGCAAGCGCCCTCCCTGCCGTCCTTGCGCGGCGCACCTTGGGCAATCCTGATCGGCCCCGAGGGCGGCTTTTCCGCCGACGAGAAAACCCGCCTGCGCGCCCTTCCAATGGTGCATCCGATCTCGCTGGGGCCCCGCATCCTGCGCGCCGACACCGCCGCCGTGGCCGCGCTGACACTGTGGCAACAGGCTTTGGGGGATTGGGCATGAAGCGCCAGACACCTAGCAGAAGGTGGACCCTTCGCGCGTTGCAGGACGCAGGGCATCAAGGCGCAGCAACCAAACGCGCAAGACACCACGGATCTGCCTGCACTCAGGCCAGCGCCGTTCATCCTGACCATCATCCCGCAAAATGTCCCTGATCCGCCCCGAAGTCACCGCCCTCGCATGGCGCCTTCGCGAAGTGATCGCGGGCGCGGTTATTCTTGGCGCGGGCCTCTGGCTGATCGGCATGGGGGGCTACCTGCTCACCCCCTTGGGCACGGGCGTGAGCGCGCTTGGTGTGGCCTGGGGAATTCTCGCTTATCGCCGCCTGCGTTTTGCCCAAGATGTCGATAGCCCCGGCGTGGTCGAGGTGGACGAGGCCCAAGTTGGCTATCTTGGCCCGCAAGGCGGCGGCTTCATCTCGATCGCCGACCTTGAGGAAATCCGCCTGCTGACACTGCGGGGCCGACGGGTATGGCGGCTGAAACAACTTGACGGCCAGGCCCTGCTGATCCCGGTCGATGCCCTGGGCGCCGAGCGACTGTTTGACGCATTCGCCGCGCTGCCCGCGATGAACACGGGCGACCTTGTGGCCGCCCTGCAACCGCCCGAAGCCACAGGCCAGAACGTGCCAACTCGCGCCGACATGCCTGAAATGCGGTTGGTCTGGCGCCGGCAAGGCAAGGGCGTTGTCACCAGACCGTGACGCTTGGCAGCTATTTCCATCCGAAACCGTTCAGCTTCAAGTCTGGCCCTTGACTTGGCCCCCGCCACAAGACACCTATTCCACCCTGAAACTTGAACCAAGGGGTGCGCCCATGTCGATTCCACAGTCCGGCGGCGGCCCGATCGAAGATTTCTCGCAGCTTGCCGAATACATGGCCTCGGGGTGCAAGCCCAAGGCCGATTGGCGCATCGGCTCCGAGCATGAGAAATTCGGCTGGCTCACCGACACCCGCGCGCCGCTGCCTTATGCGGGCGAACGGTCGATCTCGGCGGTCTTCGCGGGCCTTGCAGACCGCTTCGGCTGGACTCCCGTTTCCGAAGGCGGCAACGTCATCGGTCTTACCCGTAATGGTGCCAATGTGTCCCTGGAACCCGGCGGGCAGTTCGAGCTGTCGGGCGCGCCACTGACAACCCTGCACGAAATCGCCGCCGAGTTGCAAAACCATCTGGATGAGGTTCGCGCCATCGCTGACCCGCTTGGCATCAAATTCATGGGCATTGGTGCGGCACCTGAATGGAGCCACGCCGAAATGCCGGTGATGCCCAAGGGCCGCTACCGGCTGATGACCGACTATATGGGGCGCGTGGGCACGCATGGCACCCAGATGATGTATCGCACCTCGACCGTGCAAGTGAACCTCGACTTCGCGTCCGAGGAGGACATGGTGCAAAAATTGCGCGTGGCCATCGCCCTGCAACCCGTTGCAACCGCGCTTTTCGCCTCCAGCCCCTTCTTTGACGGCAAGCTGAATGGCCATAAATCGTGGCGTTCGCGCATCTGGCGGGGCTTGGACAACACCCGCACCGGCATGCTGCCCTGGGCGTTTCAGGATGGCATGGGCTTTCAGGCTTACGTCGATTGGGTGCTGGATGTGCCGATGTATTTCGTTTACCGCGATGGCAAATATATCAATGCGCTCGGCCAAAGCTTCCGCGATTTTCTGCGCGGCGAGTTGCCCGCCCTACCGGGTGAAAAGCCCACACTGTCAGACTGGGCCGATCATATGACAACCGTATTCCCCGAAGCGCGGGTCAAGAAATACATCGAAATGCGCGGTGCCGATTGCGGCGATGCCCCCCATATCAATGCGCTTTCTGCCTTCTGGGTGGGCCTGATGTATGACCAATCCGCGCTGGATGCCGCATGGGATCTGGTCAAAGGCCTAGATGCCGAAACCCGCGAGGCCCTGCGCGTTCAGGCGTCGGAAAAGGCGCTGCAGGGTGAAGCGAACAACGTCAAACTCCTTGACCTCGCCCGCGCCGCTGTGGGTCTGTCGCATGCGGGCCTTGCCGCGCGGGGCTTGGGTGAAGAGGCGTTCCTTGCCCCCCTCGTCCACTCGCTGAAGTCAGGCACCACCCAAGCCGACCGCTGGCTGCGCGACTATCACGGCGCTTGGGGCGCCAGCCTGACCCCGATCTACGAGGCGGCGAGCCTGTAACAGGCCCGCCCCCCCAACCTTTCAAAGCGCGTCAACAGCAGTGGCCAAAGCCGCCGCGGGCTCGGGGCGAGCGGCCTGACCCTGCACAACCACACGCAGGGTCGTGATGGCATGCGTGAACCCAAGCCCAAGGATCAGGCCGTTCAGCCCCATGGCAAAAATCGCCATCGCTGGGTTCGGCCCGACCAGCACCAGCACCGCGATCAACAGCGTGACGCCGCCGCCAATCGCCACAAACCCCGTGGTAATCGTCACCCCAGCCGCCCGCGCCGCAGCGCCTGCCAGCGGGCAACTGCGCGCCTCGGCAGCAATGCGGTGGATCATCAGCGCCAGACCACCTAAATTCAAAAGCCCAACCAGCAAGTAAGTAAAAAGCGCCATGATATGTTCCTTTCACATGACAGGGAAAAGCCGTGCCGGCCTGTGCCAGCGGCGGTAAAGCAGGGCGAAAACCCCTGCCCAAATCGGGGCAAACACCAGCCCCCAAACCGCAAAGAAGACCCACGCAACCGCGTTTGCCTCGGGAAACAGGGCCGCATAAATCGCGACGATACCCACCAAAACACTTTGCGCGATAAAGGCCACGCAGGCGTAAACTTCCCCTCGCAGCGGCACCCGCGTCACCATCGCCAACAGCACAGGCGCGCCAACCGCCAGATAGATCGGTCCGCCCATGATCAGCGCAAAGACCGGAATTAGAACCGCCCAAAACCCCAGCAGTGCCACCAGAACCGGCGCTGCAATCAGCGCGCCCACAAAGGCAATCGGGTCCAAAGTTTCAAACTTCTCAATTTCATCAGTCATTTCTGTATTCCCCGAAATCAATGGGCAAATTTTTTTCCTCACCCCTTGGGCAAGAACCGCGCGATCTTTGCACCCAGCTTGATCGCCAAAAGCTGCACACCGCGCGGCAGGCGCGACACATCCCGATACCAATCATCAAAAGTCTGCATCATCGCCAAGGTCTCCTGCATCCGCGCCTTGACGTGCTCGGGTGTTCCATCCTGCAGCGAGGCCTCTGACACCCCGCGCAGCGCCGCGATCGTCGGCACAAACTCGCGTTCCCGCCGTCCTTCAACCACCACATTGGCAAGATCAAACATGTCCTGCACCGAGCTAAACACATCGCGCCGCTCACCCAAGGCGCGGCTGGCCTTGACCAGTTTCCAGCCCTGCAATTCCTTGAGCCCCGTCGATACGTTCGACCGCGCAAGGCCAAGCGTTTCGGAAATTTCTTCGGCATCCAAGGGCTTATCCGAAATATGCAGCAGCGCGTGGATCTGGGCGACGGACCTGTTTACGCCCCATTTGGCACCCATCTCTCCCCAGTGGAGGATAAAGTCCTGCATGGAAGGGGTCAGTTGCATTCGAATCAGCCTTTTATTTCTGTAATGACAGAAATATCAGAATAAACCAAAATAGCAAGCCGCTTTGAACCGTCAGGCCTTCTTGGCGCCGATCTTCGGCTCGGTTCCCGCCTTGAGCCGCGCGATATTCGCAGCGTGGCGGATATAGACCAGCACGGTCAGCACAAAGGCCAGCACAAATATCTGCCCCTGCCCGAACACCATCAGCCAAACCCCGGCGCTCGCCGCCGATACCAGCGCCGAAAGCGACGAAATACGGCTGATCGCAGCCACAACCGCCCAGGTCGCACAGCAGGCAAGACCCACAGGCCAAGCCAGCGCAATCATCGTGCCAAGAAACGTCGCCACTCCCTTGCCGCCCTTGAACCCCAGCCAAACTGGAAACAGATGCCCCAGAAACGCACAAAGTCCCGCCACCTGCGCCGCATCCTCGCCCACGAGATAGCGCGCGATCAGAACAGCAAGCCCACCTTTCCCCGCATCCAGCAGCAGCGTCGCCAGTGCTGCGGGCTTGTTACCGGTGCGCAAGACATTGGTCGCGCCGATATTACCCGACCCGATTTGTCGCAAATCCCCCAAGCCCAGAGCACGGGTGATCACCAAGCCGAACGGCACGGACCCAAGCAAATAGGCCAAAAGCGCAATCATGGCCAAAGTCAGCGAGGAGGAGGCAAGATAAGGCATCGGCTATCCTTGATAGACTTGGGCACCGCCCACATAGGTTGCCAGAACCTTACCCTCCATCCGGCAACCGTCAAAGGGGGT
>JAHEBX010000204.1:549-4915 GCA_024642045.1 Pseudorhodobacter sp. | reverse complement strand
AAGCCGCCTCGATCGCCGCCAGATCGCAGGTGCCCGAGGCGCGCACCACCTCCAGCACCGCCGCTATCTGGACAGGTGCAGCAAAGACCCGCTTGAGGCCTTCGTAGTTGCGCGCCTTTAGCACCGTTTCCAACGCCAGATCCCGCTTGGTGGCGGTAAATCGGCTTTCTTGCAGGGTGACCTGCGCGGTGGGATAGCTGCGAAAAAGATGCGTCGGCGAAGGGGCGATGGGCAGGCGGTCGGGCGGATAGCGGCGCTGTTCGGCCCCGTGGCGAAGCGCCTCTTGTTCGGCCCAAAGCGCCTGCATCTGTGGAATGACCGCCGCCCAATCATAGTTGCTGCGCACATGCCTGGCCGCCGCCGCCCCCATCCGGGCGCGCAAGTCAGGGTCGCGCGCCAGCGTCAGGATGCGTGCGGTCAGCTCTGGCTGGTCGATCTCGGTCAGCGCCGAGGCGGTGGCGCAATATTGCAGATAGCTGTCGGTGCCGCCCTGATAGCGCAGCGCCTCTTGCGCGAGATACCCACCCGGCAGGCTGCGGGTGGTGATGCGAAAGCCCACTTCGGGCGGCACGGTATCCTTCATGCCGTCCCAGTCCGACACAAGCAAGGGCAGGCCCGCCGCCATGCCCTCCAAGGGGGCAAGGCCAAAGGTTTCCTGAATGTTATCAATCAGAAACATGAAAACATCTGCGCCTGCCAGCACCGACCTTCGCGCCTCGGCGCTGCCGCCATCCAGCAGGGCAAAACCCACATCGGGCATCAGCGTCCGAGCGCCCTCTTCGAACACCCGGCGCGAATAATCTTCACGAAACTGGCCACAGAATACGACGAACAGCTTTTGCCCGACCAGCTGCGCCTGTGCGGCCTGCATCGCAAGATAGATCGGCAGCGGGTCGAATTTCTCATGCGGGGTCAGGCGGGCGATCGTGGCGAAAATCACATCCTTTGGCCCTGCCCCCAACCGCGCGCGCAGATCCGCCCCCGACGTGGCGTCGGGGCGAAAATCGTCGCAATGCACCCCGAGCGGGATCACCGGCAGCATCGGGCGCGGGGGGGGCTCGGCGCGCAGATGCTCTTTGATATGCGCATCAATCAGATCCATCTGATCGCTGACCGAAGCCTGCACCGCGCGCGAAGTGCAGATCACCGCATCCCAAGGCTTGACCGGTGCCATGCGCAGATCAAAAAAGCCCTGCATCACCGCGGCCGTTGAGGTGGTATGCGTCACACCGCACAGCGACCATGACGCAGGACCATAGGGCGCGCGGCGCCATGCCTCGGCGGTATAGTTCGGGCTGGGAAAAAACACCGTCGACACCGGCGCAATCTGCAACGGGCGCAGCAGAGCGGCATGGCGCAAGGGCATGCCGGGGCGCAGCTCGGCCGCCAGCGCGCGCACTGGCGCAATCGACGGCTCGCTGTGCGACTGGATCACGAATTCGGTCACATCCGCGTGGCGCAGAAAGCCTCTAAGGAAACTTTCGCCCGCCACGCGCCGCCCGTTGATCCCCTTGGCTGCGGGCTCAAAGCCGTCTTGCGCATACCAGATTGCGGCATTGGCCTTGGTCATCGCCGCACCATCCACAGCCAGGGCGTCGGCCCTGCGCGCCATTCCCAAAGCGCCAGCAACCTGTCCATGTCGCTCAGGCCTTCCATCCAGTCGGGCAACCCTTCGTCCTGCAGCCGCCGCCCGATCTTTTGCACAAGATGCGTCGGCGCAAAGCGCGCCGCGATCTTGTCGCTCAGTCCACGCTGAAACGCGTCGTGCGTCTCGACCAGAATATCAGCGGCAAGCAAGCCTTTGGCGGCGGTGGGATCAAGCAGGTGATCCTCGGCGCCCTCGATATCGCACAGCACCAGAGTTTGCTGTTTCGTGCAGATGTCAAAATCCGCATGCGTTACCAAGCCGCCAACCTGCACCCGCTCGGCCACGCCATTCGCCTCGGCCAGCCGGCGGCAGAGCGCTTGCGCCCGCGCGTCAACGTCGCGCGCCCAGACGCTCGCCTGCGGCATCCGCCGCGCGAGGCCCACGGCATAATAGCCTTCGGCACAGCCAATGTCGATCAGCAGACGGTAGGGCTTGGCGACAATCGTTTCGATGATGGGTGCAAGCGAGGCCTCATAGGCGCCGATCAGCCGCGCGGCACGCGAGCCCTCTGCCGCGCCACTATCGTAGACCATCCCCTTGAAAGGCCCCGACAAAACCACCGAGCCAGAACGCTTGACAAGCGTATTTGCCACCAGCCCTGACCGCCATTTTGCCAGCATCCGCAACGCCTGTTCCAGACGCACAGGGTCAGGCGGCCCGTCCAACAGCTGCTTGACCGCCTCGGTCACGACGCGCGTTTGGGGTGAAACCGGCAAGGCCAAGGGGCGAACTCCACAAAACAGGGGCAGGATATCCTGCCCCATCGGTAACCGCCCCGCTGCGGCCTGTCTATCCCTGCGCGTCGCGGCGCGGATCAGGCGGCGGCAAAGGTCAGAGCCACACCGTTCATGCAATAGCGCTTGCCGGTTGGCTGGGGTCCATCGTTGAACACATGGCCCAAATGGCCCCCGCAGCGGCGGCAATGCACTTCGGTGCGGGTGGTGAACAGGGTGTTGTCCGGCTTGGTGCCCACAGCGCCCTTGATCGGCTGCGTGAAGGAGGGCCAACCGGTGCCCGACTCGAATTTGTCTTCCGAGCGATAGACCGGCAGCGCACAGCCCGCGCAGGAAAAGAGGCCCGCGCGATGTTCCGTGTTCAGGGGGCTGGAGCCCGCGCGTTCGGTATTTTCCTGCCGCAGCACCGCATATTGGGCCGGCGTCAGCCGCGCGCGCCACTCGGCGTCGGTCAGGGTCACTTCAAAACTTTCCGCCCGGATCGGGCCGGCCGCCGTCAAAGCGGCCAAAGAGGTCATCGAGATCAGAAACTGTCGGCGCTGCATGGAGGTCTCCTGTGTTGATGTGCGATCTTACCTCATCTACGCATCGAACCGATCAAAGGTTTCAACTTCTCACGCAGAAGGGAAATCGCGTGAGCCGCTCCCCTTGCGGCCCCCGCCAGAATGTTCCACAACTCGGACAGGATCGCGGGCCTGGCCCGCCAGTTTGATATAGGCTTGGGCAATGGCAGATACAGTGATGAAACCCACCGAAGAAATCTCGGTCCGCGAGGTTTTCGGTATCGATACCGATATGAAGGTCAAGGGTTTCGCAGAAGCGACGGACCGCGTGCCTGCGATTGACACGACGTACAAGTTTGATCCCGATACGACTTTGGCAATTCTGGCAGGCTATGCCTATAATCGCCGCGTGATGATCCAGGGCTATCACGGCACGGGTAAGTCGACCCATATCGAGCAGGTCGGCGCGCGTCTGAACTGGCCCACGGTGCGGGTCAACCTTGACAGCCATATCAGCCGGATCGACCTGATCGGCAAGGATGCGATCAAGCTGCGCGACGGCAAGCAGGTGACCGAATTCCACGAAGGCATCCTGCCTTGGGCGCTGCGCAACCCCGTGGCGATCGTGTTTGACGAATATGACGCCGGCCGCGCCGATGTGATGTTCGTGATCCAGCGGGTGCTGGAAACAGACGGCAAGCTGACCTTGCTCGATCAGAACGAGATCATCACCCCGCATCCGTCATTCCGGCTGTTTGCCACGGCCAACACGGTGGGCTTGGGCGATACGACCGGTTTGTATCACGGCACCCAGCAGATCAACCAGGCGCAGATGGACCGCTGGTCTTTGGTGGCGACGCTGAACTACCTGAGCCATGACGCCGAAGCCGCCATCGTTCTGGCCAAGCGTCCGCATTACAACACCGAAAAAGGCCGCAAGACGATTTCGCAGATGGTCACCGTGGCCGATCTGACTCGCACCGCGTTCATGAACGGCGATCTGTCCACCGTGATGTCGCCCCGCACCGTGCTGAACTGGGCCGAAAACGCCGAGATTTTCCGCAATGTGGGCTATGCGTTCCGGCTGTCGTTCCTGAACAAATGCGATGAGCTGGAGCGCCAGACCGTCGCTGAATTCTATCAGCGCTGCTTTGCCGAAGAACTGCCCGAGTCGGCGGCAAGCATGGCGATGAAATAACAACGGCGGGGCAAGACCCCGCCGCCAGCTATCATCGGGGGCGCAGCCGCGCCCCTTTTTATTTGGATTTATGCGCAGCCATCGTGGCCTTGGCCCACCAGACCAGATCATCCAGCGTGGCCTTGGCCGAGGGCACCAGAGCCGCTTCGATGTCGGCCATTTCGCCCGAGCCTCCCATGCCGGGATGCAATTTCCAGAAATCGCCACCGCCGATGTGAACGGCATTGCGCACCGGCACCATTTGCAGCTCGACCGCGATCATGCGCAGATGCTCAAGCGCCCG
>JAHEBX010000204.1:0-539 GCA_024642045.1 Pseudorhodobacter sp. | reverse complement strand
TATGCGTTCCGGCTGTCGTTCCTGAACAAATGCGATGAGCTGGAGCGCCAGACCGTCGCTGAATTCTATCAGCGTTGCTTTAACGAAGAACTGCCGGAATCGGCGGCAAGCATGGCAATGAAATAACAAAACCGGCAAGGTTGCCCTTGCCGGTCTGATCGAATGAAAAGGGGTGCCGTTGGCACCCCTTTTGCGTTAGGCGGCCTTGTCAACCGCCGTTTCTTCACGTGCCGTCATCGTGGCATTTGCCCACCAGACCACGTCATCCAGCGTTGCTTTGGCCGAAGGAGCCAATGCTGCTTCGATCTTGCCAATATCACCATGGCCGCCCAGACCCGGATGCAGCGCCCAGAAGTCGCTGCCACCGATGTGAACGGCGTTGCGCACCGGAACCATCTGCAATTCGACCGCGATCATGCGCAGATGCTCCAACGCCCGCGCGCCGCCCATCGAGCCATAGGCAATCGCCGCCATCGGCTTTTTCGCCCATTCGACATAGGCCTGATCCAGCGCGTTCTTCAGAACGCCGGTGATCGAGT